>JALOAH010000002.1 GCA_023228865.1 Porticoccaceae bacterium | reverse complement strand
CTGCCAAGGCGGATGAAGCAGCCCTTTTCCGACATGCCGTATTTGCGCAGGTAATAGGGCTTTTCCGTGCCGCTGGCGAGAATGATCTTGATGATCGGCTTGCCGTCGCGCTGTTCCAGGATCACGTCGAACAACCCCAGGGCGGAGGGCTGGATGTTGTTCTTTATCCGGTCTTTGATGACCAGTTGCTGGGCATCGGCATTGTTGACCCCGATGGTCTGGCCATTCTTGTCGATGCCGATATAGACGATGCCGCCATCGTGGTAGTTGAGGAAGGCGATGATTTCCTTCTCCAGCCCGTCGCTGAGTTCCCGCTTGTATTCGATGCGATTGGATTCCGTCATGCGCTGTTTTCTTTCTTGCTCGAATCCTCATCGGCACCACCCGCTCGCACCCACTCATCCACCTCGGATAACTGGAATTTCCACAGTCGCCCCACCTTATGGGCGGGCAGGCCTTTGCTCTCCCGCCAGCGGTAGACCGTGTCTTTCACTATGCCCAGGTGCTGGGCAACTTGCTCAGCGGTAACCCAGGGTTCGGTTGTCATGGCATTGGTACCCAGTGTAATAAAATAAACTCGTCCTTAATCGTCAGGAATCTATCAGACTCCTGGGGATAATGTCACGGCAATTGTTGGAGAGGTATAAATGGCCAGGCTCAAGGGAATGGCTTGTAAGGGACAACGGCCCTACCCGGAAAAGGCAAAAGGTCGGCATCACTCCGCTCCCGGATTGACGACCAGATTGCTGGCCGGGACCAGTCCATCGATGAAATCCGCCCAGGCCTGCAACATTTCCCGCCGCTGCTCGGCGTATTCCGCCCGGTTGTAGACGCCGCGCACACCGCCAATGGTATGGTTCAGGGCTTTCTCCACCACATCCGACGGCCAGCCCTGCTCATGCAGTAGGGTGGAGGCGGTGCGGCGCAGGTCGTGGATGGTGAAGGCGGGGATGTCCTGGTCTTGCAGGGACACTTTCAGGGCTGTGTTCAGGGCGTTGTTGGAGAAGGGCTTGGTCAGGGTGCCACGACCGGGCATGACCCAGTCACTGGTGCTGGCCATGGTCTTAAGTTCCCGGAACAGCATCGCCGCCTGGGTGGACAGGTAGACGATGTGGGGTTTGCCGGTCTTGGAGTTTTCCACCGGGATATGCCATTCGCGCTGGTCCAGGTGCACGTCCTTCCACTGGGCCAGTATCAGTTCGGATTTGCGCACCAGGGTCATGAGGATCAACTGGAAGGCGATCTTGAACTGGCGGCGGATATTGGATTTGTGCACGGCACTCAGGAAGCGTTGGATCTCGTCTGGGGTCAGCGCACGGTCGCGGGCGGTGGCGCGGTAGACGTGCCGCATGGGCAGGGCCGTGACCGGGTTGGCCTGGATCAGGCCGCAGGTCAAGGCGTAGTCGAGCATGCGCTTGAGCAGGCCGCGTATCTGGCCGGCGGCGGCGTCGAAGCCCTGGTCCTTCTTGCGCCAGATGACGCTGCGCACATCTTCCGCGGTGATGTCCTTGATGGGTTTGTTGCCTATATAAGGGAGGATGTCCTTTTCCAAGTAGCGGCGGGGCATGGTGTTGTCCTTGCGATCCCGCGACTGGATGTCCTTGAAGAAGCGTTCGGCGAACTCAGCGACCGTGGTGTCTTCCAACGCTGCCACCTTGGCCAACTGCTTCTTCTTCGCTGGAGACTCACCCAATGCCACCTGCTGGGCGGCTTCGTCCCGTTTCATGCGGGCGTTCTTCAGGGTCAGCGCCGGGTATTTGCCCAGGGTCAGCTTTTCGTACTTGCCGTTCAGCCTGTAGCGGTAACGCCAGACGACGCCTCCGGTCGGGAATACTTCCACGTACAGGCCACGGTCATCGGTGACTATATAGGTCTTGTCCCTGGGCTTGAGCGCCTTGAGGGCAGTGTCGGTCAGAGCCATTACATCCTCCGTATGTCCAAGTACGGAATATAAAGAAAATCTCTGGCTACTTGGACCCAAACTTGGACATATAAGTGAATGGCTCTGACTGTACCACCAGAACATTGAAAAGACAAAAAATACTTTATTTATAATAGTTTTTATACGTTCAACAGACTTCCCTGGACGTCCATGGAACCTGATTTATTTGCCGATGCAAAAACTGGAAAAAATCCGCCCCAGCAAATCATCGGGAGTGAATTCACCGGTAATTTCCCCCAGTGCTTGCTGGGCGTATCTCAGATCCTCCGCCAACAGCTCTCCGGCGCGATATTCCCGGAGCTGCTCCTGCCCCTGACGCAGGCGAGCCATGGTTTTATTGAGAATGTCCAGGTGCCGCCGCCGCGCCATAAAATTGCCTTCGCCGGTATTGTCGTAGCCCATGCAATTTTTGAGATGATTTTTTAATTGAGCCAGACCCAGGCCGGTTTTTGCCGAAATACACAGGGTTGCTATGTCATTGCTGCTTGATGGGGGCGACGTCGCCACCCGGTCAATTTTATTGAAAACCAGGGTGAGATTGTCACGGTCGGGAAAGCGCTGAAAAAATTCCGGCCACAGTTCACGGACATGAATGTCAGTCCCTTCTGTGGCGTCCACCACAAAGAGAATGCGGTCGGCCTTGTCAATCTCCAGCCAGGCGCGGCGAATGCCTTCCTGCTCCACCGGATCGTCACTTTCCCGAAGTCCGGCGGTGTCGACAAAATGCAGGGGCATACCATCGATGTGGACAGACTGGCGCAGGACATCCCTGGTGGTTCCGGGAATGTCGGTGACAATGGCCGATTCCGTTTCGGAAAGGGCGTTCAACAGGCTGGATTTTCCCGCATTGGGCTTGCCGGCAATGACCACTGTCATGCCTTCACTGAGAAGAACCCCCTGCTTGGCGCCATTGAGGATTTCCTGCAGTTGCTGGATAAGCGCTTCGAGCCGGGTTGCTACGTGACCGTCGCCAAGAAAATCAATTTCTTCATCGGGAAAATCAATGGCGGCTTCAATATAAATGCGCAGGTGAATCAGCTCTTCCACCAGACTGTGGATTCGCCCGGAAAACTCACCCTGAAGCGAGCGCAGGGCGCTGCGCGCAGCCTGGCGGGAGCTGGCATCAATAAGATCGGCAATGGCCTCCGCCTGGGTCAGGTCGATCTTGTCGTTAAGAAAAGCCCGCTGGCTAAACTCGCCGGGGTTGGCAAGCCGCGCACCTAGTTCAATAACCCGCTGCAACAGGGCGTCCATAACCACAGGGCCGCCGTGCCCTTGAAGCTCAATAATATCCTCACCGGTAAAAGAGTGGGGCGCAGGAAAATAAAGGATTAAGCCCTGGTCGATGATGTCGCCATCGCCATCCCAAAAATGGGTGTAAACCGCTTTGCGCGGTTCAATCAGGCGGCCGTGGAGGTTTTCGAGAAAAGCCGCGAGAGCCGGACCGGAAACCCTGATAATTCCGACGCCACCCCGACCCGGCGGGGTGGCGACGGCAGCAATAATATCGCCACTGGAGCTGACGGCCACGGTAAACTTTCCCCGCTTAGCCCTTGGCCTCAATCTGCTTGGTAATCGCCCATTGCTGGGCAATGGACAACAGGGAGTTGACTGTCCAGTAAAGCACCAGACCGGCGGGGAAAAAGGCAAACATAAAGGAAAACGCCACCGGCATGATTTTCATGATTTTTGCCTGGGTGGGATCCGGCGGTTCAGGCTGCAACAATGTGGTGATATACATGCAGATACCGTTGAGAACCGGAAGTACAAAATAGGGATCCTTGATGGAAAGATCCGTAATCCACAAAACCCAGGGGGCGTGGCGCAGTTCAACACTTTCAAACAGCACCCAGTAAAGGGCAATAAAAACCGGCATCTGGACAAGAATGGGCAAACAGCCTCCCATGGGATTGACCTTCTCCTTTTTATAGAAGGCCATCATTTCCTGGGACAGTTTCTGGCGGTCATCGCCGTAGAGATCCTTCAGTCTCGCCATTTCCGGTTGCAATTTGCGCATCTTTGCCATGGATCTGTAGCTGGTGGCAGAGAGCTTGAAAAAGGCCAGCTTGATCAGTACCGTCAGAAGAATGATTGACCAACCCCAATTGCCGACAAAACTGTGAATCAGGGTCATCAGGTAAAAAATGGGTTTGGCGACCCACCACAGCCATCCGTAGTCGACGGTCAAATCCAGGTAGGGAGATATTTTTTCAAGGCGATACTGGTCTTTGGGGCCAACGTAAAAACTGGATGACAGGGCACCAGTATCGCCAGGGGCGACCTCGATAGCGGGGGAGACAAACCCGAGGGTATAGAGATCCTTTGAGCCGAGCTTTTTCAGGGTAAAACGGTTTTCCAGGCTCTGATCCGGCACCCAGGCACTGATAAAGTAATGCTGCACCATTGCCACCCAGCCGCCGGTTTTTTCTGCCGAGAAAGGCTTTTCCTCAAGATCCGAGAAGGAGAGTTTTTTGTAATTTTCATCGACGGTGGTTATAGCGGCGCCCAGGTAGGGCTTCATGCCGAGACCATCGCCGATAGGGGGTTGATAGGTATCCCGCTGAATCTGGCCAAAGAGACCGGCGCTCCAGCTCTCTGTACCGCCATTGTCGATCAGGTAATTGACATCGAGGAGATAGTCGCCACGGCGCATGACAATTTGTTTGGTAATGTCCACGTCACCCTGGCGGTAAACCAGGTCAACCCTTAACTCGTTCTCACCCTTGGCAAGATCAAAACGCTCTGCCGCCGCCTTGAATTTGGGGCGCCCTTCGTTGGTGTCGGTGCCGTTTTTACCGATCAGGCCACTTTGCGCTATATAAGTTTGCCCGCTGGTATGGTTGAGAATAACAATGGCTTTATCGGGGTCATCCTGTGATTGCGGGTATTCAAGCAACTCTGTGCGGACAATATCGCCACCATAGGTATCGATGGTAATTTTTAAGGTATCTGTGCTCAGTGTGATTAGACGGCTGTCGGCGGGTGCTGTTTCCTGCTGTTGAATCTGTGCCTGAGTCCCTGGAATGACCCCCGCTGCCGACGACTCGGCATCTTCGGCAAAACTGACTTCGGGCACCACAATCTGATCGCTGGAGGATACAGATTCAACCGGCATATGTTCCGCCTTAAAGTCATTCCAGCGGATAAAGAGAACAGCTATCACTGCAATAATGGCACTAATAAGCAAGTTGCGTTGCCAATCCATAATTCTATTTCTCTATTCTCAACGGGTGATTTTAGGAGGTACGGGATCACAACCTCCGCTGTGAAACGGGTGACACTTGCTCAAGCGCCGCAGGGTAAGCCAGCTGCCCTTGAAAACCCCATGGCTTTCGATCGCCTCTTGCGCATAGGCAGAGCAATTGGGATAAAAACGGCAATTGATCCCCAAAAAAGGACTGATCAAATACCCATAGGCTCTGATCAGAAGCAGTAACAGCCTCTTCACTGGTTGGTTCCCAGGGTTTTTGCAAGCTTGAGCCATGCATCTTCCATCAGACTGGTCTGAAAAGCAGGCTGCAGGGTATCAAAACCTTTACGTGCGAGAAAGATAATATCGAGGGAATCTAGCGGGTGAAGGGTTTTTCTAAACGTTTCGCGAACAACGCGCTTGGTCCGATTGCGGCGGGTCGCAAGGCGAATATTTTTTTTGGATACCACCAGGCCGAGCCTGGCCTGGCCTGACTCGTTCTTTCTGGCGAGAACCAGGTAGTGTCTGTGGGAAACCCTGTAGGCAGCTTTATCAAAGACAAAAGCATAATCGGCAGACGTGAGAAGGCGCCTGCTTTTATCAAATGTTGCTACGGGCATTGGATTGCCCCACAGTCATTACTGGTCTCTTAGGCTGCGAGACGCTTGCGGCCTTTGGCACGGCGGCGGTTAAGAACCTGGCGACCTTTGGCAGTAGCCATACGGGCGCGGAAACCGTGGGTGCGCTTGCGCTTTTGTACACTGGGTTGAAATGTTCTTTTCATGGCTAAAATTCCGTATAGAAAAATGACTCTGTAACGTCACCCTGTTGAAGGGGCGGGGATTCTAATCAAAAAACCAACCATTGGCAATAAAAGCTTTGATACACAAGCACCCCCACCATCACCACAACTTACCCACAACAATACCCACAGACAGAGTGAAAAATGAATAACTCTGTGAATAATACGGGTAAAAGCTCTGAGAAAAATGGAATAAAATCAACGATTAATTGCCGTTTATCAGGCTCTGTGGATAACCAGCCATTCCCTCCACAGCTTTAAGCTCTCCAATCCAGCGCCAACTCCATGCCTATACCCAGCATAAAAATCGATTTTTTATTAATATTTTCAATTAATTAATGCTGTTATCCACAGAAAGTGGCGCGCTATATATAACAACATCATTAAAAAATACTTTCTATATACATAAACACTATTAATAAAAGAATATAAAAACACAAAAAAGCGATTGCTTAAAATTTCGACAATTTGCCCTATAATGTGCGGCCAACCCAGGGTTCAGGTTCATGAAATATCCAGAAACATTTGATGTTATTGTCATAGGTGGCGGCCACGCGGGCACCGAGGCCTGCCTTGCGGCCGCGCGCATGGGCTGCAAAACCCTGCTCTTGACCCACAATATCGAGACCCTGGGACAAATGTCCTGCAACCCAGCCATAGGCGGTATTGGCAAAAGCCATCTGGTGAAGGAAATTGACGCCCTCGGCGGCGCAATGGCCAAAGCCACGGATCGCGGCGGTATTCAGTTTCGTATCCTCAATGCCCGCAAGGGGCCTGCTGTGCGAGCGACCCGTGCCCAGGCCGACCGTATTCTCTACAAGGCGGCAATTCGGGAGATCCTTGAAAACCAGGCCAATCTGAGTATCTTTCAGCAGGCGGTGGATGATCTGATCCTTGAAGGTGCGCGGGTGGTGGGTGCGGTCACGCAAATGGGCGTCCGCTTTTACGCGCCAGCTGTGGTGTTGACGGCGGGCACCTTTCTCGGTGGCAAAATTCACATCGGCCTTGAAAATCACGCGGGCGGTCGCGCCGGGGATCCGCCGTCCATCACCCTGTCCCAGCGCCTGCGGGAGTTGCCCCTGCGGGTCGACCGCCTCAAAACCGGAACCCCGCCCCGCATCGACGCCCGTTCTGTGGATTTTTCCGGCCTCGCCGAACAGTGGGGTGATACGCCGATTCCGGTGATGTCCTACACGGGATCGGCGCAGGAGCATCCCCGGCAAACCTGTTGCTGGATTACCCACACCAATGAAAAAACCCACGATATCATTCGCGGTGGCATGGACAGATCGCCCATGTATACCGGAGTTATCGAAGGTATAGGTCCCCGCTACTGTCCGTCCATTGAGGACAAGGTGGTGCGCTTTGCCGACAAGGACAACCACCAGATTTTTATTGAGCCAGAAGGCCTGCAAACCCACGAACTTTACCCCAATGGCATCTCCACATCGCTGCCCTTTGATGTCCAGATAAACCTGGTGCGCTCCATCAAAGGCTTTGAAAATGCACATATTTCCCGGCCTGGCTATGCCATCGAGTACGATTTTTTCAACCCCCAGGATCTCAAATACTCCCTGGAAACCAAACACATTCAGGGGCTGTTTTTTGCCGGCCAGATCAACGGCACCACCGGTTACGAAGAGGCGGCGGCTCAGGGTTTGCTGGCGGGGCTTAATGCCGGGCTGCAGGTGCAGGGGCGCGAACCCTGGTGCCCGCGCCGGGACGAGGCCTATATCGGTGTGCTGGTTGATGATCTGATCACCATGGGCACCCACGAACCCTACCGAATGTTCACCAGTCGCGCCGAGTACAGATTGCTGCTGCGGGAAGACAATGCGGATCTGCGCCTCACTGAAAAAGGCCGCGAACTGGGTGTGGTGGACGATCATCGCTGGGCGCTGTTCAGCGCCAAGCGGGAAGCCATAGGAACGGAAAGACAGCGCTTAAAAACCACCTGGATACAACCTGCTTCCAAGGCTGCCGAGGCATTGAATGCCATCAGCGTCAACCCCTTGCTGCGGGAATACAATCTCTTTGAGTTGCTCAAGCGCCCGGAACTGAACTACAACCTGTTGGCCAACCTCAAGGGCGAGGCCGTCACTGATCAGCAGGTGGCGGAACAGATTGAAATCGAAGCCAAATATGCCGGTTATATCGAGCGCCAGCAGGACGAGATTGAACGCCTGCGCAACAACGAAAACACGCCGATCCCCGCCGATTTCAATTACCATCAGGTCAAAGGTCTGTCCAACGAAGTGCGCCAGAAACTTGCCAATGCCAGGCCGGAAACCCTGGCCAGAGCCTCCCGCATTCAGGGCATTACTCCGGCGGCGATTTCTTTACTGTTGATTTACTTGAAGAAAAAATCAGCATCCAGACCAGCTTCAGAAAAGATTGCCTAACCCCTGTGGCCGCCATCACTGCGCAAGATGTGCTGCGTCGCGGGCTGGATGAGCTTGGTCTCGAGCTTTCTGATGTTCAGGTCGGGCAATTACTCCGATATCTGGAGTTATTGCAACAGTGGAACAAAGCATACAATCTCACCGCCATCACGGATCCGCTGGACATGGTTCGCCTCCATTTGCTCGACAGTCTGGCGATTCTTCCCTTTCTCAGGGGGCGTCGTTTTATCGATGTGGGCACGGGGCCTGGCCTTCCCGGCATTCCCCTGGCTATCGCCATGCCCGACCGGCACTTCACCCTGCTCGACAGCAACGGCAAACGGGTGCGGTTTCTCTTTCAGGTGAAAGTGGCTCTGGGGCTTGCCAATGTCACCGAGATTCACTCGCGAGTGGAAGCGTTCAAACCGGAGCAGGGTTTTGACGGCATTATCAGCCGAGCCTTTACGTCCCTGGCGGAAATGGTGACCAAGACCGAGCATTTCCTCGCCGCCGATGGTGTTTTCTTTGCCATGAAGGGGCGTTTTCCCGAGAAAGAGTTGAGCGAACTGCCAAAACCCTATAATGTCTTCACCTCCCACAGGCTGGAGGTTCCCGGTGTCGACGGGGAACGCCATTTGCTGGAAATTGTCCTTTAACCAACGGGAACGCCATTTTGACTCGCATATACACCATCGCCAACCAGAAGGGCGGAGTGGGGAAGACCACCACCAGTGTTAATCTGGCGGCGTCCCTGGCCACTTATGGCAAGCGGGTATTGCTGGTGGATATGGATCCCCAGGGCAATGCCACCATGGGTTCCGGTGTTGACAAGAACAGCCTTGAAGCATCGGTGTACGATGTCATTGTTGGCAAAGCCAGTCCCGAGCAGGCCATTCGCCGCAATGACGAAGCCCAAATGGACATTCTTCCCGCCAATCGCGATCTCACGGCGGCGGAGGTGGAGTTGCTGCAACTCGCCGGCAAGGAAAATCGCCTTCGTCACGGTCTCATCAGGGTTTCCGCTAATTATGATTACATCATTATCGATTGCCCGCCGTCCCTGAGCATGCTCACCATTAACGCCCTCGCCGCCTGTCAGGGGGTTATCATTCCGGTTCAGTGCGAATACTACGCCCTTGAAGGCCTCAGCGACCTGGTGGGCACGATCAAGCGTATCGCCAAAGTGATCAATCCGTCCCTGCAGGTGAGCGGCATTCTGCGAACCATGTACGATCCCCGCAGTTCCCTGACCAACGAAGTGTCATCCCAACTTCACCAGTTTTTTGGCGACCGCGTGTATCGCACCACCATTCCCCGCAATGTGCGCTTGGCGGAAGCGCCCAGTTATGGCAAACCCGCCAATATTTACGATCGCAGCTCCCGGGGGGCTATTGCCTACCTGGGCTTGGCGGGGGAAATTATCAGGCGCAACAAAGAAAAAGCCGGGTGATCACCCCGCCTGGCAGCGAAAAAAGGAAGCAATGATGTCTGGGAAACGCAAAGGTCTTGGTCGTGGTCTGGATGCCCTTTTGGGTACATCCATGCTGGATACCCCTGCATCTGCTGATACCCTTGGCGATAGCTCCCATGGGTTGGCCGCAGGCAGTGACGATGGCGCTTTAAAAAACATCGCCATCGAATTTTTGCAACGGGGAAAATATCAGCCGCGCCGGGACATGCACCCGGAAGCACTGGAAGAACTGGCGGATTCCATTCGCACCCAGGGCATTATGCAGCCCATTGTTGTTCGCCCTATAGGCGGGGAGCGCTACGAAATTATTGCCGGCGAACGCCGCTGGCGGGCAGCCCAAATGGCGGGACTCGACGAGGTTCCGGCGTTGATTCGCCAGGTTGGCGACGAGGCGGCCATCGCCATGGCGCTGATCGAAAATATTCAGCGGGAAGACCTCAATCCCATCGAGGAGGCTGCAGCTCTGAGCCGCCTGCAAAAAGAATTTGAATTAACCCAGCAGGAAGTGGCTCAGGCGGTTGGCAAATCCAGGGCGACAGTCGCCAACCTCATGCGCCTGCTGGCTCTGGAAAGCCATGTGCGCACCATGCTTGAACGCGGCGATATTGAAATGGGGCACGCCAGAGCCCTGTTGGCGCTGGGCGGCCAGAAACAGATTGAGGCGGCGAAAATCGTTGTTGGCAAGGGTATGACCGTGCGTCAAACAGAGGCGCTGGTGAAGAAATTGCTCAGCGAGCCAACGGCTGGAGCCAAATCGACACAAATCATGGATGCAGACCTGGTGAGGCTTCAGGACAGAGTGGCCGAGACTGTCGGTCTGCCGGTCAACATGAGCCACAGCGCTTCCGGCAAAGGCAAGGTCACTTTCTCCTACAGTAAGCTGGAGGAGTTGGAAGGCTTGCTTGAACGTTTGCATGTCAGTGTTAACGACCATTAATCTGGATCTGGAGCTGTGAACCATAAAATTTAAAGTGGATGAAATTTCGGAACCTGTTGAATAAGCAGGGGGAAAAATTTATAATTGCCGCCGCTTGACGGTCAGGTGGCCGCCGGGCGGCCAAACAGCGGGTTTAGATTGGGGTTCAGTTAAACCATGGGCACAATCGCAAAACCGCCAATATACAAGGTCACCCTTGCGCAGTTATTGATAGCCGTAATTACCAGTGCGCTGTTTGCCCTGGTAGATCTGGTCAAAGGTTACTCATTTTTGATTGGATGCCTGATACAGATTGGAGGCAGCGCCTATTTTGCCAGGCTCGCTTTTCGATACCGGGGAGCCAGGCAGGTAAGAACAATGGTGCAGGCGATGTACCTTGGCGAATCAGGAAAAATCCTGCTCTCTGCCGTTATCTTCGCAGCCGTTTTTATTCTTGTTAAGCCGTTGAGTGCGGTTTTGGTGTTTGCGGGCTACATTGCCATGGCCATTGTCCATGCTGTGCTCGCCGTAAACCTGATCAAACACAAAATGTCACATTTTAGTAATAGGCCTTAAAGAGAGATACAGACCTATGGCAGGCGCAACACAGACGACAACGGAATACATTCAGCACCACCTTCAGAACCTGGTCTATGGCAAGCATCCCGATGGCAGTTGGGGATTCGCCCATTCCATTGAAGAAGCTCAACAAATGGGATTCTGGGCAATCCATGTCGACTCCATGCTCTGGTCAATCGGCCTTGGCGCCATCTTCTGTTTTTTGTTTCGCAGGGTCGCCGCCAAGGCTTCCACTGGTGTGCCTTCCGGTCTGCAAAGTTTTGTTGAAATGATTGTCGAGTTTGTCGATAACGTGGTCAAAGACGCTTTCCACGGTAAAAATAAACTCGTAGCCCCCCTCGCCCTAACGATTTTTGTTTGGGTCTTCCTGATGAACCTGATGGATCTGATTCCGGTCGATCTCATACCCTATTTGGCGCAGCTGTTCGGCCAGCATTTCCTCGGCATGGATCCGCACCACGTCTACTTCAAGATCGTCCCCTCTACCGATGTCAACGTTACCATGGGCATGGCGCTGTCGGTATTTATGCTGATGATCTACTACTCATTCAAAATCAAGGGTACTGGCTTTATCAAGGAGCTGACCCTGCATCCCTTTAACCACTGGGCATTTATTCCAGTGAACCTTTTCATGGAAGTGGTTGGTCTGCTCGCCAAACCCTTTTCGCTGGGTTTGCGACTGTTTGGCAACATGTATGCCGGTGAAATGATTTTCATTCTTATCGCAACCATGTACAGTGCCGGTCTGATTCTGGGTATCTTCGGCGGCTTCCTGCAAATGGGCTGGGCCATTTTCCACATCCTGATCATCACCCTGCAGGCGTTTATCTTCATGGTGCTGACCGTGGTATACCTGAGCATGGCTCACGAAGATCACTGATTTTTTTACTTTTAACCTTAAATACCTCAAAAACTAGGAGACACACATGGAACTCGTCATTATCGCTGCTGCCATCATGCTCGGTCTGGGCGCATTGGGCGCTGCTGTTGGTATGGGCTTGCTGGGCGGCAAACTCATTGAAGGCACTGCTCGTCAACCGGAACTTGGCCCCATGCTGCAAGGTAAAATGTTCCTTCTCGCCGGTCTGATCGACGCTGTGCCCATCATCGGTGTTGGTATTGCCATGTACCTGATCTTCGTTGTTGCTCCCAGTGTTGGCGCCTAAGCGATATACGCATTGCTAATTAACCGAAACAATAAACGTGAGGTTTAAGGCGTGAATATCAATTTAACGCTGTTCGGCCAAATGGTTACATTTGCCTTCTTTGTGTTGTTCTGCATGAAGTTGGTCTGGCCGGCAATCACTAACGCGATGGAAACTCGTGCCAACAAGATCGCCGACGGCCTCGATGCCGCCGACCGCGCCATGCGGGATCTTGAACTGGCGCAGAACAAAGCGTCAGAACAAATGAAAGAAGCAAAGAAAGAAGCTGCGGCACTGATTGAGCAAGCCAACAAGCGCGCCAGCCAGATCGTCGAGGAAGCCAAAGACCAGGCGCGCGCCGAAGGCGATCGTCTCAAGGCGGCGGCTCGAGCCGAAATTGAGCAGGACATTAACCGCGCCCGCGAAGAACTCCGCGGTCAGGTTGCTGTTCTCGCCCTCGCGGGTGCAGAGAAAGTTCTCGGTGCTTCAATCGATGCTAACGCCAACCGTGAGCTGGTCGATAAACTGGCAGCACAGCTCTAACGAGGTTTGATATGGCGGAATTGAGTACTCTGGCTCGGCCCTACGCCAAAGCGGTTTTTGAATACGCACAAGCGAGTGGCAATCTTGAGCAGTGGTCTGCTGTCCTGGCTGTCCTCAGTGCAGTGGTTTCGGAAGCGACCATGCAAAAACTGCTCGGCAGCCCGGAATTGACGACTCAGCAGCAGGCGGCGACATTATCCGATGTCTGCGCCGAGTCTCTGGACGACAAAGGCCGGAATCTGGTGCAACTTCTCGCCGAAAATCGGCGCCTGCAGTTGTTGCCGTTTATCCGCGAACAGTTTGATGCACTGAAACTGCAGCGCCAGCAGTCCGTTGATGTGGAATTGATCTCCGCACAGCCTCTGGATCAGGGACAGCAAGACAAGTTGGCGCAGGCGTTGGCCAGGAAGCTCGAGCGCAGCATTAACATCACCACGTCTGTCGACGAATCCCTGTTGGGCGGCGTGTTGATCAGAGCAGGCGACACCGTCATCGACGGCAGTATTCGCGGCCGTCTGACCAAACTGGCTGAAGCATTAAATGCCTAGTATTACACTAGTTTCAAGAACCTAGTTTCAAGATCACGGGGATCGAGGAATCGACCATGCAGCAATTGAATCCATCTGAAATCAGCGAAATTATCAAGCAGCGCATCGAGCGCCTTGATATTTCAACCGAAGCCCAAAACGAGGGCACCATTGTTTCCGTCTCCGATGGTATCGTGCGTATTCACGGCCTCGGCGAGGTTATGTACGGTGAAATGATCGAATTTGACGGCGGCCTTTACGGCCTCGCCCTAAACCTTGAGCGCGATTCCGTCGGCGCCGTCGTTCTCGGTGACTACAAAGGTCTGGTCGAGGGCAAAAAAGCCCGTTGTACCGGACGAATCCTGGAAGTGCCCATCGGCCCGGAACTTGAAGGCCGCGTGGTGGATGCCCTCGGCAACCCCATCGACGGCAAGGGTCCCATCAACGCCAAGCTCACCGATGCCATTGAAAAAGTGGCTCCCGGCGTTATTGAGCGCAAGTCTGTTGACCAGCCTGTGCAGACCGGTCTCAAGGCCATCGATGCCATGGTTCCCGTGGGTCGCGGTCAGCGCGAACTGATCATCGGCGACCGTCAGATCGGTAAAACCGCCATTGCCATCGACACCATCATCAACCAGAAAAACACCGGCATCAAATGTGTTTATGTGGCTGTTGGTCAGAAGAGTTCAACGGTAGCCAACATCGTCCGTAAGCTCGAAGAGCACGGCGCCATGGGTCACACCGTTGTGGTTGCAGCGACCGCATCCGATCCCGCTGCCATGCAGTACCTGGCGCCCTACGCCGGTTGTACCATCGGTGAGTACTACCGCGACCGCGGCCAGGACGCGCTGATCATTTACGACGATCTCACCAAACAGGCCTGGGCTTACCGTCAGATCTCCCTGCTGCTCAAGCGTCCCCCCGGCCGCGAAGCCTACCCAGGTGATGTTTTCTATTTGCACTCCCGTCTGCTGGAGCGCGCCTCCCGCGTCAATGCCGACTATGTCGAAAAATTCACCAACGGTGAAGTGAAAGGCAAAACCGGTTCACTGACCGCGCTGCCCATCATTGAAACCCAGGCTGGCGACGTATCGGCGTTCGTTCCCACCAACGTTATCTCCATCACCGATGGCCAGATCTTCGTGGAATCGAACCTCTTCAACTCCGGTATTCGCCCCGCGATGAACGCCGGTCTGTCGGTATCCCGTGTCGGTGGTTCCGCGCAAACCAAGATCATCAAAAAGCTCGGCGGCGGTATCCGTCTCGCCCTGGCTCAGTACCGGGAACTGGCGGCCTTCTCCCAGTTCGCCTCCGACCTCGATGAGGCTACCCGCGCCCAGCTCGAGCACGGTGAGCGCGTCACCGAACTGATGAAGCAGGCACAGTATTCGCCCCAGAGCGTTGCCGAAATGGGCGTGGTGCTCTACGCGGCCAACGAAGGTTACCTGAAAGCCATCGAAGTCAAGAAGGTGGGTGATTTTGAAGCCGCTCTGCTCTCTTACATGAAAGCGGAGCACGGTGACCTGATGAACCAGGTCAACCAGACGGGCGACTGGAACGGCGACATTGAGGCCAGCTTCAAGGCGGCGCTCGATAAGTTTGTAGCCACCCAGACTTGGTAAGGATTAGTGCGCTGATCCCACTTACCGGAAATCGGAAGCGGACCAAAACGGAGTAGCCAAACAGCTTATGGCAGTCGGAAAAGAAATTAAAACCAAGATCACCAGTGTGAAAAGCACACAGAAGATCACCAGCGCGATGGAACTGGTTGCGGCGAGTAAAATGCGCCGCGCCCAGGATCGCATGTCCCTTGGCAAGCCCTACGCTCAGCGCATGCGAGCAGTTATCGGCCATATCGCCAACGCCCAGTCCGAGTACCGTCACCAGTATCTCGAAGAGCGGGAAGTGAAGCGGGTCGGTTTCATCATCGTGTCCACGGATCGCGGTCTCTGCGGCGGTTTGAACATCAACCTGTTCAAGGTTGTTGTCAAAGCCATGAAAGAGTGGCAGGGGAAAGGTGTTGGCATCGATCTCTGTGCGGTGGGCGCGAAAGCGGCAGCGTTTTTTGGCAGTCTCGGTGGCAATATTGTCGCCACCGTCAAGGATCTCGGTGATCAACCCTCCGCTGCGGATCTGATTGGCAGCGTTAAGGTTATGCTCGATGCCTACGACGACGGCAAGATTGACCGCCTCTATGTGGTTAACAATACCTTTGTCAACACCATGACCCAAAAGCCGGAAATTCAGCAATTGCTGCCCCTGCTTCCGGAAAAAAGCGAAAAACTGGGTCACCACTGGGATTATATCTACGAGCCCGACGCCCAGGATCTCCTCGACGGCCTGCTGACCCGCTATATCGAATCTCAGGTGTATCAGGGTGTCGTGGAAAACAACGCCTGTGAACAGGCCGCGCGCATGATTGCCATGAAGAACGCCACCGAGAACGCCGGTGAACTGATTGGCGAGTTGCAGCTTATCTACAACAAGGCGCGGCAGGCGGCGATTACCCAGGAGCTGTCCGAAATTGTCGGCGGCGCAGCAGCGGTTTAAGGCACATTGTTCAGTCGTGAATTTGGCCACCAAAGAATTTTGCAAGATTTTAAGAGGAAGCGGAAATGAGTAGCGGACGTATAGTTCAAATCATCGGTGCGGTGATCGACGTGGAATTTCCCCGCGATCAGGTACCCAGTGTTTATGACGCGTTGTTGGTTGATGAGAAAGATCTGACCCTGGAAGTTCAGCAACAGCTGGGTGATGGTGTCGTGCGCAGTATCGCCATGGGCGCCTCCGAAGGCCTCAGCCGTGGCCTTGCGGTTTCCAACACTGGCGCACCTATTTCAGTGCCCGTGGGCAAAGGCACCCTGGGACGCATCATGGACGTACTGGGCAAGCCCGTTGACGAGGCCGGCCCCATTGAGTGCGACCAGACAGCCCCTATTCACCGGGCGGCGCCCACCTACGCCGAGCAGTCCTCAGCGATTGAAATTCTCGAAACCGGTATCAAGGTTATCGACCTGATCATGCCTATCGCCAAGGGTGGCAAGGTGGGTCTCTTCGGTGGCGCCGGTGTGGGTAAAACCGTCACCCTGATGGAGCTGATCAATAACATCGCCGTACAGCAGCAGGGTCTGTCTGTATTTGCCGGTGTCGGTGAGCGTACCCGTGAAGGTAACGACTTCTACTACGAAATGAAGGAAGCGGGCGTTCTCGACAAAGTGGCCATGGTGTACGGCCAGATGAACGAACCCCCAGGCAACCGTCTCCGCGTCGCACTGTCCGGTTTGACCATGGCGGAATACTTCCGCGACGAAGGCCGTGACATTCTCATGTTCGTTGACAACATTTATCGTTATACCCTGGCGGGTACCGAAGTCTCTGCACTGCTGGGTCGTATGCCCTCTGCGGTGGGTTATCAGCCGACGCTGGCGGAAGAGATGGGCGTACTTCAGGAGCGCATCACCTCCACCAAGACCGGTTCCATCACCTCGTTCCAGGCCGTATACGTTCCTGCGGATGACTTGACCGACCCCTCGCCAGCCACCACCTTTGCCCACTTGGACGCGACCCTGGTTCTGTCGCGCTCCATCGCCGAGCTGGGTATTTACCCGGCGGTGGATCCACTGGACTCCACTTCCCGTCTCCTCGATCCCCTGGTGATCGGCAACGAGCACTACGACGTTGCCCGTGGCGTTCAGACGGTACTCCAGCGCTACAAGGAGCTGAAGGACATCATTGCCATTCTGGGTATGGACGAGCTCTCTGAAGAAGACAAACTGGTGGTCGCCCGCGCCCGTAAAATCCAGCGCTTCCTGTCCCAGCCCTTCTTTGTGGCGGAAGTGTTCACCGGCAGCCCCGGCAAGTACGTTTCTGTAAAAGAAACCATTTCCAGCTTTAAAGGTATTCTCAATGGTGATTACGATCACCTGCCCGAGCAGGCCTTTTACATGGTTGGCGGTATCGAAGAGGCTGTTGAGAAAGCCGCTAAGTAACAGCTGAAACGAGGTTAGGTTATGGCGATGACTGTTCACTGCGATATTGTTAGTGCGGAAGAATCCCTGTTTGCAGGGTTGGTGGAAATGGTTGTTGTTTCCGGTTCTCAGGGCGATCTGGGTGTGAATTATGGTCACGCCCCGCTGCTCACGGATCTGAAACCGGGTCCAGTGCGCATGATCAAGCAGAATGGTGAGGAAGAGATTTACTATCTTTCTGGTGGCTATATAGAAGTTCAGCCCCACGCGGTGTCCATTCTTGCGGATACAGCGCTGAGGGCGGATGATCTCGATGAAGCCTCTGCCCTGGAAGCGAAAAAACTGGCGGAGCAGCAAATGCACAACCAGAGCGGCGAGTTTAACTACTCCCGCGCCGCTTCCCAGCTCGCTGAAGCGGCGGCTCAGCTGCGCACCATCGAAGAAATTCGCCGCAAGGCCAAGAAATAAACCCGCTTCTCAGGGGAAAAGCTCTGCCTTAAAGGCAATGCAGAAAAAAGGCAGCTTCGGCTGCCTTTTTTTGTGAGCCGGATTAATGGCAAGGCACCAGTGAGCGGTGGCTATTAAAGCTTCGCCAAACGGCCTATTGGGCATAAAATGGCAAAAACAGAGGAGACATTCATGGCGATCGATGTGGTTATACTCGCGGCGGGCAAAGGTACGCGCATGAAATCCTCCCTGCCCAAGGTTCTCCATCCCCTCGCGGGAAAGCCCCTGCTGGGTCATGTCATCGACACCGCCAAAACCCTGCCGGATGCCAGTATCAGTGTGGTCATTGGTCACGGCAGTGAGCAAATTAGCCAAACCTTTGCCAATGACGACATTCAGTGGATCAGCCAGCACCAGCAGCTGGGGACGGGTCATGCGGTGCAACAGGCGGCGCCTTTTATCCACGACAAATCCGTGGTTTTGGTTTTATACGGTGATGTGCCCTTAATTGCCGCAACCACCCTCAGCCAGCTGGTTGAAAAAGTCTCTGATTCCTCTATGGCATTGCTTACCGTGACTATGGCTGACCCTACAGGCTATGGCCGCATCCTGCGGAACCAACAGGGCGCGGTGGTCGCCATCGTTGAGGAAAAGGATGCAACCCCGGAGCAGAAACTGATTCCGGAAGTGAATACCGGGGTCATGGCGCTGCAGGCGGAAAAATTAAAAACCTGGCTGCCCCAGCTGGAAAACAACAACGCCCAGGGGGAATACTATCTCACGGATTTGATCGCTATCGCCGCGCAAGCCGGGATACAGATTGCCAGCCTTCAACCTGCCAACAGTATGGAAACTCAGGGGGTCAACAACCGCAGTCAACTCCATCAACTGGAGCGTTATTGCCAATATCAACAGGCCGAAAAACTTATGGCGGCCGGTGTCACCATCGCCGATGCCAGCCGCTTTGATTGTCGCGGCAGCCTCCGTTGTGGTGCCGATTCCTTTATCGACATCAATGCGGTTTTTGAGGGCGATGTAGTGCTGGGTGCCAATGTCAGTATCGGCGCCAACTGCACCATCAAAGATGCGGTCATTGGTGACAACGTGGTCATCAAGGCCAATACGGTCATCGAGGGTCCGGTAACCCTGGAGGACAATGTCGACGTCGGTCCCTTTGCGCGGCTGCGGCCGGGAACCGTATTGCGCAAGGCCGCCCGCATCGGCAATTTTGTTGAAACCAAAAAAGCGGACATCGGCGCTGGCAGCAAGGTTAACCACCTCAGCTATATCGGCGATGCCACCATCGGCGACCATGCCAATATTGGCGCGGGCACCATCACCTGCAATTACGACGGCGTCAATAAATTTCAAACCCGGATTGGCGACGGCGCCTTTATCGGCTCCAACACGGCTCTGGTGGCGCCGGTCAGCGTGGGCAAAAATGCCACTGTGGGGGCTGGCTCCACCATTACTCGGGATGTGGCTGCGGACAACCTCGCGGTCGCCCGCGCTCGCCAGAAAAACCTCGACGGCTGGCAGCGGCCTCAGAAACTGAAAAAGGATTAGTCTATGTGTGGCATTGTGGGCGCAATAGCTCAGCGCAACGTCAATGAAATTCTGGTTGAAGGTCTGCGCAGGCTCGAATACCGCGGCTACGACTCCGCGGGCATCGCCGTTATCGACGCCGCCCGGCAACTGCAAATCCGCAAGACCGCCGGGAAGGTGGCGGCGCTGGAAACCTTGCTGGCGCAGCAACCCACCCAGAGTCATCTCGGCATTGCCCATACCCGTTGGGCAACCCACGGCGTTCCCAGCGAAGTGAATGCTCACCCACATCGGTCCGGCGGCATGGCCGTGGTTCACAACGGCATCATTGAAAACCATGCTCAATTGCGGCAGCGCCTGCAGGACAGCGGTTATACCTTTGTCTCCCAAACAGACACCGAAGTTATTGTTCACCTCCTCCATCAACTTTCCGCCGATGGCGGCAGCCTTGCCGACCGCGTAAGCAGAGTGGTCGCCCAGCTCGAGGGCGCCTACGCCCTTGCCGTTATCGATGCCGCCGAACCCGATGTTCTGGTCGGTGTGCGCCACGGCAGCCCCCTGGTGTTGGGTGTGGGTATCGAGGAAAACTTTTTGGCTTCCGACCAGATGGCGCTGCGCCAGGTGACAGACCGCTTCGTGTTTCTTGAAGAAGACGATCTTGTCGAAGTGCGCCGGGAAAATTTTGCCATCAGAGACAAGGCCGGCAGCCCGGTTAGCCGCCAAATATCCCGTCTCGAAGGCGGCAGCGGCGACAGCGACAGAGGCCACTACCGCCACTTTATGCTCAAGGAAATCTACGAGCAGCCGGCAGTGATCGCAGCGACTCTGCAGGGTCGCATCAGCGCCAGGCATCTGCTGGTGGAGTCCTTTGGCCAAGCCGCGAGCGCCCTTTTGGCGGAGGTGGAAAATATTCACCTGGTGGCCTGCGGCACCAGCTTCCATGCCGGGTTGGTGGCCAAATACTGGGTTGAAAGTCTGGCGCGGATTCCCTGCCATGTGGAGGTCGCCAGCGAATACCGTTACCGCGACGTGGTGGTGCCAAACAAAACACTGTTTGTCTCCATCTCCCAGTCCGGAGAAACCGCCGATACCCTGGCGGCGTTGCGGGATGGCAAACATGCCGGTTATCTGGGTTCCCTGACCGTGTGCAACGTCGCCAACAGCTCTCTGGTGCGAGAATCCGACCTGTCATTGATGACCCAGGCGGGGCCGGAAATCGGTGTGGCCTCCACCAAGGCGTTTACCACCCAACTGGTTGCCCTGCAAATGTTGGCTATTGCCCTTGCCAAAACCCGTGGCCTCAGTGAGGAACAGGAAAGCCAACTGGTTGAAGCCCTCCACCAACTGCCCGGCCTTGCGCAACAGGTGCTTGCGTTGGATACACAAATTGAAAACACTTTTGAATGCTTTGTCGAAAAACACCACGCCCTCTTTCTCGGCCGCGGCGCCCAGTATCCCATTGCTCTGGAGGGCGCCTTAAAGCTCAAAGAAATCTCCTATATCCATGCCGAAGCCTACCCAGCCGGTGAACTCAAGCACGGCCCGCTGGCGCTGGTGGACGATGACATGCCGGTGGTGGCAGTGGCGCCCAATAACGACCTGCTGGAAAAGCTCAAATCCAACCTCCACGAAGTTCAGGCGCGGGGCGGTAAGCTCTACGTCTTTGCCGACGCCAACGCCGGTTTTAAAAATGAAGTGGGTATAACAGTGATCAACCTGCCCCATGTCCCGAAAAGCCTGGAGCCGATTATTTACACCATCCCCCTGCAGTTGCTGGCCTACCATGTGGCTGTGCTCAAAGGCACCGACGTGGATCAGCCCCGTAACCTGGCGAAGTCGGTGACAGTGGAATAAAAGCCAGCAAATCTCTGCACTCTGCGCCCCAAAAACTTCACTGGGGTGCTGAAACAGAGAATCTAAAGCGGATGGCAGACAGGCTCTTCAGGGCTGGCGAATCCACAGCGAAACAGTTGCAGGTTCGCAGTGACCCGCTGTAGTGACAGCTTAGCGGCGAGCACCTCTTCTCGGTGGAAAATACCACCAGGCCGCCAGTACGAGCAAAGCGAAAACTGTATACACAACTGCGAATAACCAGAGTGGCGCCTCGAAGTACAAAACCCGCTGAACCCAGTACTCAACAAAACTGGCGCTGTACGAGGCCTCCCCTGCCTGCCGGCGCAGCCAGGACTCAAGAACCGTGAGCGGGCAGATTCTGCCGAGCCAGGCCTGCGCAACCACAATACCAATGGCCGCAGCATGGGCAAGGCGAAACCACAGGTTGTTGACCCAGCACCAGCGGCGAAGATTGCCGATAAGGATAATCGCCAAGCCGCCGACGACAAACAGGACAATGGCGAAGTGCACGAGAAGCACTGTATCGGCGAGGAGTTGATACCAAGGGCTGTCCATATTCCTGTCGTTTAACTCCGCAAGCAGGTGCGCGGCTTTATCCCGTCGGTGGCACTATCAACAATCTTCACGAGAACCCTGCCCGAGAAACCTGGATACCAACCACCCCAAAGTGGCTCCTGCTCCAGCGACGATCAAACCCAATATAAGAACAATGATTAAGGCCAGTGGCCAAAGGTTGTGACGGCTGGGTTCCATGATCCCTTCAACGACAACCCGTACCATCAATACAGCGGGGAATACAGCCCCAACATTAACTAACCCCTGCATGAAGCCGAAGCGGTTAGCCAACACCGCCGCTGCAACGAAGGCCACCAGGATCCCGATCCGGAAAAATGAATTGGGCACGGTGACATCGGTGTACGGAGTTGTCCAAGATGGAATGCCGGCAATGAAGAAGCACAATAGAAATGCGCCAATCTTCACTTTCTTCGGTGTCCACAGGTGGTTTGTTGCCATGGGAGGTTGTCTGGTAAACAATGTGGGTGTTAGGCATGAGCCAGTTTGAGACCGGCAATGCCCGCACAAATTAGCGCCAAACTCATTAGCTTGAGAGCACCAGCTGGCTCGCCAAGCAAAAATATACCCAAAACAGCCGTACCAATAGCGCCAATGCCGACCCATATTGCGTAGGCTGTACCGACCGGCAAGTTTTTCACCGCCAAGCCTAGCAAGACAAAACTGGCAACCAATGAAAAAACTGTTCCCAACGTAGGCTAGAGCTTGGTGAAGCCATTGGTGTACTTTAACCCAATTGCCGCCATGCCTGCGCAGGAAAGACGGCTCTCATTTAAGTCTCAGTGTCCTGGGTATGCTTCAAACTCCTTACTACTTCAGGTTTAAGGGCAACAGTTTCCGTTTATTCCGCACAAGAGTGCGCTCAGGCGGGAGTCTTGAAAAATCAATCAAGTCTAGATTCCCGCCCTTCGGGGCTTTGCCAGGTTGTGCAGAGATCCCTAACCCTCGGCTGACATGAAGTGAGTAGCACATAGTTTATTGCCTGCTGGATCGCGCAAATAAGCAAGATAGAGCTTCATGTCACCACTGGTGCGAATACCTGGAGGATCTTCACAGGTTGTTCCTCCATGTGCCACACCGGCGGCATGCCATGCATCAACCAATGCTGGACTACTGACGCTAAAACCAATGGTCATACCATTGCCATGGGTTGCTGGTTCACCATTGATCGGCTTGGTGATACCCAACAAACCCTGCGGGCTCATATAAAGGCAGCGGCCACTGTCATCGATAACGCCTTCTGGATAGTCCAAGACTGCCATAATGGCATCGTAGAAAGTTTTTGATTTTTCAATATCGTTTGAACCGATTATTACATGGCTAAACGTAGGGTATTCTCCTTTTTTCAGGTGTGTGTTCTACACGGCAGCATACACTTTCTATTGCCTGGCAGGGTAAGGTGACAGGTCTTAAATTGTGAACAACTTGGAATTCAAGATTCAAGACCCAGTACTTTGGATTCCACCGCCAGGATTCAAGTAAACCTGGCGGGAAACCCTTGTTCGGTTGCAAGTATTAGCGCACCTGATGCAGAAAATGCGGCAACTGCATTGGATTAAGTGCATTGTTGTTTTTAAAGGGCAATAACGGCCAGGTAGCTTAAGTGAAAAGCAGGTTGAGGATTTTTGAGTTATTTGGTGGTTGGCTCTAGCCTATTTTCATCAGTATTTTCACTGCTTGCGCCACTGCTATCAGGAGGGTAAAGCGCACTTGCCGTTGACGGCGGATTTTGATCAGGCACTCGATTTTCATCGCTTACTGTGGCTGCAGGCGGCAATTCTTTACCGAGGTGCTGGCTGATAACCCGCTCCAGGTAGAGGGCGCTTTTGGTGGCCTGATCCACTATGCGGTGGAGCGCACTCAACTGTTCCAACAGCAGCGCCATGCGCCTGGGAGTGAGTGCGCCGGTGGTGCCCGCGCGCAGTAACTGGCTTTTCAGTGATTGGTAATCGTGTTCAAAACCGTCGCGCAGGTGCTGGAGTTCGGCGGCGGTTGTGGCGGTGGTTTCCATATCCGTTCGCGAAAGCAGGCTGACGGCACTGCGCCACAGCTCGTTGCGCGCGGTTAACAATCCCGGATCATCAACAATTGCCTGGGCATGAAGGCGGGAAAACACCAGCGCGCTTTCACTCACCTCCACCAGGTAGTGGCTGACGCGCAGGGCGTCGGGCAGGAGGTTGGCAACCCGGGACTCCGCGGCGTAGCGCGCCATGCCACTGACAAATTCGCTGATATCGCCATTGAGTTTATCGAGGGTATTGCGCCCGGTGTTCATGTGCTCGCTGCTGCCATTTTCGGCGCTGATGGCTTCCTGGGCAAGATGGCGGGCGATTTGGCTCATGCGTTTTAATTCCAGAATCAGGGCGTCCAGAGCCAGCGCCGGGGCGGCAAGAATGTTTGAATCCAGGTATTTTGGCCGACTTTGGTCTTCCTCGATGGAGCGAAAGCGGCGCTCGAGAAATGCCACCATTCCGTTCAGTAGCGGCCAGGTAATGGCAATGCCGAGAAGTTTGGTCATGGTGTGGAAAATGGCGAGCAAAACCGCGATCTGGCTGGCAAAGCCAAATAAAGCGGCGATGCCCGACACCAGCCATAGCAGCGGCGCCAACAGGGTGAAGGCAACAATGGCGGTTATGATGTTAAAAATAACATGGGCACTGGCGGCGCGTTTTGCCGGTGCCGTTGCCCCTATCACGGCGAGAGCAGCGGTGGATGTGGTGCCGACATTGGCGCCAATGATCATGGCAGCGGCGGCGTTAAAGGGAATCAATCCCCCTGCGGCAGCCGTCAGTGTAACCGCCAGGGCGGCACTGGAAGATTGCATCAAAATGGTCATAAACAGGCCGATAAGGGTAAATATCAGCAAGCTAAAGCCGCCGCGATCAGCCCAGCCCTCAAGTTCGATGACATCGCCGATATTGGTAAAACTGTCCCTGAGAACATCAATGCCGAGGAAAAAAATGCCGAAGCCCACCAGAGCCTGACCCAGAGCCCCGCGCTGCAAGGAGCCGAAGGCAATCCAAAGCGCCATGCCGAGGCCAACGGCGGGCATGGCCATTGTTTGCAAATCCACATTAAAGCCGAGAAGAGCGACGATCCAGGATGTCAATGTGGTGCCGAGATTGCTGCCGAGAATGATGCCTATGGACTGGGAAAGGGTCAGTAGACCGGCATTGACAAAACCAATGGTGGCAAAAATAACCGCGCCGGATGATTGCACCATGGCGGTGATAAGAACTCCGGATGCCAGGCCGCGGCCAGGGCTGCGGGTTGCCGTGGTTAGAATGGCTCTGAGGGTATCGCCCGCGGCCACCTTGAGGCCATCCGTCATCAGGCGCATGCCCAGTAAAAAAAGGCCGATGCCGCCGATAAATGTCAAAATGCCTGTGGTGCTCAAGAAACAACCCCTGTTCCGAACCGCTGTCGATATTCCCTGTTAAGTATACGCCGGGGCAAAAGCCGGGGAATAGCGGGTGATGGCAAGTTTTTAAAGTATGTTCAGGCGCTTTCCTTTACTGGGCACCGCCAAGCCAGGCCGCCAAGCAGGAGGCAATGACGATAACCAGCAAAAACCAGCGCAGTATTTGTTGGTTGACGGAGATGGCGAAACCCACCGACAGCCTCACCCCGACAACGGTGGCGGCGGCAAGAATCAGTCCGGGAATCCACAGAACCTGGTCGCGAACCACAAACACCGCCAGGGCGACGGCGCTGAAAATGCCGGTGGCGGCCATTTTCAGGGCATTGGCGCGCACCAGGTCGTAGCGCAAAATTCCCGCCAGGGCAAAAATCAATACAAAGCCCACTCCCGCCTGAACAAAGCCGCCGTACAATCCCGCCACAAACAAGCCTATAAAACCCGCTGGCGACTCGCTTACTGACAGAGGCACAGTGCCTGGCGGTGGCGACACTGTAGTCGGATGTACTACCAGAACAACTGCCATGGCGACAAGGGTGACCAGCAGGACGGGTTCGAGAAGTGCTGGTGGCAAATAGGACGCTATCAATGCGCCCACCAGAGAGCCAGCTACCGTAGGTGCCAAAATGGGCACCAGGGCATTTTTGGCGAGCATGCCATAGCGGTTGAAGCCGCGCACTCCTTCAAGGGATTGCAGCAACACACCCACCCGGTTGGTAGCATTGGCAATATCGGCGGGCATTCCCAGCAACAGCAGTGCCGGTAACGTCAGCAGGGAACCGCCACCGGCGAGAGTGTTGATAAACCCAGAGAGCACCCCGGCGATGACCAGGAGGCTCAGGCTCAGCCATGTAAATTCGTATTCCATGTGGTTGCGCCGGTTAGCAGGGAGTCGGAAGATTAGAGAGCTGAGTAAAAAAAGCAAGGGCTTGCTGGTTAAAAGTTTTGCCGCTTTTGCCTGGCTTCATGGAGCGTTTGTGAATAGGTTGCCCTGTTCGCCGGATCAAGTGCGATGGCCTTGGTCGCCAGGGGAATGGCTTTGGCAAACTCCCCGGTGCTAATGTGGGTGGCGGCGAGGTTGTTGTAGCCAGGGGCGTAATCCGGGTAAAGCGCAACCACTTTTTTGAAAATGTCCGCCGCAGCGCCGAATTGGTTTTGGCCGTACAGATAATTGCCGTAAGCCATCAACAAATTTTTGGATGTCGGCCACTGCTGCAGGCCGGCGAGCCAGGCGTTTTGGGCTTCGGCGGCGGCAATAAACGTTGTCGCATCGGCCACAGCCAGAAAATAGGTGGTTTCATTTTCCGCCAGGGGCAGTGATCCCGGTTGCAGCGCGACCATGCCCCAGTAATGGCTGCGCGCCCAGGTGCGCTCAAACAGCGCCATTGAAATGGTGTAATACTGGGTCAAGCCGGAATTAAGAATGATCTTCTTCTTTTTAAGGTCGTAGCCGACAACGACGGCGTAGTGCCACTTTGGGTACCAACTGAGGCCGAGATTCTGCAATACCAGAACTGGCTGACCCCTGTCGACCCAGTTTAGCAGTGAAGACAGGCTGGGCTCTATGGGCAAGGCGAGCCGGCGATAGGAGCGATTGGCGGCAACCATCTCAACCTGAAAGGCGCCCTGGCGTTCGGGCACATACACCTTGTCAATTAGCTCCTGAGGGGTAACGGCGACGTCGGCATGGTTGAGAAGCATCGCCAGGGCGGCAGGGCCGCACTGGTATTGCTCCTGGGCATAAAAAGGCACACCACTGATAAGGCGATAGGAGTGTATGGAGGCTGGCGGTGAGGCTGTTAGTTGCCGGGTTTGCGGCGCGCTGGTGCATCCAGACAGGAGCAGCGCGGCGACAAAAGCAACGAGAAAACGGGCGCGGTTATTCACAGAGAACAGCCCGCCTTAGGTAAACGGCGGGCTGCCCAGGGGTCAGATGCGGGGGAAGATATCAATAATTCCGGTAACTTCGAGGAGAATTAAAATCAGCAGCACCATGGCCACAGTGCCGAGGCCGTCACCGCCAGCGGGCAGGCTGTTCAGCTGTCCCTGAATCTGCTGTATTTCAGCCTGGGTCAGGTTGTTAATGCGTTCCTGAACGGATGCCGGATCAACACCCAGTACCAGCAGTTGGTTTTTCACATCTTCCCTGAGCAACTGGGCGCTGAGCTGCTCCCGGTCAAGATGATGCTGGGCGCTGGCAGCCAGTTGTTCCGTCGTCATCAGCGCCGCCTGGGCGGGAATTTGCACCATGGCTATGGAAAAAACAAAAACCATAAAAGCAATGAAGGGTTTGGGAACAAAGATTCGATTACGCATGGTAGACATCCTTAATGATTGAACCTAACTAAAGAGTATAACCAATCAAAGCCAAATGGCCAGTTGAAAACAGGTATCAGTTCACAGTGTGGATACTTGCCAGCAATGGACGGCGGAAATGTCGACGTTGCAGGAGTAAAAGTGGGTATGTGCCCCAATTAAGCCCCTAAAAAGCTTGCCGGATTAATATCGCCCATTCAGCTTGAATTCAGTTAGCATTGCTATGCTGTTGGCTCAGTAAACAACATGAGGAATACTCGATGAAAGCCATTACTATCAGTCTTTTTGCCGTTGCCATCTGTGCCGCCATTCCTGCTCTGGCGGACGATGTCGGTCCCGACAAAGCCGTCGAACTTGTGGAACAGGGAGCCATCAAGCACTTTCGTGAGCTCAACAAAATTGCCCAGGATTTGCACCCAGGTGCAGACATTGTTGAGACGGAGCTGGAGAATCACTACGGCAAGTACATCTACAAACTGGAATTGCGCGATACCAACAACAGCGAATGGGATGTCCATATGGATGCCAAGAGCGGTGAAGTGGTAAAAAATCGCCAAGATAACGATGGTTAAAGCCAAAACCCCGGCGCTGCTGCTGGGGCTACTCTGTGCAGGCGCCAGCGCCGGTGACTTGAGTCACAACGAGGCGCTGGCGTTGCGTCGCAGTGGCGAGCTGATGCCCTTTGAGGCCATCGTCACTGCACTTTTTGACCGTTACCCCGAAGCCCGGATTCTGGAAGTGGAACTGGAAGCCGAGGGTGAGACCTATGTCTATGAACTTGAAATATTAACCACTGCCAATCAGGTGCGGGAGCTGGAGATTGACGCCCGCAGTGGCCGAATTCTTGAGGACGAAATCGAGGACTGATGCGGCTACTGGTGGTGGAAGACAATGTTGGCCTCGCTGATGAAATCAACGCCCGCCTGCGTCTGGAAGGCTATGCCTGTGACTGGTTGGTGGATGGCCGCGACGCCGCCAATGCGCTGGTTGCCGAAAATTATGACGCTGTTGTCCTCGACCTGGGTTTGCCGGGGAAGAGCGGGCTGGAAGTGTTGACGGAGTGGCGCCAGGCCGGTGTCAAACTGCCTGTGATGGTGTTGACGGCGAGAAATGCCTGGAGTGATCGCATCGCCGGTCTTGAAGCTGGGGCTGACGACTATCTCGGCAAACCCTTTCATCCCGATGAGCTGGTGTTGCGGCTGCGGGCGCTGATTCGTCGCAGTTATGGTGCTGACCCAGGGTCGACCCTGAAGGCTGGAGGTTTATTGCTGGATGAGTCCCGCCAGTCTGTGCGTCTGGGGGATAGCGAAATCAGCCTCACCGGGAGCGAGTTCAGCCTGCTGCGCTACCTGATGCTCAACCCCGGGCGCCTGTTGTCAAAATATCAAATTGCCGAACACCTCTACAGCCAGGATGCGGATCGCTCCGCCAATGTGATCGAGGTGCATATCAGTCACATCAGGGACAAACTGGGTCGTGACACCATCATCACGCGGCGTGGCCAGGGCTATATTTTCCGTGGTCTTCAGCCTTGAAAAACCCTTCGCGCCCCCAATCCCTGCGCCGCAACCTGGCGGTGGCCATTGCGATCGTGATCGTGGTGCTGGCCGTCATCGTCTCCACCGGCGCCTGGCTGCTGTTTGCCCAGTTTCAGAACAGAGTCGTCGCTGATGAGTTGCACAACAGTGTCGACCGGCTTCTCACGGCTATTCGCAGAAACGGCGACGATATTTTTCTCGACACCGAACGCCTGGATGCCAGCTATAAGCGCCCCTTCTCCGGGCACTATTTTGTTATCGAATTCGCTGGGCAGCGCTGGCGCTCGCGCTCCCTCTGGGATCTGGATCTGACCATTCCCGACGCCGCCGCCAGGGGTCACCTGTTCAAACTCGACGGCCCGGTGAAGCAGCACCTTGCCGGCGTCACCAGGCAGCATCGCCGCTTCGGCAATGACTTTGTGATTACCGCGGCGGCGGATTACCGTGGTTTGAGCACAGAAATTCACCGCGCCCTGGCGCTGCTGGCGATTCTCTGGGGGATTGCCCTGATCGCCACGGTGGCAGTATTAAACCACTGGTTTGGTCGGGCGCTGAAACCCGTTGAAACGGCGCGCCGCCAAGTGGCGGCCATTCAGTCCGGAGAGCGTCAGGCTGTGGATGAAACCGGTCCGGCAGAGCTGTTGCCTTTTATTCGTCAGGTCAACGTGCTGCTGGCGGAATCCCGCCGCGCGCTGCTGCGCTCCCGCAATGCCCTCGGCAACCTTGGTCATGCCCTGAAAACCCCGTTGGCGGTGCTTTCCACCCTGGTGGAGCGCAACGAAATTCGTCAACAACAAGAGCTGTATTCTGCCCTTCGCGAACAGATTGATCAGATTGGCAGACGCATTCATCGGGAATTGGGTCAGGCGCACACCACAGGCGGTTCCGGTTTGGTTGCCGAGCCTTTTCAGCCGCAAAGGGACGTTCCCCTATTAATTACAGCCTTGGAGCGAGCCCACAATCGACAGTTGGCCGTTGATTGCGATCTGCCCCTGGAACCCCTGCAATTAGAGCGGGCGGACATGCTTGAATTGCTCGGCAATATCATGGATAACGGCTTTAAGTGGGCGAAAAGCCGCATGAGTCTGACCATTGCCAGCAACAACAATCGCTGCCTGATTACCCTGGGAGACGACGGCACCGGCATTGTCGACGACGATAAGCGCCGCCTGGTGCTGGCGCGGGGTCAGCGGCTCGATGAAGCAGCTGCCGGTCAGGGCTTGGGGCTGGCTATCGTCGCCGACATTGTCGACGCCTATCAGGGCGCCCTGTCATTGGGGGCATCGCCACTCGGCGGGCTGGAAGTGCAGATCAGCCTTCCTGTGCCCTGACCAGTGGGCTGTCGAGCTCCTGGGGGCTTCTCCAATGCCGAGCAAAGTGCTATGGTTGGCCATGATTTTTTCGGCTATCTTCATAACACAGATTAATCGTCGCGCCCTGGGCTCGGGCACTGGCGCTGTCTTCCTTTTCTAAGGCGATTAGAGCGGTTCCGCTTTAATCGCCCGAAATCTGCCGAACAAAAACCTGCTTCCGCCACCTTTTGTACGTCCACTGATGTGCTGGTTATGGCGGTTTATTCCGTGATAGAAACCAAAGAAATGATGCCATGACCAAAAAAACCAGACCCAGCGCTATTACCTTGAAAGAGAGCGATTACAACAGGCTGATGACCCTGATTGAAAAAATAGATGATGCCAACAGCGAAGCTCTCGACGCTGAACTCGCGCGAGCAAAAGTTGTCAGCGACGCGCGCTTTCCCGATACCGTTGTCGCCATGGGTTCCACCCTGACCTTTGCAGACCTGGACAATGGCGATGAAACCCGTGTCACCCTGGTGTTTCCCCATGAAGCCGATGTCGCTGCCATGAAAATTTCCGTGCTCTCCCCGGTGGGCAGCGCCCTTATCGGCCTATCTAAAGGTGGGGTGATCGACTGGAAACTGCCAAATGGCAAAGTCAGGCGGTTGCAGGTTGTCAACATTGAAAATAATGGCGGCTAACAGCATTGCTGACCTCAGGGTTACAGGGGCGCCGATGTAATGTCCTGGTTATGGACTGCCCCACCTCTGGAACCCTCTACAAATGCAGTGCAAGCGCAGCGCGATAGTTGCTTTTTTGGCCCTGGTCACCAGCCTCTGTTGTCTGGCGGAAAACCCGGGTTTTGACGACGGCAAGGCGGCCTACGACCAGCACAATTATCCCCTCGCCTGGAACCTGTGGCGGCAGGCCGCTGAAGATCAGCATCCTGGTGATGCCAGGGTCTATTTCCATCTCGGTGTTCTCTACGATCAGGGGCTGGGTGTCGTCAAGGACGATACCGCTGCTTTCGCCTGGTATGAAAAGGCAGCTCTTCTCGGCCACAGTATTGCCAGCTTTAATCTTGGCAATGCCTACAAACATGGCCGCGGCGTCGGCAAAAATGAACAGCTGGCGAGCCACTGGTGGCAAAAGGCGGCGGATGCCGGGGTTGCCAATGCCCAGTTCAATCTGGCGATTCAGTATTATTCGGGGCTGGGGGTTGCCAGAAACAACGACAAAGCGGTGGCCTATTTCAATCTTGCGGAGCAAAACGGCCATGAAAGAGCCCGGCAATTAATCGCCAGCAACAAAATTCCCCGCCTTAAAGCAGAACCCCTGTCACCGCGGGGGCAACATCAGCCACAGAGTCTGGGTACAGACTCGACGCCGACGATTGCCGCTCAACAGGCGCCAGAACCGCTTAAACCATCGGCACAGCTGACTGCACCTCCCCGGAAGAGTCCGGGGCGAGAAGGGCCGTCATCCTGGCTGAATGAGCAGAACCCCCAGCATTTCAGTATTCAGTTGGCAGTGACCGAAAACGATCAGGGCATAGCCTCCTTTATCGCCAGGCACAACCTTGAAGGCCAGGTGGAAACTGCGGTTATCGTTCGCCAGGGCAAGCAATTTCACTATGTGCTGATGGGTGCTTTTGCCGATCGCGCCGCCGCCGTTGACCACATCCTGGCCATGCCGGTGACATTGCGCCAACTCAAACCCTGGCCGCGCCGGTTTGCCGAGTTGCAGGGGCTGGCGGATTCAGGGCAATGATCCTTGCGTCCCCTACCGAGGCGTTCAGCCCGCTCCTGTGAGGGTGCCAGCCTGGTATTGTTGTATGGCCAGGTCAATTTCATCTCTGGTGTTCATCACAAAAGGGCCGTATTGAACCACAGGTTCTTTTAACGGTTGTCCCGCCAGCAGCAACAGGGATGCCGGTTGCGAGCCGGGATTGCTGAAGGTGATGCTGTCGCCGCTGCCCAGTCTTGCCAAGGATTTGGTTTCCATTCTGAAGGCGCTGGTGCCCACACAGGGATTGCCGACAAAGGCATAGACGAGGGCGTTGAGATCGCTGTCCAGGTTCACCGTCAGGCTGGATTCGGGTTCAAGGCGAATATCTCCATAGATCACCCTGGTGTCGGCGATATTGAAATAGCCTTTCAATAGCTTGCCCGCGACGCTTATTTCACCGGCGATCAGTTTGATGCTGGCGTTGGCCAGCGGATAAAGCGGCAGTTCGGCAGCGGCAATGTCACTGTAGGATGCAGGCTTCATTTTTTTGCTGGCGGGCAGGTTGACCCACAGCTGGAAGCCCTGCATTAAACCCTGGGTTTGTTTTGGCATTTCGGAGTGAACAATACCCCGCCCCGCCGTCATCCACTGCACCCCCCCGTCGCTGAGCAGACCCACATTGCCGAGGTGATCCCGATGCTCCATTTTGCCGTGGAGCATATAGGTGACCGTCTCAAAACCGCGGTGTGGGTGGGGGGGAAAGCCGCCCTGGTAATCCAGGGGTTGATCGGAGCCGAACTCGTCGAGCAGTAAAAACGGGTCGAAACGCTCTGGGCCGTTGCCGCCAAAAACCCGCAGCAGGCGCACGCCGTCGCCGTCGGAAGCCGGTCTTGCGCGGAGGATTTCTACAACGTCACGGGAGTCCATGGTGTTTCCTTCTGTGCCAAAAACCCAACAAGTATGAACAATTCAACAAAAATAGCGAGCTGTTGCACTCCTCTAATTGGCAATCATCAGCACTATTGTTTTCAATAGGTGGCTTCCGCTGCCTGCCGTTGCCATTGATCTGGTAGAATCCCTGGCCATGGATGTGACAGCAATAATCGACCCTCTCAACAGCGCCCAGCGGGAAGCCGTAAGCCACACCGGCAATCATTTGCTGGTGCTGGCTGGCGCAGGCAGTGGCAAAACCCGTGTTCTGGTGCACCGCATCGCCTGGCTGGTGCAGGTGGAGCAGGTTTCCCCCCACAGCATTCTCGCGGTCACCTTTACCAATAAGGCCGCCCATGAAATGCGCGCCAGAATCCAGGACATGCTCGGCATTTCCCCCAGGGGCATGTGGGTGGGCACCTTTCACGGCCTTGCCCACCGCCTCCTCAAGGCGCACTGGCACGAGGCCGGGTTGCCGGAAAATTTCCAGATCCTCGATTCCGATGATCAGCTGCGCCTGGTGAAACGGATTTGCGCCAGTCTCGATATTGACGACGGTCGCTATCCCCCCAAGCAGGCGCAGTGGTTTATCAACGCCCAGAAGGATGAGGGGCTGCGGGCGCGGCATATAGAACCTGCCCGCGACCCTTTCAATACCACCATGCTGCGCATTTATGTCGCCTACGAAGAGGCCTGCCAGCGCGGTGGCATGGTGGATTTTGCCGAGTTGTTGCTGCGCGCCCACGAACTCTGGCTCAACAGCCCCCAGCTGCTCGCCCACTACCAGCAGCGTTTTGGCCATATTCTCGTGGACGAATTTCAGGATACCAACGCCATTCAGTACGCCTGGCTGCGCATGCTGGCGGGCACTGCCGGCATGGTCACTGCGGTGGGCGACGATGATCAGTCCATCTACGGCTGGCGGGGGGCGCGCATCGAGAATATTCAGAATTTTTCCAGCCATTTTCCGCTCACAAAAATTGTTCGCCTCGAACAGAATTACCGCTCCACCGGCACTATCCTCAACGCGGCCAATGCGGTGATCGCCCGCAACAGCGATCGCCTTGGCAAAAACCTGTGGACGGAAGAAGAGGATGGCGAAGCGATTTCCCTCTATGCCGGTTTCAATGAACACGACGAGGCGCGCTTTATTGCCGAACGTATTCAGTCCTGGGTTGGCAAAGGCAATTTGCGCAGCCATGCCGCCATTCTCTATCGCTCCAATGCCCAGTCGCGGGTGCTGGAAGAGGCGCTGTTGCGGGAACAGATTCCCTACCGTATTTACGGTGGCCAGAAATTCTACGACCGCCTCGAAATTCGCAATGCCCTCGCCTACCTGCGCCTGATCGTCAACCGCTTTGACGACGCCGCCTTTGAGCGCGTGGTGAATACACCCACCAGGGGTATTGGCGATAAAACCCTGGATGCGGTGCGCCAGCGCGCCCGCGAAAAGGGTATAGCCCTGTGGCAGGCAACCGCCGATGTCATCCCCGGTCTTCCCGGCAGGGCGGCAAATGCATTGCAGAGCTTTATCAATTTGATCGACCGTCTCGACGAGGACAGCCGCCAACTTCCCATTCACGAACAGGTTGACCATGTCATTCAGATGAGCGGTCTGCTGGATTTCCACGGCAAGGAAAAAGGCGAGCGCGGCGAAGCCCGGGTGGAAAACCTGCGGGAACTGGTCACCGCAACCCAGGGCTTTGACCCCGAAGACGCCGATGCGCCGCCCCTGCCCCAGTTTCTTGCCGAGGCGGCGCTGGATGCGGGCGAACAGCAGGCCGACAAGGATGAAGACGCCGTGCAGCTGATGACCCTGCATTCGGCCAAAGGGTTGGAATTTCCCCTGGTCTTTCTTGCCGGTATGGAAGAGAACCTCTTTCCCCACAAAATGTCGGTGGAAGAGCCCGGTCGTTTGGAAGAGGAGCGCCGCCTCTGCTATGTGGGCATTACCAGAGCCATGGAAAAGCTGTACCTGACCTATGCGGAAACCCGCCATCTCTATGGCTCGGAGTCATTTAATGCGCTATCCCGCTTTGTGCGCGATATTCCCAAACAGCTGATTGAAGAAGTGCGCCTGGGCGCCAGTATTTCCCGCCCCTTTGGCGCCGCCAATGCCAAAGCGGCCAGCTTTATTGCCCCCAATGAAGACAGCGGCTTTCACCTTGGCCAGCGGGTCATGCACAGTATTTTTGGCGAGGGCGTCGTGCTCAATTTTGAAGGCAGTGGTGCCCACGGGCGGGTGCAGGTGAATTTCGATGATGTTGGCGCCAAGTGGCTGGTGTTGCAGTATGCCAAGCTGCAACCGTTGTAAATATTTTGAGTGAAGGAGTATTTGTGGTGAGTAAATGGTTAATAGTGGTTGTCAGTGCTTTGTTGCTCGCCGCTTGCGGCGGTGACGACAAAGGTCAGATGGAAGATGGCGCCGTCGCCGCAAAAACCTACAAGTGGAAACTGGTCACTTCCTGGCCGAAAAATTATCCCGGTTTGGGCTCCGGTCCCGAGAACCTGGCGAAAATGGTCGACAAAATGAGTGCTGGCCGCCTCACAATCAAGGTGTACGGCGCGGGTGAATTGGTGCCCGCCCTGGAGGTGTTTGATGCCGTCTCCCAGGGTACAGCGGAAATGGGGCATGCGGGCGCCTATTACTGGAAAGGCAAAATTCCCGCTGCGCCTTTTTTCAGTTCAATTCCCTTTGGCCTCAATGCCCAGGAAATGAATGCCTGGCTTCACTATGGCGGTGGTCTTGAACTGTGGCGGGAGCTGTACGCACCGTTTAACCTCATCCCTTTTGCGGCGGGCAATTCCGGCGTGCAGATGGCCGGTTGGTTTAACAGGGAGCTCAATACGGTCGCAGACCTTAAAGGCCTGAAAATGCGCATTCCCGGTATTGGCGGCGACGTCATCAGCCGTGTTGGCGGCCAATCCATTACCATGTCCGGGGGCGAGCTTTACACCTCCTTGCAAACCAATGTCATCGACGCCACCGAGTGGGTCGGCCCCTATAACGACCTGGCGTTTGGTTTCCATCAGGTTGCCAAATATTACTATTATCCCGGTTGGCATGAACCCGGATCGACCCTGGAACTGATCGTCAACAAAACCGCCTATGAATCCCTTCCCGAGGATCTTCAGGCCATCGTCGAGGTTGCCGCCAGAGCGGTCAATCAGGATATGCTCGACGAGTACACCGCGCGCAACAACGGTGCCCTGATGGAGCTGGTGGACAAGCACGGAGTTGAGCTTCGCCCCATTCCCGACGACATTATCAGGGAGCTGCACCGGGTCACTGACGAAATACTTGCCGAAATGGCCGCTGCCGACCCATCCGTCGCCAAAGTGCTGGCGTCGCAAAAAGCCTTTCAGGAGGGGGTGATGAAATACCATCGCATTTCCGAGGAGGCCTTCTACGGGGCGCGCAGCAAATAACCCCCCAGGTTCTTACAGGTAGTTAAACATTCTCGCCAATGCCAGTTCGCCATCTGGATTGAGGTCGATACCCGCCAGGCTGAAATAGCGGCGGGTATTTTTTTCGCTGTAATGGCGCACCAGTTGCAGGTCGTTGGCTTTTTGGCCAGCGCAGTCTTGCAGCCGCTGTTCGAGCCGCTGCATCAACTGCCGTTCCGCGGCGAGTTCGGTATTTTTGAGTTGCTCATAAAGGTTGGGATCAATTTTTGGTTGTTCGCAGAGCCAGCGCCGCGCATTTCTCAGGGGCTTGATCAGGGCATTGGACCATGTTTTGCCGTCATCCAGGAGTGCCGCCATAACCCTGTCATCAAGGGCGCCGTGCTCCCTGCCCGCCCAGCAGCAGCACAGCAGTAACACCGCGTCGACGCCGGCCTGATCCTGCAGCCACAGACAACTTTCCTCGACCTGCTGGTGGCGGTAGAGCTGGCAGGCAAACGCCCAGAAACTGCTGCGGCTTTCCACTCGGGTGTCGGCCTAGCGCCGCCAGAACATGGGTGTAAAGAGTACCAGCACGGTAAAAATTTCCAGTCGACCGAGAATCATGGCAGCGGATAAAACCGATTTGGAGAAGCTGTTCATGGAGCTGAAATTGCTGGCAACTTCACCGAGTCCTGGTCCCATATTGTTGAGGGTTGCCGCAGTGGCAGACCAGGCAGTGACGTAGTCGGCGCCAGCCGCCAGCAACAGCAACACAATGGCGTAGTAGACAGCGAGATAAATACCAAAAAAAGCCCAGACCGCATCGGTCACCCTGGTGGGAATGGCCCAGTTGCCCATCTTCATGGTAAAGACACCGCTGGGGTGGACAAGGCGGGAAATTTCCCGTGTCACCTGTTTGCCCATAATGATCATGCGCCCCATTTTGACGCCACCGGTGGTGGAGCCGACGCAGCCGCCGACAAAGGACATCACCAACATAAAAAAGGGCAGAAAGCTCGGCCAGGCGGCAAAATTGTCTGTGGCAAAGCCTGTCGTGGTCATAATGGAAACCAGCTGGAAGGTGCCGTGCACCAGGCTCTGTCGGGCTTCGTGGTGCTCGGAAAAAAACAGATAACCACTGACGATCAGTGAGGTTACCAGCACAACCACTAAAAAAGCCTTGGCCTCCGGGTTGCGCCAGTAGTGAAATGCAGTGCCACGGATCCAGGCGTAATAGTGGAGACCGAAGCTGAGTGAGGCAACAATCATAAAAAAGATACAAACAGCGTTGATAAGGTCGCTGTTGAAATAGCCGATACTGGCGTCGTAATTGGCGAACCCCCCGGTGGCCACCGTGGAAAAACTGTGGGTAAGGGCATCAAAAAACGTCATTCCCGCGAGCCAGTAGGCCAGGGTGCAAAGGACATTCAAGAATAGATAGATGATAAACAGCGCTTTGGCGGTTTCGGCAATGCGCGGCGTCATCTTGCTTTCTTTTGAGGGGCCGACGTTTTCCGCCCGGTACAGCTGCATGCCGCCAATGCCGAGCAGCGGCATAATGGCCACGGCAATAACGACAATACCGATGCCGCCGAGAAAATGGAGTTGCTGGCGGTAGTAAATAATGGACTTCGGCATAGTGTCCAGACCCACCAGCACCGTAGCGCCGGTGGTGGTGATGGCGGATACGGACTCGAACAGGGCGTCGGAAAATGAAAGGTGCAGTTCGTCAACCAGCATCAGGGGAAGGGTTCCTGTCACACCCAATACCACCCAGAAAAGGGTGGTAATAATAAAACCGTCCCGGTTGCGCAGTTCGTTGGGAAGACGGCTAAAGGGCAGCCACATCAACATACCCAGGGAAAAGGTTAGGGCAAAGGCGAGAAAAAATGCTTGAGATGTGTGTTCTTCATAAATAACAGCCACCACAATGGGCGTCAGCAGCGTAATGCTGAAAACCATGAGAAACAGGCCGAGTATTTTCGATACCATCGAGGCATGCATGTGATAACTGCTCCAGTATCTGTCGGCTCAGAAAAAAGTCACGCCCACCTGAAAAAGGCGTTCGATATCCTTGACCCGCTTTTTTTCCACCACAAAGACAATGACATGGTCGCCGCTTTGAATCACAGTGTTGTGGTGGGCAATAACCACTTTGCCATCCCGCTCCAGCGCCGCCAGGGTGGCTCCCGGCGGCGATTTGATGTCGCCGATGGCGCGCCCCACCACTTTTGAGCTTTTGGCGTCGCCGTGAACAATGATTTCCATGGCTTCGGCAGCGCCCCGGCGCAGGGAGTGAACATTGACAGCGCCACTTTTGCGCACATGGGTTAGCAGCAGGCTGGTGGTGGCCTGTTGCGGGGAAATGGCAATATCGATAACGCCGCCCTGCATCAAATTGGCGTAAACCTGATTCTGAATCAGGGTCATCACCTTGCGGCAGCCGAGCCGTTTCGCCAGCAGCGACGCCATGATATTGACTTCATCGTCGTTGGTTACCGCGAGGAAGAGGTCGGTCTGGTCAATATTTTCTTCCAGCAGCAGTTCCTGGTCGGTGGCGGAGCCATTCAAAACAACGGTGTTTGACAGGTGATCCGCCAGGTATTCACAGCGGGATTTGGAAAACTCGATAATCTTGACGTTGTAATGTTTTTCCAGTGCCAGGGCGAGACGAAAACCGATATTGCCGCCACCGGCAATAATCAGGCGGCGGTAGGGATTCTCCAGCTGGCGCAACTCGCCCATGACCTTGCGAATATTTTTCTTGGCGGCGATAAAGAACACTTCGTCGCCGTCTTCAATCACCGTATCTCCTTCCGGGAAAATAGAACTGTTTTTGCGGTAAATAGCGGCGACGCGGCAATCCACATTGGGCATATGTTCCCGCAGGGAGCGCAGTTTGTTGCCCACTAGGGGTCCACCCTGCACTGCCCGCACCGCCACCAGTTGCATAATGCCGTTGGCAAAATCGAGAACCTGAAGGCAGCCGGGTTGTTCAACAAGGCGATGTATGTATTCGGTGACCACCTGCTCAGGGGTGATCACCACGTCAACAGGAATGTGCTCCGAGGTAAAAAGTTTGTCCCGCCAGCGGGGCTGGGCGTAGCTGTTGGCGCGAATACGGGCAATTTTGGTGGGGGTTTTATAGAGAGAGTAGGCAATCTGACAGGCGAGCATATTGATTTCGTCGCTGCTGGTGACAGCCACCAGCATGTCGGCATCTTCCGCCCCTGCCCGCAGCAACACATCCGGGTGACAGCCCATGCCTTGAATGGTGCGAATATCGAGGCGATCCTGAAGTGCTCCCAGACGTTCGCCGTCGGTGTCGATCACGGTGATGTCATTGGCTTCGCTGGCGAGATGTTCCGCCAGGGTGCCGCCAACCTGACCCGCGCCCACTATGACAATTTTCATGACTTTCTACCCCGGCATTTTTTCAAGTAGCCCATAGTAAAAACCATCGTGCCCGTCAATTTGAGGGAAAAACTGGGTGCCCCAGGGGGTCTTAACACCCCCGGTTGTGGTCAGGGGCAGCAGCCGACAATCCTGCTGCTGATTGCTGAAAGCCGCCAAGATCTCGTCGTTCTCCGCAGGAAACACCGAGCAGGTGGCGTAGAGCAGTTTGCCGCCGGGTTTCAGTGTCATCCACAATGCGGACAGCAGTTGCTGTTGCAAGTGCGCCAGCTTAACAATATCTCCGGGTTTGCGCAGTAGTTTGATGTCCGGGTGGCGGCGAATAACACCGCTGGCGGAACAGGGCGCATCCAGCAATATACGATCAAAGGGCTTGCCATTCCACCAGCTGCCAATAGCGGCGGCATCCGCTGTTTTGAGAGTGGCGCTGACGCCGAGGCGGTCGAAATTTTCCTGTACCCTCAGTAGGCGCTTCGAATCCACATCGAGCGCCACCAGCTCGGCCAGTTCCGCCTGGTGTTCAAGGATATGGCAACTTTTGCCGCCGGGTGCGCAGCAGGCATCAAGCACCAGCTGGCCACTGGCAAGATCGAGAAAGTCGGCGCACAGTTGTGCCGCCTCGTCCTGAACGCTGACCAGGCCGGCGGCGAACCCTGGCAGGCTGGTGACATCGCAGGGTTTTTGCAAATAAATGCCGTGACTGGCGAGGGGTGCCGGGCGCCCGTCAATCTGTTGTTCCTGAAGCAGCGCCAGATAGTCACTGCGGGAAATGCGGCGTTCGTTCACCCGCAGGGTCATGGGTGGGCGCTGATTGTTGGCGGCGATAATCGCTGCCGCCTGATGGGGCCAGGCTTTGTAGAGGGCTTCCACCAGCCAGCGGGGATGAGCGGTCTGGTAGCGAATATCGCTACTGCAGCAGCTGTCCACGGCCTCGGCTTCGCGGAGGTAGGTGCGCAACACGCCGTTGATCAGGCCTTTTGCCCAGGGCTTTTTCAGATTTTTTGTGGCGTTAACGGTTTCATTGACAGCGGCGTGGCTGGGGATGCGCATTTCCCGAATCTGATAAAGCCCTGACAACAGCAGCGCGCTGATATCCGCATCCTTGGTTTTTAGGGGTTTTTCGAGAAGTTGTTCGAGGATCACTTCAAGGGTTGAATAGTAGCGCATAGTGCCATAGCAAAGCTCCTGGAGAAGACCGGCGTCCTGGGGGGACACTTTTTCCAGGTAGTTGGGCAGCAAACTATTGAAAGAACTTTCGCCGCGCATGACACTGGCAAGTACCTGGGCGCAGGCGACGCGGACGTTCATTCGCGAGAGCCGCCCAGCTGTAGTCCTGCGCTGAATAATCTCGGGTTGCCGCGAATGATATCGCCGATAGCCATGGGTTTTTTGCCCGCCAGTTGTGCCTGGGTGATGATCAGCGAACCTTCGCCGCAGGCGACTTCGACGCCGTTGTCGTCACAGCCCATAAGGGTTCCCGGCGGCGCCGGCCTGGACTGCTCGGCAGCCCTGGCGCTCCAGATGCGCAGCGGCTGGCCACTGAGTTGGGTGAAGGTCACCGGAAAGGGGTTGAAAGCGCGCACCTTGCGTTCAATGGCCTGGGCGGCTAACGACCAGTCGATAGCCGCTTCCTGCTTGCTGATTTTATGGGCGTAGCAACTCTGGCTGTCGTCCTGCTTTTCCGCTTGCAGGCATCCCGAAGCAATATCCTCGAGGGTTTTCAGCAGTGCAGGGGCGCCCAGGGCGGCGAGTTTGTCGTGAAGGCTGCCGCCGGTTTCCCGAGGTTCTATAGGGCAATGCACTTTATTCAGCATGTCACCGGTATCCAGGCCAATATCCATCTGCATGATGGTAATGCCGGTTTCCCGATCCCCCGCTTCAATGGCGCGCTGGATGGGGGCGGCGCCGCGCCAGCGGGGCAGCAGCGAGGCGTGAACATTGATACAACCGTGTACCGGCGTGTCGAGTACCTGCTGAGGAATCAGCAGGCCGTAGGCGACGACAATAAAAAGATCGACATTGAGAGCGGCAAATTCCCGCTGCGCGTCCTCGGTGCGCAAGGTTTGCGGCTGCAACACGGGAATCCGGTATTTTTCCGCCAGGGTTTTGACCGGGCTGGCGGCAAGTTTTTTGCCGCGACCGGCGGGGCGATCCGGCTGGGTATAAACGGCGACGATCTGGTGGCCGCTTGTGTCGGCGCTGGCGAGGAGCGCCTGAAGATGAATGGCGGCAAAGTCCGGGGTTCCGGCAAAGGCGATCCGCAGACCCTGGTGGCCAGTAGTTTGGTGGGGCATGAGTCAGGCCTGTTGGCGATGGAGTTTTTCCAGCTTGGCTTTAATGCGCTGGCGCTTTAAGCCAGACAGGTAATCGACGAAGAGCTTGCCGTTCAAATGATCCAGCTCGTGCTGAATGCAGACAGCCAGCAGGCCGTCCGGTTCAAGCTCGAAAGGCTTGCCGTCGCGGTCGAGGGCGCGAACACGAATTTGGCTGGGTCGGGACACCTGCTCATAGAAACCTGGCACAGAGAGGCAGCCTTCCTGATAGTTTTGCTGTTCCTGGCCGAGGATGTCCACTTCCGGGTTGATAAACACCAATGGCCGGTCGTTATCTTCGGAAATATCCATCACTACGACTCTCTCGTGGACGTCCACCTGGGTGGCGGCCAGGCCGATGCCGGGGGCTGCGTACATGGTTTCAAACATATCGTCCACCAGCCTGCGAATGCGGTCGTCAACCTGGGACACTTTTTTCGCAATTGTGCGCAGCCTGGGGTCGGGAAATTCAAGAATTGTCAGTATAGCCATAGTCTTTGTGACGGATTTCTAGCAAAATGGGATAAACCACTGTTAACATTGGCTTGCAAAGGGATTTATCGCGTCGAATGTTGCGGGCGATTCTCTTTATATAACAGCCTCAGTCGAGCGATTATACATTATTGGGGAACAGCGGACAGGAAGAGTCACCATGAAAAAAATAGTCACCATCGTATTGGGTCTCTGGCTTTGGACGGCGCTTGCCATTGCCGCTGAAACTCCTTTTAAAGACGATGTGCCGCAACGGTATACGGTTAAGGAAGGGGACACCCTCTGGGGTATTTCTGCCATGTTTCTCAGCGATCCCTGGAAATGGCCTGAAGTCTGGTCGGCCAATCCGCAAATTGAAAATCCCCATTTGATTTATCCCGGCGACGTTATCGCCTTGGTTTATATCGATGGTGTTCCCCGCCTGGTACTGGAGCGCAATGGTTACAGTTCGCCCTCTGGCGCCACCTCGGCGGATGGCCGGACGGTCAGGTTGACGCCACAGATAAAAGCGGCTCCCCACGAAGAAGCTATAGCCGCCATTCCCCTTGAAATCGTCAACAATTTTCTGGCGCGAACCCGGGTGGTTCAGAGCGGAGAACTTGAAGTGGCTCCCTATGTGTTGGCGGGGCATGAGCGCCGCCTGGTTTCTGGCAAGGGCGATGATTTTTATGTTCGCGGCCTGCTTGAGCCGGGGGTGGACTTCTATGGTATCTACCGCAAAGGTGAGCCCTACGTCGATGACGAAACCAAGGAAGTGCTGGGTATCAAGGCCGAAGACATAGGCTCTGCGCAACTCAAGGCCACCAATGACGATGTCGCCACCTTTCTGGCCACCCGCAGTGAGCGGGAAATCCGCGTAGGTGACCGCCTTCTGGCGCACGAGGAACGCCGCCTCGACACCACCTTTTTCCCTGAAGCCCCGGAAAGCGAAATCACCGGTAAAATCATTGCCGTCGAAGGCGGTGTTACCCAGGTGGGCACCCTCAATGTGGTAGCGCTCAACCGCGGTGAGCGCGAAGGCTTGGCGGTGGGCAATGTGCTCGCCATTTATAAAGTGGGTGAGCTGATCACTGACAGAGTGACGGGTGAAAAAGTGGCTCTGCCATCAGAGCGCTCCGGCCTGTTGATGGTATTTCGCACCTTTGAAAAAATGAGCTTTGGTCTGGTGTTGACCGCAGACAGGCCACTGGCCGTGAAGGATGAAGTGCGTTCGCCCTGATGTGACGACAAACCCCGGTAAATCCGGGGTTTGTTTTATGGGGCAATGCCATAGTTTTACAGGAATCATTTTCAAGGAGGAAAGCGATGACGGAGCAGGAAGCCGCCGTTGCAATGACCTTGCTGCCGGGAGCCAAGTCAGCGCTGCAATACAAAATTTTTGCGGAATACGGCAGCTTCAGCCATTATCTTCACCTGGACGCGCACGGGGTGCCGCCCGCCCTGGCCGAGCCTCTGTTTGCCTTTTCAAGGCAACCGCAGAATTATCTTGAGCGGGCGCGGGGGTATCTCGCCAAGCTGGCGGATGACAATATAACCCTGTTGTCCATTGCCGATTCCCTGTACCCCGTGCTGCTGCGTCAAATCCACCGTCCCCCGCTGTGCCTTTATATCAAAGGCAATACAGAAATTCTTGCCATGCCCCAGGTCGCTATCGTGGGCAGTCGCCACGGCAGCAGATCAGGTATCGATCTCGCGCACCACTTCGCCGCATCCCTGGCCGCCGCTGGTTTCACTGTCACCAGTGGTCTTGCCCTGGGCATCGATGGTGCTGCCCACAGGGGGGCGTTAACCACGGGAACCACAGTTGCGGTACTTGGCGCCGGTATCGATGTGATTTACCCCAGGCAACACGCTGCTCTCTATGGGGAAATTATTTCCGGTGGCGGCGCCATCGTCAGTGAATTGGCGCCGGGCAGTAAGCCGTTGCGCCATTATTTTCCCCAGCGCAACCGCATTATCAGCGGCTTGTCCATGGGGGTTTTGATTGTTGAAGCCGCCATTAAAAGTGGCTCCCTCATCACCGCCAGGCTGGCTCTTGAGCAGGGCAGAGAAGTATTCGCCGTTCCCGGTTCCATCCACAATCCCCTTTCCAGGGGCTGCCATCAGCTTATTCGCGAGGGCGCGATTCTCACCGAAACCCTGGCGGATATAGTCAACCAGCTGGGTGGCATGCTGACCTTGAAGCGCGAGGAAGCCTGGCCCGAAGGGAGCGAAACATTGCCCGACAGCGCTGCAGAAGCCGCTGTGCTGGCGCATCTCGGCTATGATCCCATGGATTTCGACACCCTTGCCGGTCGTGTTGATGTGGCAATTCCTGAATTGACAACCATTCTGGTCAGTCTTGAGTTGCAGGGCTTTATCGAAAATATGGCGGGTCATTATCAGCGGCGGCGTTAGTGGGGGTAACCCGAATAGGGCGCTGAACCTGCCAAAAACCGGCAAGCGCAACCGGTGCCAAGCCGTCTGCAGGGCAAATATTCTGCCGAGCCTTTATATAGGTTGAAGGCCTCGATCCGGTAGCGTACTGGTGCAATACTGGGGTTAAACGCTGCGCTGCAGATTGCTCTCTAAAACTGATTCCTGTAGCCTCGCGCTTCAGCGTTAAACTCAACGGCGAGACCCTAAAGTCCTGTGAACTGGGAACAGAATCAGCGTATACGCATAGCGGCAAAATTGCTTCACCATGGCGAGGTGATCGCCTATCCCACGGAGGCGGTGTGGGGTCTGGGGTGCGATCCCCTGAATCAGGCGGCGGTGACAAGCATCCTTGATCTCAAGGGTCGCGCCCAGTCCAAGGGGCTTATCCTTATCGCCGCATCTGCGCTTCAGTTGCGACCCTATTTGGGGGATGTTCGCCAGGAAGATATTGACCGCCTGACCGAGGTCAGGGCTGTGCCCACCACCTGGGTGGTTCCCGCCAGTCGGCACACGCCGCACTGGCTCACCGGTGGCCGCGATACCCTGGCGGTGAGGGTTACCACTCACCCCCTGGCGGCGGCGCTGTGCCGTGTCTTTGGCGAGCCGCTGGTGTCGACATCCGCCAACCCGCAAGGCAAACCCCCGGCAAAAACCGCCTTTAAAGTCAGGCAGTATTTTCGCGACGCCCCTGTGTGCATTGTCCCCGGCGCCCTCGGCGGCGCCGTTAAACCCAGCGAGATCCGCGATCTGCGCAACGGTAGTATCCTCAGACCAGGAGAATAAATCCTTGAACAAGGATCATGTCAAAAATTACCTGCTCGAATTGCAGGACAGTATTTGTAGGGATCTGCAAACACTGGAGAGCAAAGCCAGTTTTGTCGAAGATCAGTGGCTGCGCGACGAAGGGGGTGGAGGTCGTACCCGCGTGCTGGCGGATGGCGCTGTTTTTGAAAAAGGCGGCGTTAATTTTTCCCATGTTTACGGCAACCGGTTGCCGGCCTCTGCCACCGCAGCAAGGCCGGAACTGGCGGGGCGCTCCTTTGAGGCCATGGGGGTGTCTCTGGTGATTCATCCCTGCAATCCCTATGTGCCCACATCCCACGCCAATGTGCGTTTCTTTATTGCCGAAAAACCCGGGGAAGAGCCGGTGTGGTGGTTTGGCGGTGGCTACGATCTCACCCCTTACTATCCCTTTGAAGAGGACTGTATCCACTGGCACCAGGTTGCCAAAGCCGCCTGTGAGCCCTTTGGCAAAGACATCTATCCGCGTTTTAAGCAGTGGTGCGACGAGTATTTCTACCTGAAACACCGCAACGAAACCCGGGGTGTCGGCGGCCTCTTTTTTGATGATGTCAACGAACAGTCTTTTGAGGATTGCTTCGATTTCATGCGATCCGTGGGCGACAGCTATACAGAGGCCTATGTGCCCATAGTGGCGCGCCGCATGGCCATGCCCTGGGGGGAGCGCGAGCGCCAGTTTCAGCTTTACCGCCGCGGCCGGTATGTGGAATTCAATCTGGTGTTTGATCGCGGCACATTGTTCGGCCTCCAAAGTGGCGGCCGCACCGAATCCATTTTGATGTCTCTGCCCCCCCTGGTGCGCTGGGAATATAACTGGCAACCGCAGCCGGGCAGCCCGGAGGCTAATCTCTACGAACACTATCTCAAGCCAAGAGACTGGCTGCAGGATTAAAGACCATGACAGACAACTATGGGGTTTTTGGCAACCCGGTTAAGCATTCCCGCTCGCCGGACATTCACGCCCAATTTGCCATCCAGACCGGTCAGGACATCAGCTATCAGCGGCAACTGGTTGAGCTGGGGGGCTTCAGGGCAGCGGCGGACAGTTTTTTTGCCCGCGGCGGCCGGGGGCTGAATATTACCCTGCCGTTTAAGGTGGATGCCTATGAGTATGCGGGGAAACTGACATCACGCGCCCGTCGCGCGCAAGCGGTCAACACCCTTTTTCGCCAGGATTCTGGGGTGATTCTCGGCGATAATACCGACGGCGCCGGCATGGTGCGGGATATGGTGGTTAATCTGGGTTGGGCGCTCGCCGCTAAAAATATCCTGATTTTGGGAGCCGGCGGCGCCGTGCGCGGAGTGCTGGAGCCGTTGCTGGAGCAGAAACCCGCGGCAGTCACCATTGCCAACCGCACCGAGGCCAAAGCCGTGGATCTGGCAAATGCCTTTGCCGATCTCGGTGTAGTGGTTGGCTGTGGTTTTAGCGCCCTTGCCGGGCAGCAGTTTGATGTCATTATCAATGGCACCAGCGCCAGTTTATCGGGGGATTTGCCGCCGCTGCCGGAAACCCTGGTGACACCAGCCACCCGTTGCTACGACATGATGTACGGCAGTGAGCCCACAGTGTTTTTGCGCTGGGTCGAAACTCTGGGGGCTGTAAATCGAGCGGATGGTCTCGGCATGCTGGTGGAGCAGGCGGCGGAATCGTTTCGCCTGTGGCGCGGAGTTTTGCCGAATACCGCCGCAGTGATCGCTCACTTGCGCGCGACCCTTGCAGAGGAGGCAGGACAATGAATCTCAATGGTGCTGTTATTGCGATTACCGGCGCGGGGGGTGGTCTGGGGCTGGCGATGGCGCGGCAATTGGGTGCTGATGGGGCAAGAATTGCCCTCATCGACAGCAACCGGATTCTTGTCGAGCGGGCGCAAACCGTGCTGGCGGCAGCGGGGGTGGAGTCTAGATCTTACACCGCCGATATTGCCGATGAGTCTGCGGTTGAAACTGTTTTTCAAGCCATAGGTGCCGATTTTGGTCAGCTCAATGGCCTGGTTAACAATGCCGGCATTATTCGCGATGGCCTGTTGGTGAAGGCGGAAAATGGTCGAGTGACCCATAAAATGCCCCTGTCAGACTGGCAGGCGGTGATGGCTGTCAACCTCACCGGGGTTTTTCTCTGTGGCCGCGAGGCGGCGGCGATGATGGTGGCCGGAGGGCAAGGGGGATGCATCATCAATATTTCCAGTATTGCCGCCGCAGGCAATATGGGGCAGACCAACTACGCCGCCGCCAAGGCCGGGGTGATTGCCATGACGGTGACCTGGTCGAAAGAGTTGTCCCGCCACGGTATACGCAGTGCCGCCATCGCGCCGGGCTTTGTCAGAACCCCTATTTTGGAAGATATGAAGCCTGCTGCACTGCAAAAAATAGCAGAGCTGGTGCCCTTGAAGCGCATGGCTGAACCCAAAGAAATTGCTGAGGCCGCTGCGTTTATTTTCAGCAATGACTATTTCAATGGTCGGGTTTTGGAAATTGATGGCGGCCTGAGGTTATAAGCTCAGGCGTCGGCTCCTTGCTCGGCGAGGTACTGATCCTTGAGTTTGACGTAGTTTGCCGGTGAATAACGGAAAAAGCTTCGTTCCGAGTCTTTCAGCGCCCTGCCCTGCTTGCAGGGATTGCCCACATAGACATAACCGCTTTCCAGATGTTTGCCCGGCGGCACAACGCAGCCGGCGCCGATAATGACCTCATCGTCAACGATGGCGCCGTCGTTAACGATGGCACCGTTGCCCACCAGGATGCGGTTGCCCAGGGTGCAGCCGTGGAGCAGCGCGCGGTGGCCGATCACCACATCGTCGCCGATAATCAACGGCCAGCCCTCGGGGTTGTAGTCGCTGGCGTGGGTGATGTGAAGCACCGCATTGTCCTGGACATTGGAGCGGTTGCCGATGCGGATTTTGTGCATGTCGCCGCGAACCACTGCCCCTGGCCATACGGATACATCGTCGCCGAGCACCACGTCGCCGATAACTGTTGCCGCCGGATCGACGTAAACCCTTTCTCCGAGTTGCGGGCTGATGCCCTTGAATGTGCGTACTGCCATGGTGTTGTCCTGTGTAAAAGTGCCGAGACCCGTATAATAATGGCTTGGTGGTGCGATTCAATGGTGAATAACAATGACGGTGACAAAACGCTTTATAGCAGGGGCTGTGTGCCCGAAGTGCGCAGCCATGGATCGGCTGGTCATGTTTAAGGACGGCGACAAGCAGTACCGGGAGTGCGTGAGCTGCGGTTTCAGCGACGAAATGCGCATCCATTATGCCGGCAGGGAGCTAGAGACTCGAGTGAATAAAAGCCCTGAAGAGCGCCGGCAAGAGATTAAACCTGTCAAGCTGGTGGAGCCCGATAGGGGATAAAAGCCGGTGCCGGTCAGTGAATGGTGCCGCAGGGAAAACCGTTGTTGATAATGGCGGTTTGAGAGAGATCGTCGAGCAGGGCTCTGCGTCGGCACACCGCGAGGAGATGATTTCTGTCGGTGGGGGCAGGAGCCGAATAGCTGTTTAGGTTGCACTGCTCGCACAGGGTTGCCGTGGTTTTGTGGATGAGATCATCCAGCAGATTGGCCACGGGTTCGCCGATAAGCTGATGAATAATCAGGTTTGAACACGTCAAGTCCAGGGGGAGCAGCGGGTAGTTGCAGAAGACCTGATGACAGTCGTTGAATTCTTCGATGATTCTGTGGCACAGGTAGGCTTTGGCCATAATGCTGTTCATGCCCTGGCGGCCTTCCAGTAGTGGTGGCGGCCATAAAAAAAAATCCATGCAGGTGGCGGTCAGGGTTTCAATAATGCTTTCTTCCCTTGTGTTGCTGGCAATTTCATGGAGGGTATCAATAAGCGCAGGGGTGCGTTCGACAAAGCTGCCGACAAAGGACAGCAGGGCGTTTTCAGGTTCCCTGGTGGTTGTGTTGATGGTTTTGTGGAGCTGATGGAGTCTGCCCTGCAGCAGGCGCGCAAGTTCGTGGGTGTTGTCTTCGTGGTGGCGTGCCTCCAGAATGTGGTTGCGCATGGTTACGGTATCCATAACAAAACAGTAGACCCCAAAACTGGATTTGCAAAGAACATTTATTTATAAACGAACCCGGTTTGGCCGGTTTCGTTTTCGGTTTAACCCCGGTTTGCGTAGATGTAGGTACTGAGCCACATCATTTGTAAAGCCATTTGCGATGGCGCGAGATTGATTTGGATCAAGTAATCGTGACTGAGGGCGATTTGTTCTGATATACTGCCCCGACACGCCCTCAAGACTGCTAAAAAACCAGTGTTATCTGCGGGCTACGCAATAAATCTCAATAAATCTCAATAAATCTAAAAAATAAACACGGAGTAAATGGGCAATGTTAGCAAAAGCCGAGCAGCTGTTCGTTCGCATGCTTGCTCCCTTGCTGCTATTGCCGCTGGCTGCCAATTCCATGGCAGAGGGCGGTATGTGGAGTGAGGTGATCAACATGACCCCCGGTGTCACAGAAGTGAGCCGGCAAATCTATGACCTGCACATGATCATATTCTGGATCAGTGTGGTGATAGGTGTATTGGTGTTTGGTGTTATGTTCTACAGCATGATTGCCCACCGCAAGTCGAAAGGCTATAAAGCCGCCAATTTCCATGAAAGCACCACCGTAGAAATCGCCTGGACCGTTATTCCAGCGCTGATTCTCATCGTTATGGCGATTCCCGCCACCACTGCACTGATCAATCTTTACGACACCGATGATGCCGAGCTGGATATCAAGGTAACCGGCTATCAGTGGAAGTGGCAGTACGAATATCTGGGTGAAGATGTTGCCTTTATGAGTGAGCTGGCAACACCGGAATCTGAAATTTACAACCAGGGGGAAAAAGGTGAGTTTTACCTTCAGGAGGTCAATGAACCTCTGGTTATTCCCGTCGATACCAAGGTTCGTTTCCTGATCACCGCCAAGGACGTGATTCACTCCTGGTGGATGACGGATTTCGGCGTCAAGAAAGACGCCATTCCCGGATTTATCAATGAAACCTGGGCGAAAGTAGACAAGACCGGCATCTACCGCGGCGCCTGTACCGAGCTCTGTGGCCAGGGTCACGCCTTTATGCCCGTAGTTGTTCGCGTGGTTGAGAAAGCGGAATACCAGGAGTGGATCGGCAATAAAAAGGCCGAGGCTGCGGCTATGCGCGAGCTCACCGAAAAAGTCTTTACCAAGGATGAGTTGATGGCCAAGGGCGAAGAAGCCTACAACCGCTCCTGCGCTGCCTGTCACCAGACCAATGGTGAAGGTATTCCCGGTGTGTTCCCCGCCATGAAGGGCGGCGTCATCACCACCGGAGAGCTGGCCGGTCATCTCGACATTGTTGTTAATGGTAAACCTGGCACGGCCATGCAGGCCTTTGGCGCCCAGCTGTCTGAAGTGGATATAGCCGCCATTATTACCTACGAGCGCAATGCCTGGGGCAATGACATGGGCGATGTGGTTCAGCCCATTGATGTTCTCAAATTCAAACAAGGCCAATAAGGGAGGGTAATATCATGGCACATGGTCCCGCTAAAGGTATTGGCCGCTGGCTCTTTACCACCAATCATAAAGACATTGGCACCCTGTATCTCTGGTTCAGTTTTACCATGTTTCTGCTGGGTGGTTTCTTTGCAATGGTCATTCGCGCCGAGCTTTTTCAGCCCGGCATGCAAATTATTCGTCCGGAATTCTTTAATCAGATGACGACAATGCACGGCCTGGTAATGGTGTTTGGCGCCATCATGCCCGCGTTTGTCGGGCTCGCCAACTGGATGATTCCCCTCCAGATCGGTGCCCCGGATATGGCACTGCCGAGGATGAACAACCTCAGCTTCTGGATACTGCCCTTTGCGTTTGCGATTCTGTCCTCCACCCTGTTTATGGAGGGCGGCGCCCCCAACTTCGGTTGGACTTTCTATGCACCCCTGTCGACAACATACGCGCCGCCATCGGTCAATTATTTCATCTTCGCCATTCATATCATGGGCGCATCCTCGATTATGGGTTCCATCAATATCATTGCCACCGTGCTCAATCTGCGCGCCCCTGGCATGACCATGATGAAAATGCCCCTTTTCGTATGGACCTGGTTGATTACCGCTTTCCTGCTGATTGCCGTTATGCCAGTTCTGGCGGGCGCAGTGACCATGATGCTGATGGATATCAACTTCGGCACCAGTTTCTTTAATGCCGCAGGTGGTGGCGACCCTGTATTGTTCCAGCACGTGTTCTGGTTCTTCGGCCATCCCGAGGTGTATATCATCATCCTGCCCGCCTTTGGTGTGATCTCAGCGATTATCCCCACCTTCAGCCGCAAGCCGCTGTTTGGCTACTCCTCTATGGTCTATGCCACTGCGGCGATTGCGTTCCTGTCGTTTATCGTCTGGGCGCACCACATGTTCACCGTGGGTATGCCGCTGACCGGTGAGCTCTACTTCATGTACGCCACCATGCTGATTGCGGTGCCCACCGGGGTGAAAGTGTTCAACTGGGTCGCCACCATGTTCAAAGGTGCGATGTCGTTTGAAACGCCCATGCTCTTTGCCATCGCCTTTGTGATTCTGTTTACCATCGGTGGCTTTACCGGATTGATGCTGGCCATTGCGCCCTCGGATATCCAGTACCACGACACCTATTTTGTGGTGGCTCACTTTCACTATGTCATGGTGGCCGGCGCCGTATTCTCTGGTACAGGTGCAGTGTACTACTGGCTTCCGAAGTGGTGCGGAAAAATGTACAACGAAACCATGGGCAAGCTGCAATTCTGGATTGCCTTTATCGGTTTCAATATCACCTTCTTCCCCCAGCATTTCCTTGGCTTGGCGGGCATGCCCCGTCGCTACGCGGATTACGCGCTGCAATTCGCGGATTGGAATATGGTCTCCAGTATAGGGGCGTTCATGTACGGCGCCGCCCAGCTGCTGTTCCTCTACAATGTTATCGCCACCATCGTGGCGGGCAAGCCAGTCACTGAACCCAAAACCTGGGAAGGCGCTGAAGGCCTGGAGTGGACTGTGCCCACCCCGGCTCCCTATCACACCTTTTCAACGCCCCCAGAAGTGAAATAGGGAGAGATAACACATGGTGACAAGCCCAACTCAGCGGTTGGTTGTTAAGCTCCTCGGCGGTGCTGTTGCCATGTTTTTTTTCGCCATTTTTGTTTTGCCGCCCATCTATGATGTCTTTTGTGACATCACCGGCCTGGGGGGTAAAACCGGGGGCAAATATGTCCCCGAAGAATCAGTGATTGATGAGAGCAGAACGGTTCGAGTGCAGTTTGTTGCCACTAACAATGGCGCCATGCCGTGGGACTTTAAACCCATGGTGCACGAAGTACGGGTTCATCCTGGCGCGGCTGTACCCGTCAAGTTTATGGCGAAAAATACCACCAGCAAGGACATGGTGGCTCAGGCCATACCCAGTGTATCGCCCATCAATGCGGCGCGGTATTTCCTTAAGACCGAATGCTTTTGTTTTAATCAGCAGCCCCTGGCTGCGGGCGCAGAGGCGGAATTGCCGCTAGTGTTTATTGTCGACAGGGATCTGCCCAGTGCAGTCCACACTATCACTCTGTCTTACACATTGTTTGATATCACCGGACGCAGTGACGCGCCTTTGACAGCCTCTACCAACTAATAATGTTTCGGAAAAGCGGTACAAATTCGGAGAAAAATAATGGCAACTGATAGCAACTATTACGTTCCCGAGAGCAGCAAGCTGCCACTCTTCACTGCCCTGGGAATGGGGCTAACCGCCTACGGCGCCGCCACCTGGGTACAGGGCGGTACGGCGATGGTCTTCCTGCTTGGCAGCCTGGTTCTGGCCTTTGTTCTCTACACCTGGTTCAATCTGGTGATCAAAGAGAACATGGCGGGCATGAACAGCGCGCAACTGAAAAGATCCTACGTTTGGGGCATGGGCTGGTTTATTTTTTCAGAAGTGATGTTCTTTGCGGCATTTTTTGGCGCCCTCTTCTATGTGCGCATGGTGTCTTCCTCCCATCTGGAAGCCAGTTCCGATTTGCTGTGGAATGGTTTTGAGTTCTCCTGGCCCTTGTATGCGACACCGGATATGGCTGCCAATGGCTCTGCTGCCGAATTCCAGGGCCCCAATGACATTATCGACCCCTGGCATCTGCCGTTGGTGAACACCATACTGCTGCTGACCTCCAGCGTCACTGTTCACTTCGCACACACGGCGCTGAAAAAAGATAACCGCAAAGGCTTTAACCTGTGGCTTGCGGCAACGGTCATCCTCGGTGTGGCGTTTCTCTTCTTCCAGGTGGAGGAGTATATTGAAGCCTATCAGGAGCTCGGTTTGACCCTGAAATCCGGTATCTACGGAACCACGTTTTTCCTGCTCACCGGCTTCCACGGCGCCCACGTCACCCTGGGTACCTTTATGCTGCTGATGCAATTGATCAGAGGTTTGAAAGGCCATTTCAGCCACGATGACTGTTTTGGTTTTGAGGCCTCATCCTGGTATTGGCACTTTGTCGACGTGGTTTGGGTCGGCCTGTTTATTTTTGTCTATGTGCTGGGTTCATGATTTGATCTGACCAGTTACAGCCAGCAGTGAATGGCCAGGAAGATTCCTGGCCATTTCATATTCGTGCTATGGATATTGCAAGACTCCCCATAGGGGGTTCGGCAGATTACTCCTGGCGAGTATTTTGCGGATGCAGCTGTTTGTCCCAGGGGGCGGTACTTTTCAATTTGCCACTGACAAAGCCATAGGTAATGGTTGCCACCAGTAAGGCAGCGAGAGAAACGCGAATGCCGAGGGCGTAGAGAGTTCGTTTGCGTGGATTGCCGACGTCTTTCATCAGGAAATAAAGTCCGCTACTCAGGCTGACAACCACGGCGATAAACAGCACAACGATGATGAATTTGATAAGCATGGCAGTTAATCCCTGCGCAAAAATGCGATTTAACCATAGATGGCTGCAGTGATGCAGCACCGGGTTTCCTTTCAGTGGCAGATTAATATCGCTATGCTCATCTTTGCTGCGATTTTTTTACCCCTGACCATCAGTCTGGGATTTTGGCAATTGCAGCGGGCTGAAGAAAAGCAGGCCTTGCTGGCGGAGTATGGTGCCAGGAAAACCGCTGCGCCCGCCGCGGTCGCCAGTCTCGACCCATCGGAGGATCACCAGTATCGCCGCGTCAAGGTGCGCGGGCATCTGATCAATGACCGCACGCTGTTGCTGGAGAACCGGGTACGCAATGGCCAGCCGGGTTTTGAAGTGATCACCCCCGTTGAAATAGACCCGCAGCAGCCCTGGATCTGGGTGAACAGGGGCTGGATTGCCGGGTCATTGCATCGCGCCGAGCTGCCGCAAATTCCCCCCGTCAAAGGCGGGCTGGTGTTGCACGGACATCTGTATCGAGCACTCGACAAGCCGTTTACGGTGGGAGAGGAAGTGTGGCGCGAGCGCTGGCCCCAGGTGCTACAAAATTTTGACGATGCACTGCTGGCCGAGCGTCTCGGCAAGACATTTTTCCCCTACACCCTCAGGCTGGATCAGGATTCTCCCGCAGCGCTGGCGACGGGTTGGGACATCGTCAACCTGATACCGGAAAAGCACAAAGGTTATGCCGTACAGTGGTTTGCCATGGCCGTGGCGCTGGTGATTCTGTCGCTTTTTGCCAATTCCAACCTTGGCGCTGTAATAAAAAATGCCGGATCGAAAAAGACGTTAGACTGAAACATTTGTAGCTTGACAGCCATTCCTGGAGTTAATTGAATGAGTGAAACACCGTCGCGATTGACAGCGCCTCTGCAGGTGATTTTGATGTTCGCCATTATTTTGGCGACTATTCTGCTGGGCTTTTTGATGATGCCCGACAGCCAGGAGGAGCGAGATCAGTTGCTCGGTGCGCTTGGCACCACCAATCATGGAACCCTGCTGGAGCCCGCCGTTTCCCTGGAAAAACTCGAACTTGCGGATAACAACGGCAATCCATGGCGACTGGCGGATCGCAAACCCAAATGGCGTTTGCTGATCCCCGGTGGCGTCAACTGTGAGGGCGATTGCGAAAAATTGCTTTACACCACCCGCCAGGTGCATGTGCGCCTGGGTAAATACGCCCATCGCATCGAGCGCCTCTATGTGGCAGTTGATGGCCGCATCGGGTCATCCCTCAGTGAGCACCTGCTCAAGGATCACAGCTATGTGGATGTGGTGAACACCTCCAGGGGAGCTTTCGAGTCCTGGCTTGGCGGCACCAACAGCCACTGGCGCCATGGCAAGGCAGAGGCCATCCTGGTGGATCCCGCCGGATTGGCCATGATGGTGTATGATGCCGGTCACTCCGGTAACGACATGCTGGAAGATATCAACCACCTGCTTAAATACTCCCCAGAGTAAAGGCGCCTCATAACATCATGACTAAGAAAATCCCCTATACACGAAAACCCGGTTACAGGCTTGCCCTGCTTGCATTCTGCTGTGCCCTGGTGGTGGTTATGCTGGGCGCCTTTACCCGCCTGGTGGATGCCGGTTTGGGTTGCCCGGACTGGCCCGGCTGCTACGGCCATCTGACCTGGCCCAAGGAAGATCACGATATTGCCAGGGCAGAAGCCCGCTTCCCCGACGCACCCGTGGAAACCGACAAAACCTGGCCGGAAATGGTGCACCGCTATTTTGCCAGCGGTCTCGGCCTGCTGATCGTGCTCATTGCTGTCAAAGCCTGGCCGCTTCGCGAGCAGCGCGATTATCCCTTTCGGCTGCCCATTTTTCTGCTCTTTGTCGTGGTTTGGCAGGGGCTTTTTGGCATGTGGACAGTAACCCTGAAATTATGGCCCCAGGTTGTCACCATGCACCTGCTCGGAGGCATGACCGTGCTGTCCCTGTTGTGGCTGCTAATCATAAGGCTGTCAGATACCCACTGGCGCTTTGCCAGCGCCAGTTATCAACAGGTGATGAAGCTGAAACCCTGGCTGGTCACAGGCATTGTTCTCGTTGCGATGCAAATTATCCTCGGCGGCTGGACCACATCCAATTATGCCGCCTTTGCCTGCCCGGATCTGCCCACCTGCCATAACAGCTGGATTCCACCTATGGATCTGGCGCGGGGTTTTGATATTTTTCAAACCATTGGCCCCAATTATCTCGGGGGGCAGCTGGAAAATGATGCCAGGGTCGCCATTCATTATGTCCATCGGATGGGCGCCCTGGTGGTGACCCTCTATTTGCTCCTGTTGGCGCTGCGAGCCCTGTTCATCGCCGACCGAAGAGTGGCAGCCATGGTGTGGATTGTCATGGCGGCGCTGGGGTTGCAAATCCTTTTGGGTATTACCAATGTCCTGATGAAAATTCCCCTTGCCGTGGCGGTTGCCCATAATGCGGGGGCGGGAATTTTGATGTTAACCCTGGTGACCTTTGCGGCCAGGGTGTGGATGGCTCTTCCTGAAAACAAGGAGCAAGAATGATAGATAGCGCGGTGGAAAAAAGCAGTTGGCGGGACTATTTAGAACTCACCAAGCCCAACGTCGTGGCCTTGATGATTCTTACTTCCGTGATCGGCATGCTGCTCTCCGTGCCTGGAATGGTGCCCCTGGACGTACTCATTCGGGGTAATCTGGGCATTGCCCTCTGTGCCGGTTCTGCGGCGACGGTCAATCACCTGGTGGATCGCCAGATCGATACCAAAATGGCGCGCACCCACAATCGCCCTGTCGCCACCGGCCGTGTGGCGCCGGTCAATGCGGTGATTTTTGCCGCTGTTTTGGGGCTGCTGGGCATGGCGATTTTGTTGCTCTACATCAATGCCCTCACCGCCTGGCTGACCCTGGCGTCCCTACTGGGTTATGCGGTTATTTATACCCTGTTTCTGAAAAGAGCCACGCCCCAGAACATTGTTATTGGCGGTCTCGCCGGCGCGGCGCCGCCACTGTTGGGCTGGACGGCCGTTACCAACGAGATTCACGGCCATGGCCTGCTTTTGGTGTTGATTATCTTTGCCTGGACGCCCCCGCATTTTTGGGCGCTGGCGGTACACCGCAAAGCTGAATACGCCAAGGCGAAAATTCCAATGCTCCCTGTCACCCACGGTGACCAATACACCAGGCTCCATATTCTCCTCTATACCATTCTGCTGGTGATTGTGACGCTGATGCCCTTTATCACACGAATGAGCGGCTGGCTTTATCTGCTGGGCGCCCTGGTGCTGGGTGCAGGTTTTCTCTATTGGGCGGTGGTGCTCTACAGGGGCAAAAAGGCGAGCGCGGGTATGGATACTTTTAAATACTCCATTGTCTATCTGATGGCGCTGTTTATGGTGATGCTGGTGGATCACTATATGATCACGGTTCCCAAATTCGGGATTGGTGGATAGTTTATGACGGTCAATAAAAAAATCCTGATTACGGTGGTGCTCTGCGCCAGTTTTGCCGCCCTGGTTTTGGTGGGCTTTGCACACAGACTGACCAAGCCGAGAATCCTCACCGATCATGAATTGCGTCAATATGGCGCCATGATGTTGAGCACACCCCGTAAATTCAGCGACTTTGAGTTTTCTGACCATCGCGGTAACCGCTTTACCCAACAAAACTTGCTGGGCAAATGGACGCTGATTTTCTTTGGTTTCAGCCACTGCCCCGATATTTGCCCGACGACCCTCGCGGAGCTCAACAAGGTTATCGCCCCGCTCAAGGACAAAGAGAAGGAAAACATCCAGGTGGTCATGCTCAGCGTCGACCCGGAACGGGATACGGTTGAAAAGCTTGGCCAATATATGCCGTATTTCAATGAAGACTTTATTGGCTTGACCGGTGACCCCTTTCAGCTCCTCAGCGTTGCAACTCAGTTGGGAGTGGTCTATACCAGGGTGCCTTTGGCGGATGGCGATTACACGGTTGACCACAGCGGCAATATTGTCATCATTAACCCCCGCGGTCACTACCATGGGTTTTTCCGCCCGCCCTTTGAGGAAGGCAGCCTTCGCGTTTCACTGCGATCCTTGATGCACAGCTTTGATTAAAGGGCATCTCTATTCATTGTGAGTGGCCTAAATGCGGTTGATGCCCAGCATTTGCACCAGAACAAAAAACAGGCCGGCGCAGAGGACGATGGACGGCCCCACCGGCGTGTCGGCAAACCAGGATGCCGCCAAGCCACAAATTACCGCCAGGCAGCCCAGGATACTACCGAATATGGCCATGGCTTCGGGGCTTTTGGCAAAACGTCTTGCCGTGGCCGCGGGGATAACCAGCAAGGCGGTAATCAGCAACACGCCCACCACCTTCATGGCAATGGCAATCACTAGCGCCAGCGCCAGCATCAGTGCCGCTTTGACAGCGGCAACCGGGGTGCCTTCAACCTGAGCGAGATCCTGGTGTACCGTAATTGCCAGCAGCGGTCGCCACAGCCAGATCAGCAGCACCAGCACAGCAATTGCCACTAGCCATATGGCCATTGTGTCTTCCGCTGAAACTGTCAGCAAATCGCCAAATAGAATGCCCTCCAGGTTAAGCCTGGCGCCGGGTATCAGGTAGATGGCAATAAGTCCGAGCGCCAGGGAGCTGTGGGAAAGAATCCCCAGTAGCGTGTCTGCGGCCAACGTATGCTGATGTTGCAGGGCGAACAGGCCAATGGCAATCAGCAGGCAGACAATGGTAATGGCAACGCCGGGAGTGATGGCCAGCCACAGGGACAGGGCGACGCCAAGGAGTGCCGAGTGAGCCAGGGTATCGCCAAAATAAGCCATCCTTCGCCACACCACAAAAGCGCCCAGGGGACCCGTAATGAGGGCAACCCCCAAGCCTGCGAGGAGAGCATAAAGGAGAAATTCAGCCATGATGACAGTCCTGGTGTCGATCTTCCTCGCGGTTGTCTACCGCGCCGTGGAGGTCGTGTTCGTGGTCGTGATGATGGGTATAAAAAGCGGTGCGCACGCCAAAAAGTTCGGTGTAGATGGGATTCGCTGAAACAACTTCGGGGGTGCCCTGGCAGCACAGGTGGCGATTGAGGCAAAGCACTTCGTCTGTGGACGCCATCACCAGATGAAGATCGTGGGAGATCATTAAGATGCCGCAGCCGCTGGTGTCGCGAATCTGGCTGATGAGCTTATAAAGAGCCTCCTGGCCATTGACGTCGACACCTTGCACGGGTTCGTCGAGAACCAGCAGCTGGGGTTTGCGCAGCAGGGCTCGAGCCAGGAGGACGCGCTGGGTTTCCCCGCCGGACAAATGCGCCATGGGGCTGTTGAGCAAGTGGGGCACACCAACCTGCTCGAGGGCGGCGACAGCATGGCGGCTATTGGTATCCGCCAGCCTGAGAAAGCCGTGGACGCTGAGAGGCAGCGACAGGTCTATGGCGAGCTTCTGGGGCATGTAGCCGATACGGATGTTGGTGGCCAGGGTCACGCTGCCGGAAGTGGCTTTTTGTAAGCCCAGCAAAATGCGGATAAGACTGGTTTTGCCGGCACCGTTGGGGCCGATCAGCGTGATGATTTGATTGGCCTGCAGTTGAAAGGAGACTTTATCAAGAATTTCATGGTCGCCAATGCGCAGGCAGATATTATTCGCCTGAAGAAGAGTTTGCATCAGCCGTTATCCTCTTCCCGGCAAGCGGGACACAGTCCAGAGAGCTCAATGGCCTGGGTCTCGACACGAAAGCCGGTTTTTTGAATGGTTTCCGTAATAATGCCATTGATGCCTTCGTCGCTGACCTCGGCGGCGACTCCGCAATCGCGGCAGATCATAAACAGATTGCTGTGCTCTCTGCCGGGAAAAGGGCAGCCAATATAGGCATTGAGCGAGGTGATGCGATGAATCAGGCCGAGCTCAAGAAGGAAGTCGATAGCGCGGTAAACACTGGGTGCCTGGATATTTTTCCCTATAATCAGCGGCAGTTGTTCAACAATGTGGTATGCCCCCATGGGCTTGTGATTGTCCCAAATCAGGGCGAGCACAGCTTCGCGAATGGGCGTGAGGCGGGCATGGGTGCGGGCACAGCGCTCTCGCGCCTGCTGAAGGGCGGCATTAACACACTTTTGGTGATTGTGAAGATGATAGGCTGACCGCGAATTACTGAGCATGGTCTGATCGCTGCGTCCGTGTTCGGTTAAATAGGGGTGAGTGGCGTCAATGGACAAAACAGTATGTTATATTATTGCAAAATGATTGGATAGAGAGTTTTCCCTTGCGGCGATACCTTATTCTGCTGTTATTGTTTTGCAGCGGCGCGTTCAGCGCAGAAACGTCAAAAGCCGAGCCCCTGGTGGTAACCAGTGTCCATCCGCTGGCGCTGCTGGCTGCGGATATTGGCGGCAATTGGCTAAACGTGCGCCAGCTCCTGAAGGATAACCAGGAGCCTCACCATGTGGCTTTAAGTTTTTCCCAGCGCCGTTTGCTTGAGGATGCCGATCTTATTCTCTGGGTAAGCCCTTCTCTGGAAACCTTTCTGGTTCAACCGCTGCAGTCCCGGCCACAGCAGCGACAATTCAGTTTGGCGGCTGTCAGCGAGTCGCTGCCCTTTGAGGCCGCTGGCAATCCCGACCCCCATTTATGGTTGCGGCCGGAGGCGATTGGCCATTATTACCGGGAGTTTGCCAGGGTTTTGGCGGAAAAATTCCCTGAAAAGCGCCAGCTCATCGCTGAACGCCTGGCCGATCGTCTTGCCGCTGTGGAGGCCAAGCTGGCGGAAATCGCGACCCGTCTGAATCGCCTCGACAGGAAACCCGTGATTGTCGATCACCAGGCCTATAGCCATTTTGCCCGCTATTTCGCTATTCCGCTGGCAGGTGCTCTTGTGGATGAAAGTGGCGTCGCCGCTGGCGCCAAGGGTATTGCCACCCTGGCCAGCACAAAAAATGTTGCCTGTGTTGTTGTCGAGCAGCTACCCGCACCCCAGCGTGCACAAAAAATGGCCGATATGCTCGGCGTGGCCATTGTCGCCATAGACCCCCTCGGCATGACCATAGAGCCACAGGAAGGGCTTGTTGCCTTGCTGGAAAGTATGGCTGCTGGCTTTGAGCAGTGCCTGGGCAGCCCTCAAAACCGGGGTTGAGCGCTTCTTGATGGCAGAGAAAAAGGTAGACTTAACCCGAAAATTGCCGCCAGGATCTCAATTAAGGGAAAAACAGCCAAGTGTGGCCAGTAGCAAGTGGTTGCCGGGCTGGCATATCGCACCAGTGCCAAACCCGGACTTTAGCCGTGTTTGGTGCAATTGGGGGTTAAAGACGGGATAAAATGTTTTACTTGTATTAAGATAGCAAGCGAAAATAGAGGATGCGAACATTTTTCTGTCGGCGCTACTGCCAGCAGTTTGTCGCTGTCCCTGAATGCACCTGCGTCAGCAGCCATTCAACTGGCCTTTCTGTTGTTGAAAAACTATAACGCTATGAAAATAAAGTATTTTGAAGGTTATCAGGGCGTAAGACTTGCCGCCGATGTGGGGGGCAATCCTGTCAATCCAGCGGTAGTTCTGCTCCATGGCGGCGGCCAGACGCGGCACTCCTGGCGCCGTGCTGCGCGAGAGCTGGTGGCCGCAGACTACCATGTGATTTCCCTGGATTTGCGCGGGCATGGCGAAAGTAGCTGGGCCGAGAATGGCGACTACTCCTTTGACGCCTATGTCAATGATCTCAAAATCATTATTGCCGCCCTGGAAACCGCTCCCGCACTGGTGGGCGCTTCCCTGGGGGGGATTATTTCCTTGCTGACGGCGGCAGAGCTGAAATCAACAGAGGTCTCCTCTGTGGTACTGGTCGACGTCGTGCCGAGGATGGAACAGTCCGGCATAGATGCGATTCGCTCTTTTATGATGGATAACCGCAGCGGCTTCAACAGTATCGAAGAGGCCGCTGAGACGGTGGCAAGATACTTGCCCCATCGCCAAAAACCGGCAACTCATGCGGGTTTGGGCAAAAACCTGCGTTATTCCAGCGATGGCCGCCTTTACTGGCATTGGGATCCGGTATTTCTCGAACAGCACGACGAACGCAATACCACCCTGCGTATGGAGGCGGCAGCAAAGAATTTCAGTTTGCCCACACTGCTTTTAAGGGGTGAAAAGAGCGAGCTGGTTACCGAGTCTGGTGTGCGCGCCCTGACAGACTTGATACCCCATGCCCAATACCGGGAAATTGGCAGCGCCGGGCATATGGTAGCCGGTGACAATAATGACGCCTTTAACGAAGCCATTATCGCCTTTATCAGCGAGCACGCACGCTGTTATTAAGACAGGCATAGGTGAGCGGCGGGATTGACCCGAAAATTTCACAGTATGGGAAAATTCAGGGAGCGAGTGCAATTTCCGGTCGACGACAGCAAACGGGAGCTCTCGCTAACGGGCGTCGTCAAAACGCAAAATAACCAAGAGGAGAAATACCATTGAAAAATTCCAGGCCACCATTAATTGAACACCTGCATCAGGCATGGGCAGGAGATGTTGATCTGCTTGTGTCACTTTACGCAGAAGATTGTGTATTTGAAGACAAAGCGCTGGGACTGGCTCACCACGGCCACCAGGGTATCAGAGATGTTTTCGCCTTCACCTTTTCCATCATGCCGGACTTCAGTGTGACCTACGGCGACTTTGTGGTTGGCTCAGACTATGCCGCCGTGGAGTGGCGTTATACCGGGTCGTTCCAGGGTGAGCTTGAGGGCAACCACTATCAGGGGGTTCCCGTGGCGATCAACGGTATTTCTTTCATGGTGCTGCGAGATGGCAAAATCCTGCGCAACTCGGATTATTGGAACCTGGCAACACTTATGGAGCAGCTGAAAAAATAGCGGCTACAGTTTGGCAAAGACATCTACAGGCAGTAAGGGGCAAGCGGCCAAGCTGCCTTTCACTCAGGATTTTGGCAGCGGCGGAAATGACGCCATGTGTTGCTGCAGGCGCAGTTTGTACTCGTTCGGATCCTTGGTTTTCAGCTCGCTGCCCAGTAACTGCGGGGCAAAAACGCCCAGCAGACGGGACACCCAGAAGCGGGTGGCGGCAATGCAAAGAATGTCCTGCCAGCATTGCTGTTCGCAACGGGTGAAAGGGCGAACCCGGTGATAGGCGTTGAGCAGCACTTGGGCGAGGCGGTTATCGACACGACGGTCGTTGTCGGTACTGCACCAGTCGTTGATAGCGATGGCGACATCCAGCAGCCACCAATCGTTACAGGCGTTGTAAAAATCAATAACAGCGACTAACTGGTGGCGACTAAAGAGGGCGTTGTCGCGAAACAGGTCGCCGTGAATGGCGCCGAAGGGCAGGTTGGGATTGCTGTTGCAGAGCTTTTGGTAGCGCTCCAGCTGCGCATCAAGCAGCCGGTTATCGTCAGCAGTGACAAAGCCGGACAGATTTTTGCAGGCATTGCTCAGCCAGGACAAGCCGCGGCTATTTGCCAGGGTTTGTGTAAAGGATTGCCCGGCAAGGTGGCTGCGGGCGAGGTAGTTGCCGATAATCTCGCAGCCATGCCGTCCCGGTTGCTGAAGGTGGGCCCCGCGAATTTTCGGAAAAATCAGCGCAGTTTTACCGGCAAGCCAGAACTCGCATTCTCCGCCCCGCTTGTGCAGGGGGCAGGGAACCGGCAGTCCCGCCCTGTGAAGATGGGAGGTGAGTCCGGAGGCATAGCGCCACTGTGGTTGTGGACAATTTTCGAAAATGGTGAGCACATAGGTGCACGGTTCGCCACTTTCAGCCGTGGCGTTGAAAAAATACGTGGTGTTTTCAATGCCATCCGCCACAGCCTCAGGCGCACCTGCCAACTGCAAACCAAAATCGCCAAGGGCGCGCTCCAGTTCGGCAACAGAAATCTGTGTATAGACGGCCATCTTTGCTGTTCCTCTGTCCTTGTGCTGCCCCCGTGGCGAAGCGGCGGCGCAAACTCTCCAGCAGAGTGCTGTTTACGCCTATTTTTGAACGCCTATAGTGTATCCTTGTGCAGGTAAAAAAACAGGGAGCTTATAACGGTGCAACAACAATCTCTGGTGCTGGTGGATGGTTCTTCCTATCTCTACCGCGCCTTTCACGCCCTTCCGCCACTGACGACCTCCAAAGGCCAGCCAACAGGCGCCATTAAAGGCGTAATTTCCATGCTGCGCCGCATGGCCAAAGATTTTCCCAATAGCCTTCAGGTGGTGGTTTTCGACGCCAAGGGAAAAACGTTTCGGGATGAGCTCTTTGAGTCCTACAAGTCCCACAGACCGCCGATGCCCGACGATTTGCGTCTGCAAATTCAGCCGATTCACGACCTGGTGCGCGCCATGGGGCTGCCTTTGCTCATTATCGATGGTGTCGAAGCTGATGATGTGATTGGCACTCTGGCGCAGGAATACAGCCGTAGAGGTTGCGACATCGTCATATCCACCGGCGACAAGGATATGGCACAGCTGGTCAATGACCGGGTTACCCTGGTCAACACCATGACGGACACCCGCCTCGACCGCCAGGGTGTGATTAATAAATTTGGCGTACCGCCGGAGCTGATTATCGATTATCTCGCCCTGGTGGGCGACAAGTCTGACAATATTCCCGGTGTTCCCGGTGTGGGTGAAAAAACCGCCCTGGCTATTCTTCAGGAGCTGGGAGGACTGGATGCCATTTACGCTGATCTTGACGCTGTGCGCGGTCTCGATTTTCGCGGCGCCAAAAAAATGCCGGAAAAACTCGCGGAATATAAAGAACAGGCCTACCTATCTTATCAGCTTGCCACCATTAAGCTCGATGTGCCCCTGGCTGATGCGGAACAATTACTGACACCGGGGGCAAAAGATCACCAGGCATTGCTGGATTTGTACAAAGAGTATGAATTCAAAGCCTGGCCAGAAGAGCTTGTTAAAGAGCAAATCCAGGAGGTTGACGCCGCCCCCGTTGCTGAGGAGGCCAAGGTTGACTACGAAACTGTGGTCAGCGAAGCCGTATTTGAACGTTGGCTCGAATTACTTGCAGGGACAGAGGTGTTTGCCTTTGATACGGAAACCACCAGCCTTAACTACATGGAGGCGGAACTGGTGGGTGTTTCCTTCGCGGTGGAACCCGGAAAAGCCGCCTATGTGCCTGTTGGTCACGATTATCTGGGGGCTCCAGCGCAACTGCAGCGCGCCTTTGTCATCGACAGGCTCAAACCCTTGCTGGAAAATCCCGACAAAAAAAAGCTGGGTCAAAATCTCAAATACGATATGAGCGTTCTCGCCCGCTACGGCATTGCCATGGCAGGCGTCGCTTTTGACACCATGCTCGAATCCTATGTGCTCGACTCCGTGGCCACCCGCCACGATATGGACAGTCTGGCGTTAAAGTACTTAGGTGTCAGCACCATTCACTTTGAAGATATCGCCGGCAAAGGCGCCGGTCAGCTCACCTTTAATCAGATTGCCCTGGAAGAGGCCGCACCCTACGCCGCTGAAGATGCAGATATTACCCTGCGCCTTCACCACACCCTGTGGCCAAGACTGGAGGCCACGGGATCACTGAAATCTGTCTTTGAGGAGATTGAAATTCCCCTGGTGCCGGTGTTGTCGCAAATCGAGCGCAACGGCGCCCTGGTGGATGCAAACCTGCTCAATAGCCAGAGCCGCGAACTGGCGGAGCGCCTCAAAGTTCTGGAAGCAGAAGCCTACAATCTGGCGGGGGAAGAGTTTAACCTGGCCTCTCCCAAGCAACTGGGGCAGATTCTTTTTGACAAGCTCAAGATACCGGTCACCAAAAAAACTGCCAAGGGTGCGGCGTCCACCAAAGAGGAAGTTCTGCAGGAATTGGCGTTGGACTACCCCCTGCCGCGAGTGATTCTGGAACACCGCAGCCTGGCCAAGCTGAAATCCGCCTACACCGACAAGCTGCCGAAGATGGTCAATCCGGGCACCGGTCGTATCCATACCTCCTATCATCAGGCGGGCACGGCAACCGGCCGTCTGTCGTCTTCAGACCCCAATCTGCAGAACATACCCGTGCGCACTAGGGAAGGACGGCGCATTCGCCAGGCCTTTATTGCCCCCTCGGGGTACAAAATCGTTGCCGCCGATTACTCCCAGATCGAGCTGCGCATCATGGCGCATCTATCCGCTGATCAGGGCTTTGTCAGCGCCTTTCGCGATGGCCTCGATATTCACCGGGCGACGGCGGCAGAGGTGTTTTCCACGCCACTGGACAGGGTCAGCCATGAGCAGCGCCGCAGCGCCAAAGCCATCAATTTTGGCCTTATCTACGGTATGTCGGCCTTTGGTCTTGCTCGCCAGCTCAACGTCGGCCGCAAAGAAGCCCAGGACTATATCGACATGTACTTTGAGCGCTATCCCGGTGTTGCCAGGTATATGGACAGTATTCGCGAGCGGGCGCGGGAGCAGGGTTTTGTTGAAACCCTGTTTGGCCGCAGGCTGTACCTGCCGGATATTCGCGCCGGCAATGGTCAGATGCGCCAGGCTGCAGAGCGCACCGCCATTAATGCGCCCATGCAGGGCACAGCTGCGGATATCATCAAAAAGGCGATGGTGGCCGTCAATGCCCGCTTTGCCGCCGAAGCAGTGAATGCCCGCATGATTATGCAGGTGCACGACGAGCTGGTCTTTGAGGTTGCAGAGGCCGCCGTTGATCGAGTTTCGGCATTGGTGAGACAAATCATGGAGAACGCCGTCACTCTGGAAGTGCCCCTGGTGGTGGATGTGGGGGTTGGCAATAATTGGGATGAGGCGCATTGAAAAATAAAAATCTCTATTTTTCATATAGATAAGAAATTTATGAATAATATTTGAATTTTTTTTGAACTTTTATGGTTGCGCCTGTCTATACCTATACAGAAGCTGTTGATGTTCTCCCAATGTGTTTCTGTATGTTTGTTCCCCTTAGTTAAAAGTGATTATTCCCCAGTCTGCAAAGACTGGGGTTTTTTTTGGCAGTTATGTCTCTGATGCTGTCGGCGTTGTCGCCAAACCTGCACCCATAGCGGCGATTGCTGGCAAAAAATATAAAAAAATCAACTTTTTTCATATTTGGATGAACTTTCTCTTTTCGAGCCAGTCTCAGTAAGTGCTTATATCTCCCTCCTTGTTGTGAGCAATAACCGGGAACCTCTCTTCCCCTTTGGTTTAACCCGGTTAATTTTATACCGGCGCCTATGCGCCGGTTTTTTTTGCCCGCATTTTGCCACTCCGCAGAGCAAAAGTTACTGCTCTGCGGTAGCCAGGTGTTGATTGAGGAATTGTTTGAGTTCGTCGAGGCCGGCTTTTTTGAGGGATGAAAACGTCTGCACTGAAATATTGGTAATACCTTTGAGGCGAACCTGTTGCGCCACGTTGAGTTGGGTGGCTTTCGCCGGGCCGTTTTTGAGTTTATCTGCCTTGGTCAGCAACAGGTGCATGGGTAGGCTGCACTGGTGCGCCCACTGGATCATTTGCCAGTCGTAGTCCTGCAAAGGGTGGCGGATATCCATCAGTAAAACCAGAGCTTTCAATGACTTGCGGTTCTGCAAATAGTTGGCCAGGTTGCGATCCCACTCTTTTTTCATGGCAATGGGCACTTTGGCAAAGCCGTAGCCGGGCAGATCCACGATCCGTTGACTGGCGCTCAAAGTAAAAAAATTAAGCAGCTGGGTTCGCCCCGGCGTTTTGCTGGTTCTGGCCAGTTTACTCTGCCCGGTGAGGCAGTTGATGGCGCTGGATTTTCCGGCATTGGAGCGACCGGCAAAGGCGATTTCGGCGCCTTCGTCTGCCGGACAATGCTGCAGGGTCGGGGCACTTTTAAGGAATTCGGCAAGGGCAAAATTAACAGGTTCAGTCATTAGCTACACTATTGCGTTTAAGCTTGGCGGTGGATTGGTATATAATGCCACCGCTTTCAGACCCGCAGCATACCCTAACTTGTAGGAATTGTAGCGAATATTGACCACGGAATATCGATGATGAAAATTGTTAACAGCTTTATCTTTGCTCTCAGCCTGGCGCTCGCCCCTTTTTCTTTCGCCGCTGGTGACGCCGATGCTGGCAAGTCAAAAAGCACTACCTGTGCCGCTTGCCATGGCGCTGACGGCAACAGCCCGGCACCCACCTTTCCCAAACTCGCCGGTCTTGGTGAAAAGTACCTGTTCAAGCAAATGCAGGACGTCAAAGCGGGCGCCCGCAAAATTCCGGAAATGACCGGTATGCTGGACAACCTCAGTGACCAGGATCTCGCCGATATCGCCGCTTATTACAGTGCCCAGCAGCGCCAACTGTCTGGCGCAAAAGACGTAAAACTTGATTTGGGCGAAAAAATTTACCGGGCTGGCAATCTCGAAACCGGTGTTCCCGCCTGTACCGGCTGCCATGCTCCCAGTGGCAATGGCAATGCCCCCGCAGGATATCCCGCCATTGGCGGTCAGTTCAGCGCTTACATTGCCAAGCAATTGCGGGCATTTAGAACCGCTGCCCACGACCCTGGAGATCCCACAGGTCGAGCCAATGACGGTGATATTGCTGTAATGCGCGGTGTTGCGGCGCGCATGACAGATCAGGAAATTGACGCCGTTGCCAACTTTATTGCCGGATTGCAACAATAAGCGCTGGAGAAAAACCTAAAGGCGGCTCAGGCCGCCTTTTTCGTCGTTGGCGGATCTGATGTCAGACAAATTTTTAAGCGAGGAAGGATGTTGAAACCATGAGCAGGATTAACAAACTTTTATTTTCTCTCTTTTTCATTGTTGTGGTTGGCTGTGGTGAACAGGCGGAGACTCAGGCTGAGGCTGTTCAGGGTGCTGCAGCGCCCGCGGTGTCCCAGGGCGCCAAACCGTCCGGGTTGACGGCGCTGGCCTCCAGCCAATACGAGGAAGGTGTTCATTACGAGCGCATCGCCAAGCCGGTGCCGACGGTAGACAAGGCCAAAATCGAAGTCACGGAAGTATTTTGGTATGGCTGTAGCCACTGCTATGACTTTGAGGCGCATCTCAGTGTCTGGACGGCTGATCTGGCCGACGATGTTGTCTTTGTCAAAAATCCCGCCATGTGGGACAGACAGGGCATCATGGAAAAACATGCGCGCATCTATTACACCGCCAAGATTCTCGGCGTGCTCGACAAGGTTGGTTCCGCTGCTTTCCGCGCCCTCAACGTGGATCGCAACCCCCTCCGTGACGACAAGGAGATTGCCAAATTGTTTACGGATAACGGCGTCGCCAAGGAAGATTTTGAGCGCACGTTTAATTCCTTCGGGGTTACCAGCTCTGTTCGCCAGGCGGAAGCCCGCCAGCGCAGCTATCGAGTACAGGGAACACCGGAAATGATTGTTGATGGCACCTACAGGGTTACCGCCGGTATGGCCGGTGGCCATGAAGGAATGCTCAAGGTGGTGAACTTTCTTGTCGCCAAGGTGCGCAAGGATAAATTTGGCCCCTGAGCCAGTCCCCTGGGCTGGCTCAGGGGGGCATTTCCTTCACTAATTCATGCTTTATTTGCCCCCTGTGGCACAGTAAAATTGCGACCCTTTTCCGTTGATCCCCAACAAAGGTAAATTATGAAACCGACTCAGAAACCGGCCAATCCCAATTTTTCTTCTGGTCCCTGCAGCAAGCGACCCGGTTATGATGTCAGTGATCTGGACACCCAAAGTCTGGGGCGCTCCCACCGTTCTGCCATTGGCAAGACCCTTTTGGGGCGGGCGTGCAGTGAAACTGCGGAGATTCTCGGTCTGCCGCAGGGATATCGAGTCGGTGTTGTGCCCGCATCGGATACCGGCGCTGTCGAAATGGCGTTGTGGTCACTGCTGGGGCCGCGCAAGGTGCAGATGTTTGCCTGGGAATCCTTTGGCGAAGGCTGGGTGTCGGATGTTGTCAAACAATTAAAACTCGCCAATGTCGAATCATTTAGCGCAGATTATGGCTTGTTGCCCGATTTGTCCGTGGCCGACCCCGCAGCGGACGTGGTCTTTACCTGGAACGGCACCACCTCCGGTGTCAAAGTGCCAAGCGCAGACTGGATCGCCGATGACCGCGAAGGTTTGACCATCTGTGACGCCACCTCCGCCGTGTTCGCCATGGCCATGCCCTGGGAGAAACTCGACGTTATCACCTTCAGCTGGCAGAAAGTGCTGGGCGGTGAAGGCGCCCACGGCATGCTGATTCTCAGCCCCCGCGCTGTCGAGCGTTTGGAGACCTATACACCGCCCTGGCCGATGCCGAAAATCTTTCGCATGACCAAAGGTGGCAAGCTCATTGAGGGCATTTTCAAGGGAGAAACCATCAACACCCCTTCCATGCTCTGCGTTGCCGACTACCTGGACGCCCTCGACTGGGTGAAGAGCATCGGTGGTCTCAAGGGTACGATTGCCCGTTCGGAAGCCAACCTGGCGGTTATTGAAACATTTGTCGCACAACGAGACTGGATAGAATTTCTTGCCGTTGATAAAGCCATTCGTTCCAACACCAGTGTCTGTCTAAAGCTGGCGCTGACGGATGATCAGGTTAAAAAGGTCGTAAAACTGCTCGATCAGGAGGGGGTGGCCTATGACATCGGTGCCTACAGAGATGCGCCTGCAGGGCTGCGAATCTGGTGTGGCGCTACCATCGACGTCGCCGACCTTGAAAAGCTGATGCCCTGGATTGAATGGGCGTTCAACGAAGTTCGCTAACAGCGTTTAAGCCGATGCCCCTGCATCGCCAATAGCACTTACAGATTCCAATACTTGAAGGTAATTAGCATGTTTAAAGTGCGCACTTACAATACCATTTCTCCACTGGGACTGAATCGTTTCCCCCGCGACAGCTATGAAGTCGGTCCCGGGCTGGAACAGCCTGACGCCATCATTCTGCGCAGCCAGAAATTGCACGATGAAGTCATCCCTTCATCGGTTCTCGCCATTGGCCGGGCGGGCGCCGGTGTCAACAATATTCCCGTCGCCGACTACACCAAAAAAGGTATCGTGGTTTTCAATACGCCGGGCGCCAACGCCAATGCGGTCAAAGAACTGATTGCCGCCGCACTTTTTCTCAGCTCCAGGGATATTTACGGCGGTATTTCCTACGTGGAAACCCTCGGCCATATGAGCGACGGCGCGGAAATGTCCAAGCTTCTGGAAAAAGAGAAAAAGCGTTTTGCCGGGTCTGAATTGCTGGGTAAGACCCTGGGGGTTGTCGGCCTGGGCGCCATTGGCTCCATGGTTGCCAACATGGCGCTGGAGCTGGGTATGCACGTTATGGGTTACGATCCCGCCATTTCCGTGGAAGCCGCGTGGCGGTTGCACAGCAGCGTTGAAAAAATGGACAGCCTCTCTGCCCTTCTGTCGCGCTCCGATTACATCACCCTGCATGTGCCCGCTATCGAAGCCACCCGCCACCTCATAAACCGGGAGACCCTGGCGACCTTTAAGAAGGGTGCCAAGCTGCTCAACTTCGCCCGCGAGGAAATTGTCGAAACGTCCGCTTTGCTTGCGGCTCTGGATAGCGGTCATCTCGGCGGCTATACCGCAGATTTTCCCGCGCCGGGATTGATTGGCAAGCCCAATGTGCTGCTGACGCCCCACATAGGCGCCAGCACCCGCGAGGCGGAGGAAAACTGCGCCATTATCGCTGCCGACCAACTGATCGATTTTCTCCAAAACGGCAATATCAAAAACTCGGTCAACTTCCCCCCCACCGCCATGGCGCGCAGTGGTGGTCATCGCCTGACCTTCAGCAACAACAATGTGCCCAAGGTTCTCAGTAATGTGCTCGCGATTCTTTCCGAGAGCAATAACAACGTGATCGACCTGGTGAACAAGAGCCGCGAGAATGTTGCCTACAACATTATTGATGTCGAGCAAAAACCCTCTGCGGAGACGATTGCCAAAATCAGAGCCACGGAAGGTGTTATTCATGTCAGAGTGCTCTAACGGAATCTAACGGCGACACAAAAACCCCCGCCTTTAAACCCGGGGGTTTTTTATGGCATCAAAGGCTTGAAAGTATCACTCTTTTAACTTGGCGCTAGGCGCTTGCAACTTGCCTCTTACTTTTAACTCGGCGCCTTTGGCTCCTTGACCAGGGCGTCCACTTCAAGCAGCAGGGTTTCCATGGCGGCCACCGTCTTATTGCCATTGCCGGCTTTGACGGCCTGGTGTAGAGCCTGAACCGCCCTTTCCAGGTACGTCATTCTATAGACCCCCGCAATTCCCAGGAGCTGGTGAATAGTGTCTTTAAGTGAATCGCCATCGCGGCTCGCCAGAGCGCTGCGCGCCAGTTCCGCCAGCCGCACAATTTCCTGAACAAAAAGCTGTTTATGTTTATTGTCATCCTCTGGTCGCGTACTGCGATTCATTGCCGAGGAAAGCCCGGTTTTGAGATGTTTGTCGATAGTCGCCAACAGTTTTTCTTCATCGAAGGGTTTAAACACCAGATCGGAAGCCCCAGCTTCAAACAGGGTTTTCTCTTCCTGTTGAAGAATGTCGGCGGTGAGCATAACAACGGGCGTGTCACAATTGGCGCCCGCGGCGCGAATGGCTTTTAGCGCCATGATGCCGTTGATCTCCGGCATATGCACATCGAGAAGAATGAGGTCGAATTTCTCAGTCTTGCAGGCATCCAGGGCTTCTTTGCCGTTGCTGACCAGGCGCAGGTCGCAGCCGCTGCCTTCGAAAAACGTGGTCAATAAGATGCGGGTGAATTCGTTGTCCTCGGCGGCGAGAATTCGCGCATCGAGCCAGTTCTTGTCGGTTTGCTCCATTTCCTCGGCAACAGGTTTGTGGCGGTTGAAGAGCTTGGCCAACTCTGTGGACATCGGTGGCTTATCCACAAAACTGATGGGCTGGAAGGTGTCGAGGAGATAACCGGGAAGGCTTTTGTAGGCGTCCGTGGTGGGAGTAAAAACCGCGATATGGCAGTTCTTGCTCAGCGGCCGCAATCTGGCGACGGCATCAGACATTTGCTCGGCATCAAGGCCAACCTGGGGGCAGTAAATGATGATGTCCGGCGGTGGGTGGATGCCATTGATTTCGAGGTCGGCAAAGTTTTCGCAGGAATTGATCACCTCCACATAGCGGCCCAGGCGATTTTCCAGGGCCTGGCGACTTTGGGGGTGGGTATCAAACAGCAGGGCGCATTTGTGCATTGGCGGCGATTCAGTATCCATATTGCCGTAGATGCTCAAGGGCAGAGCCAGGGTAAATAGGGTTCCCTTGCCCGCCGTGCTTTCAAGGCCAATATGGCCATCCATCAATTCCACCAGGCGTTTGACGATGGACAGGCCGAGGCCGGAGCCGCCAAAGCGGCGCGAAATCGAGGTGTCTGCCTGGCTAAAGGAAGCGAACAGTTTTGAGTGTTGCTGATCCGGGATGCCGATCCCTGTATCTATGACTTGAATAAACAGATTGAGATTGTTGGCTTCTCCACGGCGGGCTCTCACCTTGAGGATGACGTGGCCGGAAGGGGTAAATTTGATGGCGTTGGAGACCAGGTTGTAAACGATCTGGCGAATGCGCAGGCTGTCGCCAACAAGGTGATAGGGAACATTGGGGGCAATGTCGAGAATGAGCTCGAGGCCTTTGCCGTGGGCGGTGGGCGCCATCAGAGAAACCGGAGCCTCGATACAGTCGGCGAGATTAAAGGGGGTTTTGTCGATGGTAATGGCGTTGGATTGCAGGCGGGTAATATCGAGAATGTCGTCGATCAGCTGCAGCAGCTGCGCCGATGCCTGCTGAATAATATGGCAATAGCGCACTTCCGAGGCTTTCAAATCAGAAGCCCCCAACAGCTTTACAAAACCCTGAATCGCTGTGATCGGCGTGCGCAGCTCGTGGCTCATTTGGGCAAGGAAATCCCCTTTGGCGATGCTGGCAGCTTCCGCTTCCTTGCGGGCGGTTTCGAGTTCATGGTTTTTGCGCTTGAGATCTTCCAGGGTCGCCGTCAGTTTTTGGGTTGCCAGGGTCACCTTGTTTTCCAGGCTGCCGCGACCGTCGGCAACGGTCTTGGCGAGATGGTTGATGCCGTTGGCAAGAATCGCCAGCTCATCCCCCGTGGTGGGTAAAATGCGCGCTTCCAGATTGCCCCGCTCCAGCTCCCTGACCACAGCGGTCATCGCCCTGATGGGAGAAACCACTTTATTACTGAGCATGTAGGTAAGCAGTATGGCGCCCAACAAAACCGAAAAACTGATCAGTAGGTGGGTAATCAGGATTTCCCGGGATTTTGCCAGGGCGTCCCTGTTGTCTGCGGCAACGACTACCCAGCCCAGCAGGGCATTGTTATGGTTTTTTTCACTGAAATCCTCATAGTCATTGATGGTCACCTCGGCCATATAGACGGGGTATTCGACCACAAAGAAACTGTCGTCGAGATGGCTGTAGTCTCCCGTTTTCAGCATTGCCAGACTCAGGTTGTTTGGCAGCTGGCTTGGCAGCAGGGGATTTCTGGCCGCGTCGAGGAAAAAAATACCGGCAATCGAGGAGTGTTTGCTGGCGGAGTTGGCGAGGGGTTCCAGAAGTTCCTCACGACCTGAGTAAAGGGCAAAGTCGGAGATGTTGGCAAGATTTTTTGCCAGCTGGTCGGCGCTGGCGAGCTGGTACTGACGAATTTCTGTGCGCCTGGTGTCAATGGTGTGCCAGGTAATGATGGCGGTAACAACGGCAACGGGAATCACACTGAGCAAAATCAGCTTATTGTTGATTCGAGAGGAAAACCGTTGCATCAGTTTTTTCATGGTAGCGTCCCACCTTCAAGACGTTGTTGCACGCGCTCGCGGATTTCCGCTTCATCGTCGACAAAAAGCCCCAGCACACTGGCGACGGAGGTGTTTACCGCCACGCTAAAATACCTGGGGGAATAAGGCTGCCAGATAGCCGCGTTCGAATTTGCCAGATACGTCTCTAGCCAATCAATGCCCTGCCGGGCAATATCGCCGGGAGCAGTATAAATGGAGGCGGCAGCACCGGCTTCGGTATAGGCGCGGGAAAAACCGATAACCGGAATTTTTTTCTTGAAACCGAGGTGAAGAGCCCAGCGCGCGGTATTGCGATTTATGGCGCCCTGATCGGGTATGGCAATAAAGGCGTCACTGTCATCAAAGAGGGGCGAAAGTACTTTCAGCGGGTTGCTGGTTGTGGCGATCAGGTCATAGCGCAGGGCAATGCCCGCAGCGTCGGCGGCGCTCAGTAATTCCGCTTTTCTGGCGGCGGATACAGGCCCGAGCACAGCGGAAAAGCGCTGTTTTCCCGTGAAAATCTCGGCGAGAGCCAGGCTTCTGTTGAGGGGCTGATCGATAAAAATCACCGCTCTCGAGGCGGTGCTGTTTGCCCCGTCGCGGATTCTGTTCCAGGCGCTGCGGGTGATAAAAAGGCTGAGGTGTGGATTGTCGCCATAGTCAGCGATGACAGCCTCGGCTGCGCGAGTGCCAATACTGACAAGCAAATCCTCGCGCCCTATGTCGAGGGCTGGCGGGTTATCAGCGGCAAGGCGGGTCAGATTGACATGGGGGTGCTGGTTGCGAAGGTGGTGGGCGATGGCCTCCGCCACTTCCCTGTAATAATGGCTGGGGTCAGAGACCACCAGATGCACCGTCTCGGCGCTGCTGTGGGGACTGAAAACAAGCGCGACAAAAAGCAGCGCAAAGCTTAGCCCGCGCTGGATAGAGCCGATCGCCTCAGTCCTGGTGGGGTTGCTGAGGCCATTGCGGCGATTGCCGGACCGCTGTATTGACATCCTTATGTCCAGTTCGCTTTCCCTGACGAACCCTATGGAAACTCCAGTTGCGCACTGACAAAATACCGGGTTTCAAAATGGTTGTTGTCGTTGAACTCAGCGTAGGTGCTACCTACATTCTGGACGATAAAGCGAATATTTCCACGGTTTTTACCCCACTGAAAATCATACATAAGCTGGGCATCCACGCGGGTAAAGTTGTCGATGGTATCGCCGTCTTCCCATTTCACCTCCGTCTGGTGATAGGCCGTTGTCGAGAGTGTCCAGGCATTTTTGAAGCGGTGAGCCATCAGTAAACCGCCGGAATGGGTTGCCATGCGATTGCCTTTGGTGCCCTCCACAAGGCCTGTGTCGAGATTAATACTGGCGGTGGTGTCGAGGTCAAGATTGGCGTAGTGGATGCGAATCAGAGAGTTTGCCGTGGGGCGATAGTTGAGTTGAAATTCGGCGCCGACCATATTCCAAGAGCCTCGATTGGTCATTTTTTTGTAAAGCAAATCGCCAAATCTGGCGTCTTGCGGACTGTTGTAGGCGTATTCATCGTCAATGGTGTCTGAGAGATTTTCCCGGAAAATGCGCACATCCATAGTCACCGCCGGGTCATTGAGCTGCACCAGGTAGCCCAGTTCAAAGGTGTCGAGCTTTTCTTCCTGAATATAGGGGTCGGATTGGCGGATAACGTCAACAACCAGGTTGCCGACATGGTTGTCGAGGCGCTCATTGGCCTCCAGCAGGGAAGGCGCGCGATTGCCGCGCACATAGGCCAACCTCAGGGTTTGATTTGGCAGAAACTGATAATTGGCAGACAGGCGCGGCGACACCAGAACCTCCTGGCGCGTGTCTTCAACCATGGTGCCGGCATTAAGGGTTAACTGTTGCGATGCCTGCCATTCGCCGTGGGCAAAAAAGCGCGAAATCAGGGTATCCTCGTCGATATCCACGGACTGGGGATGAAAGGCGTCCAGGCTTTCGTTGCGAAAACCGATTCCCCAGGTTCCCCGCAGAGTTTTCGACACTCTGAAAGTATGCTGAAACTGGGCGTCGTAACGCTCCGAGAACATGCGGCCAAAGCCCCTGTACACCTGGGTGTTGAGTTCATTGATCAGCAGTTGCGCTGTGGTGCCATCTACGCCGATTTCGGCGGCCACCTGATCGACAAGCGGCGCCGGGGTTGGCTTGAGGGCGGTGAGAAAATCCGCAGTTGCCCGGTCTATACCGAGAAAGTCGGAAAAATAGCCAAAAAGCTCCTGATTGACGATTTTGAAACGGTTGTGGTATAGGTGCAGCTCGTAATCATTGGCGCTGTCGGCGCTACGTTTCCACATCAGGGACTGAAAGTGACTGAAGGCGTGGGCGTCGAGAAATTCGCCGGGGTGATCGGCGTCGCCCCAGCCCGTCTGATCGTGGGCGTAGCCGGCGGAAAATTCCAGGGTATCGATCAGGGATGGCGTATAGGTGGCGCTGAAATCGCCGTGGGACAGCTCGCGACCGTCTTTGAGTTCGCCGTCGGCTACGGCGGGAAAACCTTCATTGGTGTCGTAGCCGAGACTGATTCTGTAGTCCAGCGCTCCCAGTGAATCGTTGTACCTCAGCCATCCCTTGCGGGTTTGCCAGTCCCCGAGGGTGGTGCCTAGTGCCAAACCGCTGTCCTGGACGGGCTTGCGGGTGACGATATTGATCGAACCTAGAAAGGCATTGGAACCCTGAGCCGCCGCATTGGAACCGCGAACCACCTCGATATGATCGATATCGTTGAGCTCTACTCCCAGAGTGCCCCAGCTGACTGAGGAAAAAATGGCTTCATAAACAGAGCGGCCGTCCACCATAACCTCAATCTGGTTGGGAAATTCCCTGCCGATGCCGTGATAACTGATGCCGTAACGGTTGCCGGAAACCTGGTAGGACTGAAAACCGGGCACCAGCCTGAACAGGTCGACAAAGGTTTGGGCGCCGGAGAGTTCGATCAATTCCCGGTCAATAATGGTGACGCTGGCGGGAGACCGGTCGAGGCGCTGCTCAAACCGTGATGCCGCACTCACCACAGGAATATCAGCCAGCAAGTCGCGCTCGGTAAAGCTGGGGTCGCCGAGGGCAACACTGGCGGGCAGAGTCAATAACAGGCTGCGGCAATAAAAACCATACCCGGTCAATTTGGCCATTTTCTATCCATGGAGGTGTTGCTTTGATGTTTGGTCATTGTACTAACGGGGCGTTTAGAATGAATACCCCTGGTTGCAGCCGCACCGCCCGGCCGTGAGAAAAAAGGCTATCATAGCGATCATCTTGAAGAGGACTGCCCCATGAGCCTGGAACAACACCGCCGCGAGTACCGCTATGGTCGCCTGACCAGAGCGTCCCTCAACGATTCACCCTTTGCACAGTTTCAGCGGTGGCTGGATCAGGCGCTAAACTCCGATATGACCGATCCCACCGCCATGAGCGTTGCCACTGTCGACGACAAGGGCAGACCCTGGCAACGTATTGTTCTGCTCAAGGGGGTTGATGAGCGCGGCTTTGTTTTTTACACCAATTTGGGCAGCAGAAAGGTTGCCCATATCAAGCAAAACCCCAATGTCTGCCTCCATTTTCCGTGGTTGCCCATGGACAGGCAGGTGATCGTCGCCGGAACCGCCGAACGCATTTCGACGGCGGAAGTGCTCAACTATTTTGTTTCCCGCCCCAGGGACAGCCAGCTGGCGGCCTGGGCTTCAAAACAGAGTTCGCGAATTTCCTCACGGCAGGCTCTGGAAGCCCAGTTTATGCAGATGCGCGAAAAATTCCGCCAGGGTGCGGTGCCGCTGCCGGATTTCTGGGGCGGTTTCAGGGTGGCGCCTAGAGAATTTGAATTCTGGCAGGGGGGAGAGAATCGTCTCCATGACCGCTTTCAGTATCTTTTGGGGGAAGGCGGCCAGTGGAGTATTTCCCGGCTGGCGCCCTGATGGGGATCGCCGATCTCACCAGCTTGAGTGAAGACAGGCTGTCAGGCGTTGACAGGGCTCCTGTTCGCAGCAACAAAAAAAGAGAATCAGCATGTTTCGCAATAGCCTGATCTGCTTTGCCGCCGGCACTCTGGGGGCAATGATTAACAGCCTGGTGGTCTGGCTCTTTGGCCAATACGGCATCAGCCAGTCCCTGGGGGTGGCCATGGCGCCGTCCCTGACCACCTACTGGCTCTACCCGCGCCTTGTCTGGGGCGGTCTTTGGGGATTTTTATTCCTGCTTTCCTGGTTTGGCAGCCGAACATTGCTGCGCGGCCTGGTTTTCAGCCTTTTTCCCACGGCAGTGCAGCTCTTCTATATTTTCCCCTACGAAGCCTACCAGGGCATGGCGGGTTACAAACTGGGTGCGCTGACCCCGCTGCTGGTGCTGTTCTTTAACGGAATTTGGGGGCTGGCCACCGCCATTGCCATTAAAGTGAGGTAACCGCCACATTGCGCCAGCCTCCCCTGCCGTTGAGCGCTTTTGGCGCAAAGATTCACGGGCTGGCGCAATTTGCCGCTTAATGTACAGAAAACAGCTTTGCCCTCACCGTCGCTCGGTATTCACCGGGGGTGATCTGAAAATTTTTGTGAAACTGACGGCTGAAGTGGGAGATGTCTTGATAGCCGCTCAATCCGGCCACTTCGAGAATACTGAGATTGGTTTTTTGCAGCAGATCCCGGGCGTGATCGAGGCGCAGGGCGCGAATATACTCCCCTGGCGTCTGTCCCAGCGCCTGTTTGAAGCGGCGGTTAAAGGTGCGAATACTCATGCCGAACTGCCCGGCGAGCAGGGGCAGAGAGATCTTGCGCGAAAAATTATCGTCGAGCCAGATTTGCACCTGGAGAATACTTTCATCGGAATGGTGTTCCACGTGGTCGGCAAAATAGCGGCTGGGCTCAAAGGTGCCGCGAATTTCATGGAAAAAATTTCTTTCCACGTTGTTGGCCACAGGCCTGCCAAACCAGAGATAAATGATGTGCACCATCAGTTCCGCCAGGGTGTTGACGCTGGCGGCGCAATAAATATTGCCGGCCTGGGTGATGAAATACTGGCGTTTCAAAAGCACATGGGGATAGTCCTTCTGGAACTGGTCAAAATAATGCCAGTGGGTGGTGGCCGGTTTGCCGTCCAGCAGTCCAGCTGCGGCGGGAAAACAGACACCCGTGCCAACTGCGGTAATGGCGGCGCCAAAGCGGTGTTGTTCCCGCAGCCAGGGTGAAATAAGCGGGTTTTCACGAAGTGCCCGGCGCGGATTGCGCCATTGGCCGGGAAAATGCACCAGATCCAGCTGGGGGGCGTCAGTGAGGGCGCAGGTGGGGACAAGATCAAAGCCGGAAGCGGAAGTAATGGGCTTGCCGTCACTGCTCAGGGTCAAAATACTCAGATCCACACCCTTGATGCCAAGACCGGCAGCGGACGCCTGGGCGGTCATCAGCATTTCATAGGGCAAGGTGGCGCTGGTGGCCAGTACGTTGTTGCACAGCACGATGCCCACTTTTCGGGATAGGGTTTCCATGGGTTATTTCCGGTTGCTTGCTAGCGTCGGGTTTGAGTGCGCCTGGCTAAATAGTTCAACTATATGGCTGGAAAAACCATTAATCAATCTCGGGGTACCAATACACTGGCCGTCATCAAATGGACACATCAGGAAAACCCATGACAGCCTTACCCGTAGTAGTCAGTTATGGCGGTTACAATGCTGCTGGCCGAAGCTCTTTCGATCAGGCCTACCGCAGAATGATTCTCGACAGCCTGGGAGAGGCGGAGCGTCGCAAAACCCTGTCCGGCCTCGCGGCATTGATGGGGCTCAGTGGTGACAGCGGCGCCGTTGACAGGGCGGTGATTGATGGCACCCTGATTCGCCGTATTGAAGACGCGGTTTTTAACCCGGACAACGCCCCTCTCAATACCAAAATGGAAATTTCCCAGCAGGATGGGGGTGAAATCCGTTTTCAAGTGTCAAAGCGCCAGCTCCCCGAAGATTTGCCCTCTGGCTGGCAGATAACCGAGCTGGGTGCTGGTCTGGTGGAAGTTTACCTGCGGGGCAGCCAGACCTGGTTTGTTCCCGATCGCAAATCCTTTCCGGTGAAAGCCGCCGGTCAACTGCCTTCCGGATTTGATCCGGGAGCATTTTACAGCCCGTCAAAATCCCATCCCCGCGGCCTGCAAATGGCCATCGTCGGCGCATCAGACGCCATCAACGCCCTGGGAATCGACTGGGCCGAGGTTTGTCGGCGGGTCAGACCCGATGAAATTGGCATGTACGCCAGCAGTTTGCTGGGGCAGCTAACGGACGATGGCGTTGGCGGCGTTCTCAAATCCCGCTGGTTGGGGGGCAGGGCGACATCGAAGATGATTCCCTTGGCGCTCAACAGCATGCCCGGCGATTTTATCAATGCCTATGTGCTCGGCAATATCGGCCACACCGAAGCCATTGCCGGCGCCTGCGCCAGTTTTCTCTACAATCTCCAGGCGGCGGTGCGGGATATTCAATCCGGGCGCCGCCGGGTTGCCATTGTCGGCGGCAGCGAAGCGCCGGTGACCCTCGAAAACCTCGAAGGCTTTATGGCCATGAGCGCCCTGGCGACCATCGACAGTATGGGTCGGGTCGACCGCACGGCGAACCCCGACCCTCGCCTCTACAGCCGCCCCTTCTGCGACAATGGCGGCTTTGTCATGGGTGAGTCGTGTCAGTACGTTGTCCTGATGGACGACAGCCTTGCGGTTGCCTTGGGCGCCGAGATCCACGGCGCGGTTCCCGGTGTTTATATGGACGCCGATGGTTACAAGAAATCCATTTCCAGCCCCGGCCCCGGCAATTATCTGACCATGGCCAAAGCCTTGGGTCTGGGGCGGGCAATCCTTGGCGACGCTGATCTGCAGCGCCACACCATGGTTTACGCCCACGGCTCCAGCACACCCCAGAATCGGGTCACAGAATCGCTGATTTTTGATCGCGTCGCCAAAGCTTTTGATATTTATAACTGGCCGGTGTGTGCGGTTAAAGCCTATGTGGGGCACTCCATGGCGACGGCCAGTGGCGATCAGGTGGTCAACGCCATTGCCGCCATGCGTCACGGCATCATTCCTGGCGTTAAAACCGGCAAGGCCATCGCCGATGACGTCTACCAGGAGCGCCTCAATATTCCCCTCGCCGACCTCAACGTTGGCGCCAACAGTCTGCAGGCGGCTTTTATCAATGCCAAAGGTTTTGGCGGCAACAATGCCACTGGCGTGCTGCTGTCGCCGCTGCGCACCGAAGCGATGCTGGCCAAACGCCACAATCATCTCTGGGCAGATTATTGCGAGCGCAGGGAGACTGTGCGCGAACAGGCGCGCGCCTATGAAGCCCTGGCCGACAAAGCGGATTTGCGGGTCATCTACCGCTTTGGCGATGGCATGGTGGATGATGACGAGTTGCTGATTTCCGCATCCCAAGTGGCGGTGCCCGGATACGGAAAAGCCATTGACCTGCAAATAGAAAACCCCTTTCCCGATATGCAGTAACAGCGAAACTGCGGCGCTGGCGTCCCGTTGTTGGCGCCAGCGCCAATTCTGCCAAAAAACTGTCAAAACCCTTCCCTATGATGGCGATAAGCAGGAGAATGGCCGACTTTCTTACTTTTATTGCCCTTTGGGGTGGTCTAGGGTACAGATAAGCGCTATTAATTTCCTGCTGGGGCGCCGTCGATGTCGCTTTGCCCCCTGTGGCGAGGAGCTAACACATTGAAAGAAAATGAAAATACAGCCTGGACAGCGGACGACGCAGCAAACTGTTACGCCGTGCGCGAATGGGGCGCAGGACTCTTTGATGTCGCCGACAACGGTGAATTGGAGGTGCTGGTCGGCAACAACGGCAGCAAACAGCGGGTGTCCCTTCTCGATATTGTCGAGGGTTTACAACAGCGCGATCTGGCCATGCCGGTGTTGCTGCGCATTGAAAATCACCTGGACACCGCCATTACCCAGATCAACGAGGCTTTTGCCAGAGCCATTAAAAGCGCCAATTACCAGGGTGTTTACCGGGGTGTATTTCCCATCAAGGTCAACCAGCAGAGCCACATCATCGAAGAGATCGCCCGTTTTGGCGAGCGCTATCACCACGGCCTGGAAGCGGGCAGCAAGGCGGAACTGCTGGTGGCCATCGCCATGTTGCGGGATCGGGAGAGCCTGATTGTCTGTAACGGTTACAAAGATGAAGAATTCATCGACCTGGGGCTGCGGGCGCGCCAGTTGGGGATTCCCTGTTTTTTTGTCGTTGAAACGCCAGAAGAAATGTCCCTCATCATTGAGCGCAGCCGCATTCTCGGCGTCGAACCCATGGTGGGCGCCCGTCTCAAACTGGGTACCAAGGTGGACGGCCACTGGAGCGAGGACAGCGGCGATCGCAGCCTCTTTGGCCTCAATACCCAGCAGCTGATCGAGGCGGTGGATCTGCTCAAGGCCGCCAATATGCTCCACTGTCTGCGCCTGGTGCACTTTCATCTCGGCTCCCAGATTCCCAATATTCAGAATATTCGCGCCGGTATTCGCGAGGCCTGCCGCTACTACATCGACCTCATGGAAGAAGGCGCGCCACTGGGCTACCTGGATATCGGCGGTGGTTTGGCGGTGGATTACGACGGCTCCCGCGGCGGCAGCTTGCAAAGCCGCAACTATTCACTCCAGGAATACTGTGTCGATGTGGTTGAAGCCATTCAGGAAGCCCTTGATCCAGAGGGCATCCCCCATCCCACCATTGTCAGCGAATCCGGCCGCGCCACAGTTGCCTATACTTCCGTACTGCTCTTTAACATCCTCACGGTGAGCCATTTTGAGCCAGGGCCTTTGCCGGAGTCATTGCCGGAAGATGCTCCCGATGAGGTGCGGAATTTGGCGCACCTGCTCGACATTACCAATCTGAAAAATGTGCAGGAATGCTACAACGACGCCATTTACTATCTGGAGTCCCTGCGCATGCAATTCAAGCGTGGTGAAGTCAAACTGCGCATGCGCTCCATTGGCGAGAACTACTACCTGGCGGTATTGCAGAAAATCGCCAAACTCATACCCCAGCTCGACCGGGTGCCCATTGTCCTGGAAAACCTCACCGAGCAGTTGGCGGATATTTACTACGGCAATTTCAGTGTCTTTCAGTCGCTGCCGGATTTTTGGGCCATTGGTCAGACCTTCCCCTTGATGCCGATTCACAGGCTCAACGAAAAACCCACCCGTGAAGCGATCATTGCCGACCTCACCTGTGACTGCGATGGCAAAATTGACCGTTTCGCCTGCCCGGAAGGTGAGCGCACCACGCTGCCCTTGCATCCCCTTGAGCACGACAAGGAATACTACCTGGCGGTATTTCTGGTGGGCGCCTATCAGGAGACACTGGGAGATTTGCACAATCTGTTCGGCGATACCAACGTTGCCAGTGTGCGCATCAATAGCGACGGCAGTTTTGATTTTGTCCACGAACTGCACGGCGACACCATTTCCGATGTTCTCAGTTATGTGGAATACGAACCGGGAAATCTGTTCCGCCGTTTCCGCAATACGGCGGAAAAGGCGGTGCGCGAAGGCAGAATCTCCGTGGCCGACCGCCAGAAAATGCTCGGTGCGTTTTCAGAGAGTCTGCGCGGCTATACCTATTTTGAGAGGTGAAAGAAGTGGCAAGCGCCTGGCGCCTAGCTGCAAGAGAAAAGATTGTCAAGACCGCCAGATCCTGGCGGTTTCAGATAGAATTCACTAAAGGAGTGGAACAGTGTCAAAAGTCATGATTATCGGCGCCGGTGGGGTTGGCGGTGTTGTCGCCCACAAATGCGCGCAATTACCGCAAGTATTCAGCGATATTTTGTTGGCCAGCCGCACCGAGTCAAAGTGCAAGGCCATCGCCGCGGATGTCGAGCGTATGCAGGGTCGCACCATTCGCACCGCCCAGGTGGATGCCGACAATGTGCCGGAGCTTGCCGCGCTGTTAAAAGCGGAAAAGCCCGCCCTGGTGATCAATGTCGCCCTGCCCTATCAGGATCTTCACATTATGGACGCCTGCCTGGAAGCCGGTGTCGATTACCTGGATACCGCCAACTACGAGCCGCTGGATACCGCCAAATTTGAATACAGCTGGCAGTGGGCTTACCGGGAAAAATTTGAGCGTGCCGGTCTGATGGCGCTGCTCGGTTCCGGTTTCGATCCCGGCGCCACCAACGTTTTCACCGCCTGGATCGCCAAGCACTACTTCGACGAAATCCACACCCTCGACATTATCGACGTCAACGGCGGCAACCACGGCTACCCCTTCGCCACCAATTTCAACCCGGAAATCAATATCCGCGAAGTGACTGCCAACTGCCGCCACTGGGAAAACGGCGAATTTGTCACCACCCCGCCCATGTCCACCAAAATGGAGTTCACCTGCCCCGAGGGTGTCGGCACCTACAATATGTACCGCCTCTACCACGAGGAGCTCGAATCCCTGGTGGTGAATTTTCCCACCCTGAAAAAGGCGCAGTTCTGGATGAGCTTTGGCGACAGCTATCTGAAACATCTGGAAGTGCTGGGCAATGTGGGCATGACCGGTATCGAGCCGGTGGAATTTCAGGGTCACAAAATCGTGCCCATCCAGTTCCTCCGTGCCCTGCTCCCCGACCCCGCCAGCCTCGGTCCGCGCACTGTGGGCAAAACCTGTATCGGCTGCGTGGTCACCGGCATCAAGGACGGCAAAGAAAAAACCGTCTACGTCTACCAGATCAAGGATCACCAGGACTGCTACAAAGAGGTCGCCTCCCAGGCGATTTCCTACACCACTGGCGTCCCCGCCATGATCGGCGCCAAAATGATGGTGGAGAAAAAGTGGCACAAAGCCGGCGTCTGGAATATGGAGCAGATGAATCCCGATCCCTTTATGGAAGACCTCAACCAGTACGGCCTGCCCTGGGCGGTGATTGAGGACTACAAACTCTAAGACTAAGCGCCAGTCTTGCTGCGACAACGCCGGGCACTGCCCGGCGTTGTCATTTTTACATGCAGTCCTTTTATTGCCGCAGTTAAAAAGGGATTACTGGCAAGCTTGGCGCCTGTCCCTGGAAATCCCTTTATTTACTCCACCTCAAAATTGAAGTATCTGTAGGGATGGGGCTCATCCACCAGGGTGTAGTGCCACCACTCTTCCGGAAGGTTGGCGAAGCCGTGTTCTTCCATCACCACCTTTAGGCGCTGGCGGTTGCTGCGAACTTGTTCGTTGACTGTGGGGCTGTCCGTATGGGACAGGGGGTCAAAAAAGTCGTAATCGGTGCCCATATCCACTGCCTGCCCGGTGACGGCATCAACCAGGGTGAGATCTACCGTGCTGCCCCGGCTGTGGCCGGATTGGGCGGCGATATAGCCCTTGGCAAAAAGCTCGTCCTTGTTGATATTGGGATAGAACGTATCCTTCATTCGGTTATCGTCGAGATCCTGCGCCCAGCGCACAAAATGATCCACCGCCTGCTGTGGCCGGTAGCAGTCGAAAATTTTCAGGGTCAGTCCCTCTTCCGCGACAGACTCCTGCACGGTGCGTAGCGCCTTTGCCGCCCGTCGAGTCAGTAGGCATTTGGGTTGCCTGTAACCGGCGATGGTTTCACCGACAAAATTGTTGCTGGTGAAATAGCGGATATCCAGTAACACGCCGGGAATAAATTCGGCGACATCGACAAAAATATCGGTGCGCGCCATGTCGTTGGGCGCATCCGCCAGGGCAAAAGGCGGTGGCACCGCAATTGCCATGGCCAGGGCAATGAGTGGCGAGGAGAAAAAGGCGGGCAGCTTCATCATAACGTCCGTGACTTGAGATTAATGATTGTGGCGGGCTAATCTCGCCCAACAGCAGTATTGCCGTCAAGGGTTTGATTCAGCCGCACCCTTCTTTGACGGGCGCTGCGTCTTTGGCGAGCCCTGCGCCGCTGTTGTCTGTGGAGGTGATTGCCGCAGCTTCGGCGGCTGGCGAGTCATCTGGTCCATGAAAATCCCGGCTGAAAATTTGCCAGAAAACCACAAAGAGGGCGGCGATCAGGGGACCGATCACAAAGCCGTTGATACCGACCATGACGAGGCCGCCGAGGGTGGACAGAAGAACCAGCCAGTCCGGCAGTTTGGTGTCGCGCCCCACGAGGATGGGGCGCAGCACGTTGTCGGCAAGGCCAATCACCAAAATGCCATAGGCGGTGAGGACAATGGCGGAGACCCAGTTGCCGGTGGCAAACAGGTAAATGGCTGCGGGTGCCCATATCAGGCCGGCGCCGACGGCGGGAATCAGCGAGAGCACCGCCATGGCAACCCCCCAGAGTACGGCGGCGGGCAGTCCCAAGAGCCAGAAAATAATGCCACCCAGGGCGCCCTGCACCACGGCGACAACCAGGTTGCCCTTGATGGTGGCTCTGGTCACTTCGGCGAATTTGGCAAAGAGCAGGCGTTCCCGTTCATCCCCCAGGGGAAGGGCGTGCACCAGCAGGTCGATGAGTTTGCGGCCATCCCTGAGGAGAAAAAAGGCCAGGTAGAGCATCAACCCCATGCTGAGAAAGAAGCTGAAGGTGCTCTGCCCCAGTGACAGCGCGTGCTGGGCGAGAAAGCGGCTGGTTTTGAGGGCGCCATCGGCGGCATAGCCTTTGAGGGTATCCATATCCATGCCCAGGCGATCCATCAGGGCTTGCGCCGCAGGCAGTGCGCTGTGAATCCGTTCGATAATGGCGCCCGGTTTGATTTCCCCGGAGTCGATACGCCGGTAGAGGTCAGCCGCTTCCTGAAGAAAGGAAGTCAGCACCAGCATCACCGGAATGACCACCACGCAAATACAGGCCAGCAGGGTGACAAGGGCAGAGCTGTTGGGGCGGTGCCCCCACCAGAGTTCCAGGCGTTGATAAACGGGAAAAAACACCAGGCTGATGGCGCAGGCCCAGAAGACGGGAGCGAAAAAAGGTTTCAGCAGGTAGAGAAAGAGGCCGCTGATAACGACCAGGAGGAGCAGAAAGGTGCGTTGTTCAATTTTTTCGTTCACAGTTGCCTCGCAGATGGGATTCCGTTGCCCAATGGATGTGTGCCCTCGTTTGTTCGGCGCATCGCCGCCAATATACTGTATTCATCCGTTGACGCCTATGGCGCGGCTTTACCAGATAAAAAAACTCGCCTTCATGCCCAGAATATTGATGGTTTTGTGCCAGCTAATGGCCGTTTTGGCGGCGCCATAACAGGTGTGCAGCGGAATCAGATGTTCTTCCCTGGGGTGGCAAAAACGCGCTCCGGGCGCCTGATGCCAATTGGCAAGCTCGCGGCTGCGCTGGGCTTCACTGATATGGGTATTTGCCAGCAGCGTTGTCAGCCAGTGGTCAAAAGCCTGGTTGTCGCCAAGTCCCTGGGGCGTGGGTGGGCTGAAAAATGCCTTGAGATTGTGAAATGAAAAACCCGAGCCAATCACCAGAATATTTTCGTCCTTGAGGGTCGCCAGGGCATTGCCAAGGCGAATATGTTCTTCCGGGTTGAGAGTGTTTTTCAGGGACAGTTGCAGGCAGGGAATATCGGCCTTCGGAAAGAGCATCTTCAGAGGCACAAAAAGGCCGTGGTCAAAACCCCGTTGTGTATCTATCCTGGTGTCCAGCCCCTGGTTATTGAGCAGTGAGGAAAGCTGTTGCGCCAGGGCGGGATGTCCCGGCGCCGGGTAAGTGATTGCGTAGGACTCCGCGGGAAAACCGTAATAATCATAAATGAGCTCTGGCTCCACGGCGCCTGTCAGGGTGAACATCGCTTCCTCCCAATGGGCGCTGACCACCACAATGGTTCGGGGCGTGATCAGCAATTCCGGCAGTGCCGCCATCAGTTCGACCATTTCCCGGTGGCCGGGATCGCCAAGCAGTGGCAGGGGGCCGCCGCCGTGGGAGAGAAAGGCTATGGTTCCTTTTTGTTGCCTGTTGTTCATGGTGATGTCCAGCAAAGTAGTGGGTGGTGTTGGGTTTTGTCGCCTGGCGAAGCCCAAGCTATAAGTAATTAGTAGACTATTTTTCCCATCTTTGGCGGTGTTATGACCCTCAATACGGCATAATACCAAGACAGCGGGCGAGAGTTGCCGCTGCTGCCTCTGTAATGTGCATCGGTAACTGCATTCAGCAACCTTTTAGGTAACTGGGGAAAACAGCCCACCCCCGCGATTATTGACATTATGTCCAGACTTTCACCGCCAAAGCCCGCCGCTGGCGCGGGCTACAACCCCTGGAAACCGTTGTTTCGCAATGGCCAGTTCCGCTGGTTGCTGGCGGGAAATGTCACGTTGTTTTTCGGTTTTTCCGCAACGCTGCTGCTGCGCTCGCTGCTGGCCTGGCAGCTGACCGGTGATGAAATGTCGCTGGCCTATATCAATGTCATTGCCGCTGTCTGTATGTTTGGCGCCTCGATTTTTTCCGGAGCCATAGTCGACCGTTTCGAGCGCCGCAAGCTGATGATTTATTCCCAGTGGGTGATTGTGGTCACCGAGGCGGCGGTGTTGATATTGCTCGCTGTCGACCACCTCAGTTTTAACTTTCTTGTGCTGAGTGCAATTGCCGCCAGCGCCATGTTTCCCTTTATTATGCCGGCGCGAACCGCAATGATGGTGGAAACTGTGGGGCGACCATCCATCGGCAAGGCCAATACCCTGATGGCTGGCGGCATGAATGTCGCGCGCATGGTGAGCCCGGCGGTAGTGGGAATTATGGTGGAATTTATCGGCATCGCCTGGGGTTATCTTTTCCTCGTGGTGTTGCACCTCTGCTCCCTCGCCTGCAATTATAAACTCCAGCACAGTATCCCTGCGGAGGTTTCGAATAGGGGTGCGTTTCTCGCCGAAGTCAAGGAGGGGTTCGCCTATATTTTTCGCCATCCGTCACTGGGAATGTGCATTGTTTTTGGCTTGATACCTGTTTTGGTGACCATACCGCTGCAAAACATGATGGTGGTATTTACCGAACAAGTCTGGCATGCGGGTGGCGCCGGTCTGGGTATTATGATGGCCGCCACCGGTGTCGGCGGCGTTATCGGCTCCCTGTTGATGGCATTCCAGAATGACGACAGCCTGGTAAAACCCATGGTGATTTCGGCGCTGATCATGGGTATTTTGCTGGTCATTCTTTGCAATATCACCGCATTTCCTGTCGCGGTGCTGATCGTTCTGGGTATTTACAGCATGTCTGTCTTCGCCTACACCCATATGCAGACCGGAGTACAGCTGATGGCGGAAGACAGGGTTCGCGGACGCATCACCACCATGACTATGATGATTTATGGTTTGGCGCCCCTGGGTACTCTGCCCCTGGCTTACGCGACCAAGCATATAGGCGCAGCCCCGGCCACCACCGTTGCGGGTTTCATTCTGGTGGCGGCAGTGCTGCTTGTCTGGCTTTATTCCCCGGCGTTTCGCAATATCGATAATGCGGTGCGAAGTCACAATAACTAATGTCTCGAAGGGCTATAGGTGCTAGGCTGACAGGGCGATATTGTGATTGCGGTCAAAGGCAATCATCGCCAACCATCCTCTGAAAATAGTCGCGATGAAAAGGGCGTTGATCACAAAAAAGAGCTGGCTTGTTGTTCTGCTAATCGGTCTCCTGGTGGTCGCCGGTATTGCCGCACTGTCCCGCAAAATTCCCTCACTGCTTGAAAATCGCATCAGAGCGGAGCTGGCGGCATACGGCGTCGACACCTTCAGTCTCGGTCAGCCCTATTGGGGATTGACTGGCGCCGGCACTACGGCGCTAACAGTTTCTGGCCACTACGATAATTGGCAGTATGAAGTGCACATCGAAGCACTTCAGGCGGGCTATCACTGGCGAACCCTGCTCGATGGTGAGATTCGCCTGTTGACGGTTGACGGAGTGAACGCCACGGTGACCAGCAGGGGAGACACCAACAAAGCCGCCACAGAGCCGCTCAATCTCCATGCCCTGTTCCAGACTCTCAATGAACTCAAGGTTCCCGTTGAGGATGTGGCCATTGACCATATTAGCCTGGCGATAAAATGGCAGGACGGCGGCGCCATTGTCAACGCAGAGGAGCTCAGTTTTGCCAATGCTGCCAGAGACTTTCGCGGCTATTTCCATGTTCGCGACGAGGGCGGCCTGCTTCCCGATGTGCGCATTGCAGTGCCGGGGGCGGCGGTTGGCGCGGCACATAGCCCCGCCATTGCCTGGTTGCCAGCCCTGGCAATTTTTATCGCCGATGAAGGCGGACAATTTTTGCAGGGAAATTTGAGCCTGGAAAAACCATTATCAGCAGGGGCTGACTCCTACAAACTGTTATTTCAGGCAGACATTGACCATGCCAATATGGCGCCATTGCTGTCGACAAAACTCGACATACTTCCTGTGCTGGCCGGCAATGGTGATGCCGACGGCGACAAGCAACCACTTATCACCGTCACAGCGGACGTCCAGGGTTCTGTCGATATTCCCCTGGAAGTGGCTCTGTCCCATAAATCCTGGTGGCGCCAGGTAAACGGTGAAATTGAAGTTGCTGGCCGTGTCCTTGGCCAAAATCTGCCGCAACTGGACGCCTTGGGCAGCGAATCGGCAGATGCCAGCTTTGCGTTGCGGCTGCTTTCCGCCTCTGGAGAGCAGTCCTTGACCATGGACGCTCCGGTGGTGATCGAGAGCCAGCTCAATACAGCGGTTTTTGGCGAATTTGCCACGGGGTTGGGCTGGCGCGGCAGTGTGCCTTTTCACGCCAGTATCGACATGACGGCGCCCGGGCAAATCCGCTTTTTCGACACAGAGCCCTGGCGATTTGAGAGTTTTGAGAGTCCGGCCATCGCCGTTAACGCCACCGTTGGTGAATCGAGCCAGGCGCTGATCGCAGTCCTGGCAGTCAACAATCTCCGTATCGCCCAAAAAACTCAGGCTCAGCTCAGCGGCGTTGTTCAGGCGCCCTACGCCGACAAGCGACTGCCGCCGCTGAGATTGATGATGGCTTTATCCCGGCAGGGGGACAGCCTGGCTGCCAGCGGTGATTTTGGCGTTGATGACTGGCAGCTGGCGGGCACTGTCAAGATAGCGGCGACGGGCGAGACGATGGCGGCAGAGGGCAACGCACACTTTGACCGCCTCGCTGTTATCGCCGCCGAAATTGATCGACTCGGTCTTTATGAGGGTGAGATCGGGCTGGTTTCCGGCAAGGCGAAGCTGACATTTTCGGTGACGGGGACACCGAAAAAAAGCGACAACCAGGACACTTCACTGGCGTTCGGCTTCAAAGCTGATATTGACGCCACCAATATCACAGGCCTTGCCGAAGGTATCGCCTTTGAAAACGTGGAGGTTCGCGGCGGCGTCGCAAAAGGAAATGTCGCCAAAGCCAGCCAGTGGCGCTCCACGGCGCCGTTTCAGATCCGCGCCGGCCAAATCAGTGCCGGCGTCGCTGTCACCGACATTGCCAGCCAAGTCCGCCTCAAACCAAGCCAGGGGCTAAGTTCCAGTCATTGGTCTGTGGACAATTTTAGCGCCCGCATGTTTTCCGGAACACTGAGCCTTGCCGAACCTGCGACAATGGATTGGCCCTTTGCCGGAAACACTTTGCTGGTTCGAGTGTCCAACCTGAAGTTGGATGAAATTCTCGCCCTTTATGCCAAGCAGGGGGTACAGGGCACGGGAACGATCGGTGGTGAAATTCCCCTTGTTCTCGACAGCGAAGGGCTTAGTATTAGCGACGGCAGTCTCGAAAGTATTGAAGCCGGCACCATCCGCTTTACCAATTCCAAAGCTGCGGCAATCGCCAGTGGCAACGAGCAGGTGGCCATGACCATGAGGCTGCTGGAAAATTTTTCCTACGACCGGTTGCGGGTGACAACGGATTTTCAACCTTCTGGAAAGATGCTTCTCGGTGTACAGTTGTCGGGAAGAAACCCAGCGGAGTTTGATGGCCGCCAGATCAATTTCAATATTAATCTGGAAGAAAACATTTACGAACTGTTTAAGGTGCTGCGTCTTACCGATGACATGACTAAAAAATTGGAAAAACGTCTCGGCAAATAAAGGTACATGCCAAAAAAGGAAAAAGCGATGAAGGCAATAGCAAAGGTTTTACTCCTCAGCGCAACTGCTTTATGGGTGGTTGCCTGCACACCAACCGTGAAGGTGGAGCCCCCCAGCGAGCCTATTACGATCAATCTCAATGTCAAAATTGATCACGAAATACGCATTAAAGTGGACAAGGAACTGGACAGCCTGTTTTCTGAAGACAGCGACCTGTTCTAATCAGCCTGTGGAGAAATGATGATGAAGTTTGCTAAACATTCTGTGTTCGCCGGTTTAAAGCTGGGCGCGGCCGCCCTGCTAATTTGCGCATCCTCGGCCTTTGCCCTGGATCTCCACGAAGCCAAAGCCCAGGGGTTGCTGGGTGAAACCGCCAGCGGTTATCTCGAACCTGTGACAGCCAACGCCGAAGCCGCTGCCCTGGCAAAGGAAATCAATGCGCAACGCAAAGCCGAATACCAGCGCATAGCGGCAAAAAACAACATCGCCATTTCCGACGTCGAAGCACTGGCGGGCAAAAAAGCCATTGAAAAAACCCCCGCTGGCCAGTATGTCAAAGTGGGCGGCCAGTGGCAGAAAAAATAATTCAGGGTGGCTCGCCACAAACGGGGCGCTGAATGCCGGCATCGTTCGCACCAATTTATGAGCGTGCCCTTGCCCGTAAGGGCGGTGAGCGGGAGCTTGCCGCCCTTTCTGCTGTCAGCCTGAAATCCCCGGCGCAACTGGCGAAAATTGACGACAGTCGCTATTTGTCGGCCATGACCAAAGCAATTTTCAGGGCGGGCTTTGTCTGGAAAGTGATCGACAATAAATGGCCGAATTTTGAAAAGGCATTCTGGAAATTTAATGTTATGCGCTGCGCGATGATGAGCCCGGATGATGTGGCAGCGCTCTGTCGCGACAGCAGCATCGTCAGAAATCCGCAAAAAATAAACACCGTGCCCGCCAATGCCGCCATGATTCTCGACACCGCCCGCCAGTTCGGCTCCTTTGCCAACATGGTTGCCCGCTGGCCCGATGATGATTTTATCGGTTTGCTGGCCTATCTGAGTAAACAGGGTTCAAGGCTCGGCGGCAATTCGGCGCAATACTTTCTCCGCGAAATGGGCAAAGACGGTTTTATTTTAAGCCGGGATGGGGTCGCCGCGCTTATTGGCGCCGGTGTTATTGACGCCGAACCGAAAAGCAAAAAAGCCCTGGCGCAAATTCAAGATGCCTACAACCACTGGCGTGGCGAAACCGGTTTTGGCAATGCAAAAATCAGCCGCATTTTGGCTATGTCGGTGGGCGACTAAATCCGGTTGCTTGTGCCAGTATCCAGAGCCTGCACAGAAACGCAGGACAGTTTTTAAGCTGCCCTGCGCAGGGTAGTGGAAGGATACCGGGCTCAGGCCGCCTGCTCCGCTCTCCGCGTCGCCGCCTGATTAATGGCTGACAGCACGGCCGCCAGTGACGCAGAAACCGTATCTTTGTCCAGCGCAGCACCGCCAATGCGGTGGCCGTCAATATTCAGCTGCACATAGGCTGCGGCCACCGAATCCGTACCTTCGTCGACAGCGTGTTCGCTGTAGTCCAGCACGTTGATCTGGCTGCCGCTGTGTTTCATCCAGCCGTTGACGAACGCCGCCATGGCGCCCTCGCCTTCGCCGCGAATAATCTGCTCGACACCGTCAATAACAATGCGGGCTTCAATGCTGTCCCTGTTGTTGTTGCGGTCGAGGCGATAGCCATTGAGGCGACTGGCGCTGCCATTGTCGACAAAGCGCTCCATAAAAATGCGGTGGATGGTGACGCTGTCAATTTCACCGCCCTGGGTTTCGCTGATTTTCTGCACCGCCTGAGACAACTCCACCTGCATCCAGCGGGGTATGCTGAGGCCATAATCCCGCTCAAGGACAAAGGCGACGCCTCCCTTTCCCGATTGGCTGTTGACGCGAATCACCGCCTGGTAGTCGCGGCCAATGTCCCTGGGGTCAATGGGCAGATAGGCCACCTGCCAGTGCTCGTCGTCCTGCTGTATGTGCAGGCATTTGCGAATGGCATCCTGATGGCTGCCGGAAAACGCGGTGTAGACCAGTTCTCCCACCCAGGGATGGCGGGGATGAACCGGCATGCCAGTGCATTCGCCATACACAGCGATAATTTGGTCGGGGCGCGAGAGATCCAGCTTGGGGTCGACACCCTGGCTGTAGAGGTTCATGGCCAGAGTGATAATATCCATATTGCCGGTGCGCTCACCATTGCCAAGCAAGGTGCCCTCAATGCGATCAGCGCCGGCGAGCATGCCCAATTCCGCAGCCGCCACGGCGCAGCCGCGGTCGTTGTGGGTGTGCAGTGAGACAATAATACTGTCGCGACGTGACACGCGGGTGCAGAAATATTCCACCTGATCGGCAAACACATTGGGGGTGCTGCTCTCCACGGTGGCGGGGAGATTGATGATGCAGGGTTTTTCCGGCGTGGGCTGCCAGACGTCAATCACGGCATCGCAAACATCGACCGCATAATCCCACTCGGTGTTGGAAAAACTTTCCGGCGAGTACTGAAATACCCATTCAGTGTCGGGATATTTCGCCGTTTCCGCCTTGAGCATGCGCGCACCCTTGGCGGCAATGGCTTTAATCCCGTCGCGGTCATCCTGAAAAACCCGCTCCCGCTGAACGGTAGAGGTGGAGTTGTACACATGCACCACCGCGCGTTTGACGCCCTTTAATGCCTCAAATGTGCGAGTAATGAGTTCCTGCCTGGCTTGAACCAGCACCTGAACAGTGACGCCGTCGGGAATGCGGTCGTTGTCGATGAGCCAGCGGACAAAGTCGTAGTCGGGCTGGCTGGCGGAAGGGAAGCCCACTTCAATTTCCTTGATGCCGATGTCCACCAGCAGTGCCCAGAGTTTTTGCTTCTGGGACACGTTCATGGGTTCCAGGAGCGCCTGATTGCCATCGCGCAGATCTACGCTCGCCCAGATGGGCGCCTGGGTAATCTGATGGTTCGGCCACTGACGATTGTGCATGGGCACAGTCTGGGTGGGGCGATATTTGCGGTGGTCAAAGGTGGTCATGGCTTGCTCCTGGTGAATAGTGTCGATAGCGTCGTCTGGTGTTCACCATCCCTGATGGGGTTGGGGTTTTCCCGTTGCCTTTTATCCTTGTGGGATGCCGGTAGAACAGCGCCCCTTGTGGGGGTTGTCGCTTCGGGAGGAGGTGTCCGCTGTTTTCAGACAGGGGAAAGTATAGAATTTTAGCCCTGGCAGATGATTGCGTTTTTTATGTTTATAGGATTATTTTTAACAGAAAAATTCAATAAACTATAAAAATTTAAACTATAGTTGCTCATATTGGAATTTTGGAGGCAATAATGAATTTTGATCGTTATGATCGCCGCATTCTCGAACTGCTTCAACAGGAGGGTCGCCTAAGCAATCAGGAGCTGGCCGATCGCATCGGTTTGTCGGCCTCGCCCTGTCTGCGGCGAGTGCGGGCGCTGGAGGAGTCCGGCATCATCAACGGCTATCACGCCCTGGTGGATGCGCGCAAACTGGGTCTTACCCTGATGGCGCTGATCCATATTTCCATGGACAGACATACCCCGGAGCGCTTCGCCAACTTTGAAGAAAAGGTCGCCGCCCTGCCGGAAGTGCTGGAATGCCTGCTTATTACTGGCCAGGCTGCGGATTACCAGCTCAAGGTGATTGTCAAAGACATGGATGCCTACCAGCAGTTGTTGCTGAACAATATCACCCGCATCGATGGTGTCAGCGGTGTCCATTCCAGCTTTGTGATGCGCGCCGTGGTGGCGAGAACGGCGGTGGCCATTCCCTGACGACACTCAACTCCACAGGCTAGGATTTGTCGACACAAGTCATTAGTATCCCTATAGTGAACGCCCATGGATAACGCCGCTTTAATGAATACTCACCGCCACTTCCCGCAGAACACCGTTACCCCGCAGCAGAAAAACCTCGTTCTGCTGGTTTATATTCTTCAGGCCGCCAGCTTTTTCGTCGGTATTTCGGCGATTGCCGGTGTCATCGTCAATTATTTGAAACGAGCGGATGTCAGAGACACCTGGCTCGAATCCCACTTTCAATGGCAGATTAAAACCTTCTGGTATGCCCTCGTCGGCACCATTATCGGCCTTGTTTTACTGGTGGTAGTTATCGGCGGTCTGGTGCTTTTTGCCACCATGATCTGGGTTATTTACCGCATAGTGAAAGGCTGGCTGGCGTTTAACGAGGGCAGGGAAATCGCCGATGGCTTCTTTTAGTTGCGACTACCGCCACCGTTTTGAGTATTCATCGTCGAAGGATTTTGCCCCCAGTTTTCCCGTGGGCAAGGCGGTTTGTGTGGGGCGAAATTATGCCGATCACGCCGCCGAGCTCAATAACCCCGTTCCCGAAGAACCGTTGCTGTTTATCAAGCCGGCAACCGCCATGGTGGCGTTTTCGGGAAACCTGAAACTTCCCCGCCGTTTTGCCAATCCCCATTACGAAACCGAAATGACCCTGCTGATTGGCAAAAAACTGTGCTGCTGTACAGCGACTGAAGCTCGAAACGCCATTGCCGGTGTTGGAGTGGGTCTGGATCTGACATTGAGAACGCTGCAAAACAGCCTTAAAGCGAAGGGCTATCCCTGGGAGCGCGCCAAAGCCTTTGATGGCAGCTGTGTGCTGTCCATTTTTGCCGCCGTGGATACCACCATCAACTTGCAGAATTTGGCGGTGTGCCTGTGGCGCAATGGCGAACTGGTGCAGGATGGCAATACCGGCCAGATGCTGTTTGCGGTATTGCCGCTGCTGTGCGAAATCAGCCGCAGCTTTACCCTTATGCCCGGTGATGTGGTGATGACGGGAACTCCCCAGGGAGTGGGCGAACTCAAAGAAGGTGACAAACTGGTGGCAGAACTGGGTACACTGGTGGCCGCCGAAGCCACCGTAATTCTGGAAAATGACTGAATCGCCGTCCGTACACCCTTTCGACAGACTTTCTCCCGACCTCATTATGGACGCCATTCAAAGCACCGGCCTGTGGTGCGATGGTCGCCTTTTCCCCCTTAACAGCTATGAAAACCGTGTCTATCAGGTGGGCATCGAAGACAGTCAGCCGATCATTGCCAAATTTTATCGGCCACAGCGCTGGACTGATGCCCAGATCCTTGAAGAACACAGTTTCTGTTTTGAACTGGTTGACCAGGAGTTGCCGGTGGTGCCTCCGCTGGTGATGCCTGGCGACGGTGGCCAGTCCAGCCTCGGCCACTATCAGGGCTTTCGCTTTGCACTCTATACTCGTCGCGGTGGCCACGCCCCGGAACTGGACAATCTCGACAATCTGTACACCCTGGGCAAATTTATTGGCCGCATTCATCAGGTGGGTCAGGTGCGCGCCTTTGCCCATCGCCCGCGAATCGATGTCCAGAGTTTTGGTCTGGAGTCGGTGGATTTTATCCTTGAGCACATGATCCCGTCGGATCTTCGCGAAGTCTATCGCGGGGTCGCTCGAGATCTGCTTCAAGCGGTTAATGACGCGTTGTCCACATTAGAGGACGGCGACTATATTCGCGTCCACGGCGACTGCCACCCTGGCAATATTCTCTGGCGCAACGACCTGCCCAACTTTGTCGACTTTGACGACGCGCGCATGGCGCCGGCGATTCAGGATATCTGGATGCTGCTCTGCGGTGAGCGTCATCGCCAGAACGCCCAGCTCGCCGAAGTTCTGGAAGGCTACACAGAATTCTGCGATTTTGACCGCCGCCAACTGCGCTGGATCGAGGCCTTTCGCGCCCTGCGGCTGATGTATTTTGCCGCCTGGCTGGCGCGGCGCTGGCAGGATCCCGCGTTTCCCCGTGTCTTTACCTGGTTCAACACGCCCAGGTATTGGGGCGATCATATTCTCGAATTGCGGGAACAGCTGGCGGCGCTGGCGGAAGAACCGCTGGTATGGCTATAGGCTTCCGGAGTTAATGCAGGCTGTGGCCGCCGTTTTCACCGGTGGGGCTTTCCGGTGTGATCAGGCACTCCATCTGCTGGAGTTCACCGTGGAGTTCGGCGAGCATTTCCACCGCGGTGGAAGTAAAGAGGGCAAACTGACCTTCGCTGATGCCGGCGCCAGTGAGCAGGGTTGAGCCTGCCACCAGTTGGGGCACGGCGTCGTCGACAATATCCACAAACAGCTTCATGGTTGGGTAATTGCCGTTGAGCTGGCTCATTTCTGCAACCAGAGACAGCAGGGCGGTGGGTCTGATCTGGAACTCGGTGCTCAGCAGCAGCCCCCACTCCTCGACAAAGAGGCGGCTTTCGAGGGCTTCTTCCATGCCCGGCAGGCCGCTGAGGTGCAGGGCGCTACAGTGGTCACAGGTGTAATGACTGATGCCGAGATTGGCCAGCCACTGCTTCGCCAGAGGGATGCTGGCGGTGTGTAAGGTATTCACTATGGGTGTATTACTCTGTCGTGGACGTTAATCGTAAAAGATGGAGTTAATGTTAATGTCGTAATTAAAATCGGTGAGAACCCAGTTGTCTCTGCCCTTGTAAAAAGTGAGAAACCAGCTGACGCCGGTAACTTCGTACTTGATCAGATAAGTGAGACGCAGCAGGGATTCACCGGTGAGCTCGGCACTGATTAACTCCATGCCGATGGAGGGGCCATAGTATTTGATGGTCTGGTTGACCTGGCTGTTGTAGCCCGCAGCAAAGGTATCAATGCGACCCGGTGGAATGGTGGTATTGGTCTTCATTTTCATCCAGGCTTCAGTAAGGTTGCCCTTGCCGATGGCCATGACCACTTCATTGCCGAAATCCCGCGCCTGCTCCGGCGTCGCCAAGCCGGCGGCGCTGCAGGTAACGCTGATGCTTGCGGTCAACAGAGCCGCTGCCATCACAAACATTCTAAACATTGTCAGTTCCATACTCTGGGGACATGGGGTTTTACCTTCCCTGGCGCAGTTTGCCCACATGCTGCCGGTGACAACGCCAGGCGATAAGGCGGCTATTCTACCAGAGAGCCGCGATAAGTGTGAGAGCGACCCCACTGGGCAGTGCGGGGCAACAAGGCTGCAGAAAAAGAAGGCATTTATTCCCATTCGAGAGCCTATATAATACCCCCTTGTCATTCCGCCCTAAACTCCATCGTCAATGGCAGCCTCGTTCCGATGGCGCCAGAGGATAACCGTTTGAAATCGTCCAGCTTCCATAAATTTGACCCCCGTAGAGTGCCGTCCCCCTGTTACGTCGTTGATGTGGCGGCGGTTGAAACCAATCTCCGCATCCTCCACAGGGTTCAACAGGAAAGCGGCGCCAAGGTGCTGGCGGCGCTGAAGGCGTTTTCCCTGTGGCGATTGGGGGAGTTGACGGGGCGCTACCTGTCCGGCACCTGCGCCAGTGGTCTCCACGAAGCGCTTTTGGCGCGGGATGAGTACGGCGGCGAGGTGCATGTGTTTTCCGCTGCCTTTTGCGAAGAAGATTTGCGGGAAATTCTCACCTTTGCCCACCATGTGGTCTTTAACTCCTTTGGCCAGTGGCAGCGCTTTCAGCCACTGTTGCTGGAAGCGAAGCGCCAACGCCCGCAACTGAGTTATGGCCTGCGCATCAATCCCGAACACTCAGAAGGCGATGTGCCCATCTACGATCCCTGTGCGCCCTGCTCCCGTCTTGGGATTCCGCTGTCGGAGTTTGACGGCAAAGAGGAACTGCTCGAAGGCATCAGCGGTCTCCATTTTCACACCCTCTGCGAGCAGGATTTTCCCCCGCTGGAGCGCACTCTCAAGGCGGTGGAGGAAAAATTTGGTCATCTGCTGGCGCAAATGGAATGGGTCAATTTTGGCGGCGGCCATCATATTACCCGCGCCGATTACCAGGTGGATCAGCTTATTGATGCCATCAAGGCGTTTGCGTCCAGATACGATGTCCAGGTCTATCTCGAACCCGGCGAGGCGGTGGCAATTCATACCGGTGTTTTAGTCAGTGAAGTCCTGGATCTGCCTTTCAGCGGTATGCAGCAGGCCATTCTCGATACTTCGGCCACCTGCCATATGCCCGACACGTTGGAAATGCCCTATCGGGCGGACGTGTTTGGCGCTGGCGCCCCGGAAGAGTTTGAGCACCTTTACCGCCTCGGCGGCATGACCTGTCTGGCCGGGGATGTGATTGGCGATTACAGCTTTGACGCGCCCCTGGAGATAGGTCAGCGGTTGATGTTTGACGATATGGCGCACTACACCATGGTCAAAACCACCACGTTCAACGGTATCAACCTGCCCGCCATTGCGCTTTGGGATTCCCGCACCGATGAGCTCGATGTGATTCGCCAGTTTGGCTATCGGGACTTCAAGGAAAGGTTATCTTGACCGCAAGGTGACGTGGCAATGCCGCTCTTCCAGGTTGAATCGCTCAATCAAAATACAGCGCCAGCCACACAGATTCGGTGTGCGGGTCTGTCCAGCTCAATCGGTGTTTGCGCCGGGCGGGAATCAATAAAAAATCCCCGGCAGCCAGATCAATGAAGTTTTGCTGCTCAAATTCCAGCTGGGCGGCGCCGCTGAGCAGAGTTACCCATTCGTTTTCGTCCTGATCATACCAGTCTGTTTGGTGGCCTCTGGAGACAAGGCGCTTAAGGCGAAAGCGGCGGCCTTGTGCCAGTAATTCTTCCAGCTCACTGGGCAGCTCGGCGGGAATATTGCCAAAAAGATTGCCCGCAATGGTCATGAAATACCCAGGGATTCCCAGAGTTCGTCCACCCGGCGTTTGACGGCTTCATCCATGGCGATGGGTTGCCCCCATTCGCGGCTGGTTTCCCCCGGCCATTTGTTGGTGGCGTCAAAACCGATTTTCGAGCCAAGGCCGGATACTGGCGAGGCAAAATCCAGGTAATCGATGGGGGTGTTGTCGATAATCACCGAGTCCCGCCCCGGATCCATGCGCGTGGTCATTGCCCAGATCACATCCTTCCAGTCGCGGGCATTGACGTCGTCGTCGGTAACCACCACAAACTTGGTGTACATAAACTGGCGCAAAAATGACCACACCCCCAGCATCACCCGCTTGGCGTGCCCAGGGTACTGCTTCTTGATGGTGACCACCGCAAAGCGGTAGGAGCAGCCCTCCGGCGGCAAATAGAAGTCGACAATTTCCGGGAACTGCTTTTGCAGTAGAGGCACAAACACTTCATTGAGGGCAACGCCGAGAATCGCCGGTTCATCCGGTGGCCGCCCGGTGTAGGTGCTGTGGTAAATGGGGTTTTTGCGATGGCTGATGCGCTCGACGGTAAACACCGGAAATGTCTCCACCTCATTGTAATAACCGGTGTGGTCGCCAAAGGGGCCCTCTGCCGCCATATCGTTGCCATAAATATGACCTTCAAGAATAATTTCCGCCGATGCGGGCACCTGCAAATTCGAACCCAGGCACTTCACCACTTCGGTTTTGTCCCCCCGCAACAGACCGGCAAAGGCATATTCGGAAAGACTGTCCGGCACCGGGGTCACTGCGCCGAGAATGGTGGCCGGATCAGCCCCCAGGGCAACCGCCACCGGAAAAGGTTCGCCGGGGTGTTTGAGTTGCCAGTCGCGGAAATCCAGGGCGCCGCCGCGATGGGCGAGCCAGCGCATAATGACGCGATTTTTGCCGATCACCTGCATGCGGTAGATGCCCAGGTTCTGGCGGACTTTTTCCGGCCCCCGGGTGACCACAAGAGGCCAGGTAATCAGCGGGCCGGCATCGCCGGGCCAGCAGGTCTGCACCGGAATACTGGCGAGATCGACAGCGTCGCCCTCGTGGACAATTTCCTGGCAGGGCGCTTTTTTGACCTCTTTGGCCGGCATATTTAACACCTGCTTGAAGTCACCGCGCTTGCTCCACAAATCCCGCAGGCTTTTCGGCGGCTCCGGTTCCTTGAGAAACGCCAGCAGCTTGCCCACTTCCCGCAATGCCTCAACACTGTCCTGCCCCATGCCCAGCGCGACCCGCTCGGGGGTGCCAAAAAGATTGGTGAGTACCGGCATGGCGGCGCCCTTGACGTTCTCAAAGAGCAGTGCGGGGCCGCCCATTTTCAGGGTGCGGTCACTGATTTCAGTGATTTCCAACACCGGGTCAACCTCGGCGCGAATGCGTTTCAGTTGCCCCTGTTTTTCCAGGTACTCAATAAAATCCCGCAGATCGGAGTATTTTGCCGCCACTGTCAATTCCGTGTTGCTGTTTGGGTGGCAGTGTTGCCAGAATGGCGTCTGAATGCAAGGGTAGAAACCGGTTGCTGCGAAAAAGGTTGGCGGCGTGGTTGCGGGAACCTGTCCGCGATATTTCAGTGCCCATAAAAAAGCCGGTTTGCGAGCAAACCGGCTTTGTTGCATGTCAGCTGAGGCAGATTATTTTCTCTTCATGGCGCCGAAAAATTCATCGTTGACCTTAAAGCTCTTGAGCTTGTCGGTGAGGAATTCCGTGGCCGCCACATCTTCCATATCGTTGAGGAGCTTGCGCAGAATCCACACTCGCTGGAGATCGCCTTCCGCCATCAGCAGTTCTTCGCGGCGGGTGCCGGAACGGCGAAGATTGATGGCGGGGAAAATGCGCTTCTCGGCGATTTTGCGATCCAGGTGCAATTCCAGGTTGCCGGTGCCTTTAAACTCTTCGTAGATCACCTCGTCCATTTTGGAGCCGGTGTCCACCAGGGCTGTGGCGATAATGGTGAGGCTGCCGCCCTCTTCGATGTTGCGGGCAGCGCCAAAAAAGCGCTTGGGTTTTTCCAGGGCGTGGGCGTCGACACCGCCGGTAAGCACTTTGCCGGATGAGGGCTGTACGGTGTTGTAGGCGCGGGCGAGACGGGTAATGGAGTCGAGCAGAATGACCACATCTTTTTTGTGTTCCACCAGGCGCTTGGCTTTTTCGATGACCATTTCCGCCACCTGAACGTGGCGGGCGGGGGGTTCGTCAAAGGTGGAGGCGACCACTTCGCCGCGCACTGTGCGTTGCATGTCGGTCACCTCCTCGGGGCGCTCGTCGATCAGCAGCACAATCATGATGCATTCGGGATTGTTGCGCACAATCGCCTGGGCGATGTGCTGCATCATAATGGTTTTGCCCGCTTTTGGCGGTGCGACAATCAGTCCGCGCTGGCCTTTGCCGATGGGAGAGATCAGATCGATCATGCGGCCGGTCAGGTCTTCAGAGCTGCCGTTGCCGGCTTCGAGAAGAAGGCGCTTGTTGGGGAACAGCGGGGTGAGGTTCTCAAAGAGAATCTTGTTGCGGGCGTTCTCCGGTTTGTCGAAGTTGATATTGTCAACCTTGAGGAGGGCAAAGTAGCGCTCGCCTTCTTTGGGGGGGCGAATCTTGCCGGAAATACTGTCGCCGGTGCGCAGGTTGAAGCGGCGAATCTGGCTGGGTGAAACATAAATATCGTCCGGTCCCGCCAGATAGGAGGCGTCTGCGGAGCGAAGAAAACCAAAGCCGTCGGGGAGAATTTCAAGAACACCCTCGCCGTAAATATCTTCACCGCTCTTGGCGTGGCGCTTGAGGATGTTGAAAATAATATCCTGTTTGCGTGATCGCGCCTGGTTTTCCAGGCCAATTTCTTCGCCAATTTGAATAAGTTCGGTGATAGGTTTGGTTTTGAGATCAGTCAGATTCATAAGGAGAGTGTGGTTTAGTGGTGAACAATGGCTAAGCAGGCCGCTTCTGTGCGGTGTTTTAGCGAAAAGGTAGTCAGGGATAAACTCTGCCCGCTTTATTATTGAGCGCCTGTCGCAATCAGTGCACCAAACAGCATGCAATAGTTATGCAGGTAACAGGCCAGCCACGGGAGAATTAAAATTGATGGCGCGAATTATAACCATCGTGACAAAAAGCGCAATGAATTTTTGGCAGGCTGCTTGTCGCCAGGGACAGCGCCTGCCAACAGAATTACAGGTTGCTGTTGATAAAGTCGGTCAGCTGTGACTTTGACAAGGCGCCAACCTTGGTGGCCTCCAGTTCGCCATCCTTGAACAGCATCAGTGTGGGAATGCCGCGGACACTGAATTTGGCGGCGGTCTGGGGATTGGCGTCCACATCCACTTTGCAAACTTTGACTTTACCATCAAATTCTTCAGACACCTGGTCAAGCAGTGGCGCGATCATTTTACAGGGGCCGCACCAGGCCGCCCAAAAATCCACCAGCACAGGAACATCTGCACCCAGTACGTCGCTTTCAAAACTGCCGTCGGTAACGTGAACGATTTTTTCGCCCATGAGATTCTCCGTATTCAATGTGATTTAAGCTGTGAGGGCTGCGCTTGTCTGTTGAAGGCATTGGTATTCGCAGGCCACGGAAAGGTACAATTGGCGGGATCATAACATCTACTGTTGTCTGGCCACAATGCGGGCGGGGTAGTTCATGCTAACAGACCCTGGGGGGAGCGCGGGCTGTGACCAATCAGATTGTCGATACGGAAGGCCGTTTGCTGGCGGCAGTGGATCTCGGTTCTAACAGTTTTTATATGGTTATCGCCCGGGTCGAACATGGGGAAGTGCGTCCCCTGGAGAGACTCGGTGAGACGGTGCAGCTAGCCTCCGGCATGGTCGCGGGCATTATCAGTGACGACGCCATTGCCCGCGGGCTTCAGTGTTTGGCCCGATTTCGCCAGGCGCTCAATGTCCTTCAGCCGGATATTGTGCGCATGGTGGGCACCAACTCATTGCGGGTCGCCAAGAACAGCCGGGATTTCCGCCACGCCGCCGAAGCTATTATGGGGTACCCCCTGGAAGTAGTTTCCGGTCGCGAAGAGGCGCGTCTGGTGTATTTGGGGGTAGCCCACACCCTGGCCAATGATGGCGCCCGCCTGGTGGTGGATATCGGCGGCGGCAGTACCGAATTTATCATCGGCGAACGCTTCGAGGCGCGACTGCTGGAAAGTCTCCATATGGGCTGTGTTTCCTACGGCGAGCGGTTTTTTGCCGGTGGCAACATTACGGCCGCCGCCTTTGAAAATGCCTATGTCTCCGCCTACAGTGAGGTGCTCAATATTCGCTCCGCCTTTATTCGTCAGGGCTGGGACGACGTGGTGGGTTCGTCGGGTACCCTGCGCGCCCTGGAAAGCGTCATTGCTGCCCAGGGCTGGGCGGAATCCGGGATCAGCGCCGAGAATCTGAAAAAGCTGCGCAAGTTGCTGTTTAAGTACCCGTCGGTGAAAGATCTGTGCAAGCTCGCCGGACTCAGCGAGCGCCGCCGCAATGTCTTTGCCTCCGGCGTCGCCATCAGCTGCGCTTTTTTTGATGCCCTGGAGATCAAAAACATGCGCATCTCCTCCGGAGCATTGCGGGAGGGGATTATCTACGACACCATCGGCAGGTTGAGCCATGAGGATGTGCGCGAGCGCTCAGTCAATGCCCTGATGCAGCGCTACAACATCGAGGAACAGCAGGTGCGCAAGGTGGAGGAAACTGCACGCTACCTGTTTGCGGCGGTGCAGGATCAGTGGCAGCTCTGCCAGCAGGATCTCGATTTGCTGGTGTGGGCCTGTCGGCTTCACGAAGTTGGTCTTGCCATCGCCCATAGCGGCTTCCATAAACACGGTCAGTACTTGATGGAAAACAGCGATCTGCCGGGGTTTTCAAAGGCCGAACAGCTCGAGTTGGGGCTATTGGTGCGGGGGCACCGCCAGAAATTTCCCCTCGATGAAATTGAGGCCAGAGCCAATGGCCGCAGTCAGCAGCTGGAGCGCCTGTGTCTGTTGCTGCGCCTGTCGGTGCTGTTTAAATATGTGGCGGCGGTTGAAGATACCCCGGCGTTTCAACTCAGTGTTGCGGGGCGGGAAATGCGCATTTCCTACCCCTGCGGCTGGCTTCTGAATCACCCGCTGACCCGCTTTGCCCTGGAGCGGGAGCAGGGGCTGCTGGCTAAGAAAGGCATCAGTCTCCACCTCGATCAGGGAACCTAGCTCCCATGGCCTAATAAAGCCTGCCACCGCTGCTGCGATACTGATCAAGCACGGCGACGGCGTCGCTGCGCAGCAGGCCGGTGGTAACGGCAATCCCTCTTTTTTTCAGGCTGTCCTGCCAGCATTCAGGCTTGTCGCCTTCGTCAAAGCCAATTGCCTGCGCATCTGCTGTGGTCGCTGCACAGACAACATGGGCGATTCCCGCAAAAGGTAGAGCGCCAAAGCACATGGCGCAGGGTTCACAGCTGGTCAGCAGGGTAAAATTTCCCCGCGCGGCAAGGCTGTGGCTGCCGAGTTTTTGCTCGGCGAGCAGCAGCGCCACCATTTCGGCGTGAAAGATGGAGGATCCTGCGGGTATGACCAGATTGACGCCCAGGGACACTAATTCAAGGTTTTCGTCGACCACCGCGGCGCCAAAAGGTCCGCCGCCCTCGAGGCTGTTGCGCCGGGCGGCGGCGATCGCCAGCTTCATGGCTGCGGCCATGGAATCAAAATGCTGCGGCGCATTCAACTGTTGCAACCAGGGTGGCAGGGAAATGGTGATTGTCATTGTCGGCTTCGCGGGTTGATAAGGTTGCAGGGATTGCCATGATAACAGTTGCGTCACAGCAGTTGCGCCAGTCCGCTCACCGGTGGCGGCAATTTTGGGCGAGCAATGTGGGCGCGGCCAGCGTGCTCAGAACCGGCCAAAACCGACAGGCGCAACCGGTGGCAAAGTGTCGTCAGGGCAATATACGCGGAAAGGTTTGCCCCTTCGGCAATACCGTGTTCAACACGGCAGCCAAAAAAATATCCGTTTATTATTGAAAATAATAAACGGATATCAAAGGTGGAGCGGGGATTTTTAGCCCGGCAAGTGCGCCTGTTGCCCTCAGGTGCTTGGCAGGGCGTTGCCCATATGATGGTCGTCTGTTTTTTTGAGCTGCGCCGAGGCTGTGCGCAGGGCGTGGAGCCGAGTGCTAAAGACGCCGTCACAGGGCAGGCTGCCGTTCATGTCTTCAAGGACTTTTTTGACCTCGTCACTCATTCCGACAAAATAGAGCAGTTTGCCGCTGGCTGCGGCGTCGACAGCAATGTTTTCCACCGCCATGACGGCAGAGACATCGAGAAATGGAACTCGGGAAAAATCCAGCAACAGTACGCGCGTGCCGGGTTCGCTGTGCTCGCGCACCCTGTGGCCGAGATCCGCTGCGGCGCCAAAGCTGAGAGGGCCGGTAAATTCAAACAGAATAATGCGGCCGCGACTTTCTTTAAGCAGGGTTTTCTCTTCGGGGGAATCCAGGTGTTCCGGCAGGTTTCTGAGGTTGTCGATCTGAAGTTTCGCCACCTGTTTTACAAATGCCAGGGCGGCCAGCACCACGCCCACGGCGACCGCAGTAATCAGATTGACAAAAACCGTCAGGCCGAGCACGAGAGCCATCAGCAGGAGATCCCAGCGCGGCCCCTGGTGGGCGCGCTTCAGGTAGCTCCAGTCGACAATATCCATGCCCACTTTCACCAGTATTCCCGCCAGCACGGCGAGGGGAATATTGGCCGCCAGAGGGCCGAGACCGAGGACGATGGCGAGGAGCACAACAGCGTGGATGGCGCCGGATCTGCGGGTATTGCCGCCGGAGCGAATGTTGACCACGGTGCGCATGGTGGCGCCAGCGCCGGCGACGCCGCCCAGCAGACCCGCCACGGTATTGCCGATTCCCTGGCCAACCAATTCCCGGTTGCTGTTGTGGCGTTTGCGGGTCATATTGTCGGCCACTAGGGAAGTGAGCAGGCTGTCGATTGCCCCCAGCAGCGCGAGAATAAATGCCGCCTCAATCACCAGCAGCATTTTTTCCTGACCGGCAAACACAGGCCAGTGCAGGCTGGGTAATCCGGTGGGAATATCGCCGAGCACGGGCACATCGAGAAGAAAAAACGCCAAAAGAGTGCCCAAAATCAATGCGGCCAGCGGCGATGGCAGGTATTTCCCCCAGCTGGATGGCCACAGATAGACCAGCGCCAGCGCTCCCAGACCCAGCAGCAGGTTGGTAATATGAATGTCTGAAACCGCATTGGGCAGATAACCCAGGGCGCCCAGGGTGCTCCCCGGTGATTCGTGACCGAGCAGGGGACCCAGCTGCAGAATGATAATAATAACCCCGATACCGGTCATAAACCCGGAAATGACCGGGTAGGGAACCAGGCGAATATAGTGGCCAAGCCCCATCAAGCCAAAGGTAATCTGGAACAGGCCGGCGAGGACAATAGCTGTAAAGATTAGTGCGGTGTCGCCGGACAGGCTGGCAAACAGCCCGGCGACCACAACCACCATGGGGCCGGTGGGTCCGGAAATCTGCGAGGGTGTGCCGCCGAAAATGGCGGCGAAAAAGCCCACGCAAATAGCGCCGTAAAGACCGGCCATGGGGCCGAGACCGGAGGCCACCCCCAATGCCAACGCCAGAGGCAGGGCGACCACCCCCGCGGTAATACCCCCGGTGATATCACCGCGCAGGGACGGCTGGTCTTTATTCACAGGGCACCTCGCAGCTGTTTGTCTGTAATGGCCGCGCTGTTGAACAGTTTGCGGTAATGTTGAGACATCACCTCAAAGCGGCCGCTTGTTTCGTTGTAGCAAAGTACCTCGCCATTGGCGATGTTGTACATCCAGCCGTGCAGGCTGATGCGGCCATTGGCGAGCTTGGCGGCAACCGCGGGGTGGGTTTTGAGGTGTTGTAGCTGCAGCAAAACATTTTCTCTGGTGACTTCGTCGAGGTGTCCCTTGTGAACTTCGCCATGGCGCTCGCGAACCACTTCGCGGGCGGCGCGGCAGTGTCCCAGCCAGGTCTGGACATGGGGCAGGCCTTCGAGGCTTTCCGGTGAAATTGCCCCTTTAATGGCGCCGCAGTCGGTATGTCCGCAGACGACAATATGGGAAACCCCAAGGGCTGCTACCGCAAACTCGATGGAGGCAGACATGCTGCCTGTCTGATTGCTGTGGGGTGGCACCACATTGCCCGCATTGCGACAGATAAATAAATCTCCCGGCTCGGTCTGGGTGACCATGCCGGGATCAATGCGGGAATCTGCACAGGTGATGAACAGCACTTCGGGATTTTGTCCGTTGGCAAGCTTTTGAAAGGCTTCCTTTCGTTCTGGAAAAACCTCGCGCTGAAATTTGGCGACACCGGATATGACGTGTTCCATGGTTGCTCCTGAATAGGTCGTTTAAAGTTGTGTTACCAGTCTTTGGCAACTGGGCAATCCATTTTCTTTGATAGCCTAATAAAAGTGTATACAATGTGCTGATCATCTATTGTTATCAGGATAATCATGGCCATCGCGAAGTTAAAAACCAAAATCCCCAGTATTAACCAGCTCAACTATTTTGTTACCGTGGCAAAATTGTCCAGTTATCGGCGTGCCGCCGAGGAGCTGGGCATCAGCCAGCCAGCGCTTACAGCGCAAATCGTCGCCCTTGAAAATACCATCAATCTGGCGCTGTTTGAACGTTCCCGCGCCGGGACACGACTGTCTCCGGCAGGTCGGGAATTACTGCCGGCGGCGCGTCAGGTATTGCTGTCCATGCAAGGGTTTGACGAGGTTGTCACCAAGCTCGCCGATGGTCGTCAGGCCACCTATCGGCTGGGAATTCCACCCACAGTGGGACCTTATTTGCTGCCCCATGTGCTGCCGGAACTCCACAAGCGCCACCACAAATTAAAACTCTATGTGCGCGAAGCCGCCCCCAGGATTTTGCTTAAAGATCTGGAGGAAGGGCTTTATGATCTGGCGCTTGTCCCCCTACCCGTATCCCATGCCCAGTTGTCCGTTGAGCCGCTGTTTACCGAAGCCCTTAAATTTGTGGTTCCCGCCGAACACCGTTTTGCCGGCATAAAAAGTCTGACAGCATCAAAGCTTCGTGGCGAAAAAGTCCTCACCCTTGAAGAGCATCATCACTTTCACCACCAGGTTCGGGAAATCTGTGAGCGCTGGGGGGCGGTGGTGCAGCGGGATTTTGAAGGCACCAGCCTGGATACGTTGAGGCAGATGGTGGTGATGGGACTGGGGGTGGCATTTTTACCGGCACTCTATGTTCACTCTGAATTGCACCATCCCGAAGCACTCCACGTTTGCGAGCTGAAAAATATTCCCATTCTGCGCCAGCACGGCATGGTGTGGCGGGCAGCGGCGCCCAACCGCGTGTTTTACCGGCAGTTGGCGGCGGATTTTCGCGAAATTATCAAGCAGCGCCTCGGCACCGTGCTGAATGCGGACGGCTGAAAATGCCGCTGCCATCATTGCGCTGGCGCTTCCGTCTTTATCCCTTTGCGGCTGGCAATAAATTTCATCCCCGGGGGATTCGCTCATACCGTGCAGTGGGGGTAAAATGTTCGAAACCCGTCAGCCCCTGTGAGCGCCGTATTTTGAAAATCAGCATGTCTTTTTTTGCCGTTACCGCTTTTCTGACCGCATCCCTGGCGGCCGCTCAGGCCGAGAGCGCCGGCACAGAATTCCAGTCCTGTCTGGCCAAACTCCAGCAGCAGGCTCGTCAGCAGAATTTGTCGGCGAAGGCCGTGACCACCGTCGCCGCCATGGAGCAACAGCAACGGGTTCTCGAACTGGATCGCAAACAGCCTGAATTCGCCCAGACGTTTGGCGACTACCTCAAAACCCGCGTTTCCGAAGATCGCATTCGTCGCGGTCGGGAAATGTACACCCGTCACCGCACCTTTCTCGATCAACTCACTGCACAGTACGGTGTTCCCGGCCAGTACCTGGTGGCTTTTTGGGGGCTGGAAACCAACTATGGCGGCTATCTGGGCAATATGCCGACCCTGGATTCGCTGGCTACCCTCGCCTGCGATCCCCGCCGTAGCGATTTTTTTACCACGGAATTTCTCACAGCCTTGAGGGTAATGGACAGAGAGTCTCTGGAGCCCAAGCAAATGCGCGGTTCCTGGGCGGGAGCTGTGGGTCATACCCAGTTTATGCCTTCCAACTATATTCGCTTTGCCGTCGACGGCGACGGCGATGGCCGCACCGATTTATGGCGCAGCGAAAAAGATGCCCTCGCCTCTGGCGCCAATTTTCTCAATCACCTCGGTTGGCAGGAAGGTTTCCGCTGGGGGCGCGAGGTGATTCTGCCGGTGACTTTTGATTACGCTCTGGCGGGCAGAAAAAATGCGCGAACCCTCAAAGAGTGGATTGGCCTCGGCGTGCGCCTGGCGGATGACACCCCTCTGCCTGCGACAGATGTCAAGGGCAGTATTCTGGTTCCCGCCGGGCATCGCGGGCCGGCGTTTATTGTCTATGACAATTTCGCCATTATCATGAACTGGAATCGCTCCGAGTCCTACGCCCTGTCGGTGGGTTTGCTGGCAGACCGCATTGCGGGCGGCACCGGTCTGCGGCGGCCGCCGCCTCCGGATCAGCAGCCATTGGCGCGGGCTGACGTGCTGCGCCTGCAAATGGTACTGAATGAAAAAGGTTACGATGCCGGCGAGCCGGACGGTGTTTTCGGTTCCGGTACCCGCAGGGCGCTGAGCGCTTACCAGAAAGATACCGGGCGCATCAGTGACGGCTTTCCCGACCGGGATGTGGTTGACGCCCTTCTCCGGGAAGCGCAGTGAAGGCTGCTATGATAAGCGCATTTCTTGCAGTTTGATTTTTTCTTATGGAGACACCATCGCCAGCAGGGCTGGCTCCTACAAATAAATGATTATTCGGTAGGAGCCAGCCCTGCTGGCGATGTCTGAAAATTCTTCATGGCAGGCAATAGCAAATTGAAGCAACACTAGCGCGAATATTGCGCCAGTTGCTGGCCAAAATTCCGCAATTTCCGGGCTAGTGTCGCCAGGCTTAATCGGCACTGTGGAACGAGCGGGCAACTTCACCCAGCAAATCGAGGCTGGCGGCGTAGGGAAGGTAGCTGTTAACCCTATTGGCGAGATCGCCAAAACGTTGCGCCACCAGGGTGCCGATCTCAGCGGGTGCGCCGCGAATGGCAAAGCGGTTTAAAATGTCCAGATCGATGAGCGCGGCCATATCGCTCCAGCGGCCTTTTTTCGCCAGGGCGTTGAGCTCTGTCTGCAAACCCTCAAGTCCCTCCAGCTCCATAATGGGCTGATAGGCCGGGGTCGAGGCATAAAAAGCAATAATTGCGGCAACGCCAGCATCAGCCACCGCCTGCTCCGCTTCGTTGCGGCCAGCGGCGATGAGTGTCATGGGTACCACCTCAAAATCGTCCCAGGCGCGATTGCTGATCTCGAGGCCGCGCTCGATGGCGGGAACCATTTTTTCGCGGACAAACCGCTCCGTGCTGAGGGGGTGAATCAAAATGCCGTCGGCCACTTCTGCCGTCATCTGGGTCATTTTGGGGCCGAGGGCGCCCAGCAGTACCGGCGGTACGCCATAGGGATTGGGGCCGGGATTAAACAGCGGGTTCATAAAACTGATCTGAAAAAAATCACCCTCGTGGCGCAGGGGAACGCCCTCCTGCCAACAGCGCCAGATGGCCTTCAGTGCCAGAACGTAATCCCGCATTCTCTCCACCGGCTTGCCCCAGGGCACGCTGTAGTAGCGCTCGTTAACCTGTTTGACCTGGGAGCCAAGGCCGAGGGAAAACTTGCCTTTCGACAACAGCATCAAATCATAGGCCTGGTGAGCCACATGCATAGGGCTGCGGGGAAAGGCGATGGCGGCACTGGTCGACAGTGAAAGATTGCTGGTTTGAGAAGCTAACGCCAGGGGGAAAAAGACATCGTGGGCGGTTTCCACCGTATAGGCGCCGTCAAAACCTGCGGCTTCAAGCTGGGCGGCGAGCGCACCTACGTCCGCCACACTGGGGTTGTGGAGGGGGGAGTTTTCCGCCGGGGGCTGGGAGTAGATAGAACCGAGAATCTGGCCCCGCTGGGCGACATCGAAAAGACCTACTTCAAGACGGGCTGACACTTTCATGGGCTGAATTCCTCACTGAAAAACAGGATTGAAAATCATTATCTGTAGAGTGACGGGCGACTCGAACAGCATAAACATCTTATTTGTTTAAAGCAATCAGCGCTTGGTTTATGCAGGCCAGGCGGCAGGTTTATGGCCGTCGATTGAGTTGACACATGGCAGGGATGTTCTCTTGCCCTGACCGCCCTCTTTTCATTGGGAAATGCGACCATGTTTTCCCTCGGCACTGAAGTCGCCATCATTAAAAATTATGTGTCGAGTAATTAACTGATATGCCTATATCTTGCAGTTCAATGCTAGGCTCGAAAATCAGCATAAAACCCATAATCAGAAAAATTCCAGACCCTGATTTTTGCAATATCCAATAAAAGTTTGTGTCAGCAGCCAATATTTTTTAAAAGACTAAAATCATTAACGACAATAGGAGCCAATCATGGATAAAACCCGTCTCAACGGAAAAGTGGCCATCATCACCGGCGGCGCCAAAGGCATGGGCGCCGCCCACAGCAGGCTGATATCAGAAAGAGGCGGCGCTGTTGTTATCGCCGATATCGATGATGTCAGTGGTGAAAAACTTGCCGCTGAAATTACCAATAAAGGCGGAAGAGCTATTTATGTCAATCACAATGTCAGCGATGAAAACAGCTGGAAAAATACCATCAGCGCGGCAAACAACGCTTTTGGTGATGTCAATGTGCTGATCAACAATGCCGGTGTTGCCACGGTAAAGCCTGTCAACGAAGCCACTGTGGAAGATTTTTATTTTGTCTTTGACGTCAATGTAAAAGGAACATTTCTTGGCTGTAAGCATATTCTTGCCACCATGAAAAATGCCGGTGGTGGCTCAATTGTCAATATTTCTTCGTCCAGCAGTGCCAAAGGTGTCATGCCCAATTTATCCCTTTACAGTGCTTCAAAAGCGGCAGTGAAAATATTCACAAAAACCTGTGCCCTCGATTATGTTCAATACCATATACGCGTCAACGCCATCCATCCCGGCTTGGTGAAAACCACATTAAATGAAGAATTAATGAAAGATCCGGAATTTGTCAAAACCGCTCTCGGCACTACCCTTATGGACAGACCCGGATATCCGGAAGAAGTCGCCGAGGCTGTCGCTTTTTTGGCGTCTGACGCATCCTCCTACATGACCGGTGCCGATATTGCCGTGGATGGTGGCTGGACTGCGACCTGATACATCTCAGGTGTAGGCGCCTACTTTTATCAACCTGACAATCTGTGTCGTCAGGTTGATAAAAGCG
>JALOAH010000168.1 GCA_023228865.1 Porticoccaceae bacterium | reverse complement strand
CCGCACCATTTACCACAACCGCACTTTGGTTTGCGGCCCATGTGGTCGTCGCTGCCGTGATATCACCTGCGGTTTCAAATACCAGAACGTTAAGATCTGACGTGTTAACCGTGGCGCCATCTGCGACCTTCTCAAACACCACATCAGCACCCAAGAAAGCCGACACATCCAGAACGTCTGAAGTGGTTGCGGCTCCAGCAGCAAAATCCGTGATGGTATCTGCACCGTTCTCGGTAGCGGATGCTTCGAAAACAACGATGTCACGTGCTGCAGTAGTCTCGGTCAGGATAATTTGGTCGTCACCAGCACCACCAGTGATGACATCCTTACCTTCTCCACCAGTGATGGTATCAGTACCTGCACCACCCACCAGCACATCATCGTAAGCACCCGCCCATGGCCGTCTTGAAGGCCGGCACCAAATAGCGAGAATAGGTTCCAACCAAAAATACGTTGGAACCTATGTCATCAGAGAGCACTTACCGAAACCAGCCCCGTCGTCGCTTCAGCCGCGCGTTCAAACGAGAAGTGGTTGAGCTTTTATTGGAGCAGGCTGCCACGGTGGCAGAGATCGCCCGAGCCTATGATCTGCATCCGAATCAGTTGTGCCGCTGGCGCACCGAATACTTCCGTGGTGAGTACGGAGAAGTTCAGCCGGCGCACGTGAGTGAACCCTGCCTACTGCCGGTCCGGCTCATCGAAACGGCTACGGCCATGCCCGTGGCGTCGACCCTGGAAGAGCCGGAAAGGGCCACCACTTCAGAAGCGACGACAGGTGTACGGCGGCTGAGCATCGTCCTTTCCAAAGGGCAGATGCACCTGGAGGACGTTGACCATGAGACGCTGGGCATGCTGATTGAGGCCTTGCGATGATGGGCCTGCCGCTGGCGTGACCGACATGCGTCGAGGATTCGATGGCTTGGCCGCCATTGTTCACGACAAGCTCGAAGCAGATCCATTTAGCGGCCACGTCTTCGTCTTCCGGGGTCGCAGGGGCGACCGCCTGAAAGTCCTCTGGTGGAGCGGAGATGGAATGTGCCTGTTCGCCAAGCGGCTCGAGAATGGCCACTTCGTGTGGCCCCGTGCCGAATCGGGTGCGGTGCACCTGACGCCGGCGCAGCTGTCGATGTTGCTCGAAGGCATTGACTGGCGACGACCGGCTCGCACGCATAAGCCCAGCCAGGTTTAGGGGCCAAGAAGAACGCCGCAAGCAGCGTATTGATTATCGTTGCGACGCCCTGAGCCAGCCATTTACGAGCGGTTGTTTGGTAAAGTAACGTACGCGCTCCATCTCCCCCATAATTGTTCATAGCACGTCGGTCGGGCATCGTATCGGTTCTGCATGAAGATAGGAGAACCAAGGATGTCGACGAGTCGAGGGCCGGGCCAGGCTTGGTGGGAAATGCACTTGGATGCGATTGCCAACGAAGGCATCGGCACCAAAGCCTACGCGCAACGTGAAGGGTTGCCGGTCTCAAGCCTGTATTATTGGCGCCGGCGCCTGAAAGCCCGGAAGTTGAACGCACCGCAGGTCAACGCGAACGCAGCCGCCCCGATACCACGGCAGTTCGTGCCGGTGAGCGTGGGAGGCGTCACCGATGCCGATCACACAGTTGCGGTGAATCGCTACGTGCTGGCGCTTGGCACCAGCCTGCGCCTGGAACTGCCCGGTTTGCCCAGCCCGCAGTGGCTGGCGCAGGTTCGCCAGGCACTGGCCGAGCAGGTGCGCTGATGCACCCGGGGGCCTCTATTGGACAGGTCTACCTGTGCTGCGTGCCGGTGGACTTTCGCAAGCAGATCGACGGGCTGGCCGCCCTGGTGGAAAGCGAATTGGAGCTGAACCTCTTTGGCGACACGCTGTTCGTGTTCGTGAACCGTCAGTGCAACCGCATCAAGATTTTGTACTGGCACCGTAACGGCTTCTGCCTGTGGCAAAAGCGGCTGGAAAAAGAGCGTTTTGCCTGGCCGGTGCCGGGTGTGCAGGCTACCGTGACGCTCTCGCCCAAAGAGCTTGAATGGCTCTTGGAAGGCTTTGATTTATGGGCGAATTATCCTCATAAAACACTGAAATATCAATCTGTTATGTGATATTTACGGTATAATGCTGCATGTCTGAAAAGCATGCAGCCGCCCCTCTATCCCTGACAGAAGTCGCCGCCCAAATCGGCGCACTGCCGCGCTCGGTCGAGGCCTTCCAGGCTGCGTTACGGGCTGAACGTGAAAAGGTGCTGGCAGAGCTTCGCCCCAACCTGGAACGCGAAATTGCCACGCAAGTTGCCGCACAGCTTGAACACCACCGTCAGGCGCTTGAAGCGAGCTTTGAGCAGCGGCTGGCCGCTGACGTAGCCGCCGGCGTGGCCGAAGCGGTTCAGCGTATCCTCGAACAATGGCGCCTGGCCCGGCATAAGGTGTTTGGCCCCAGCAGCGAGTCGCATCAGGGTGAACTGTTCAACGAAGTGGAAACCCTGGCCGAACAGGCCGCTGACCTCGAAGACGAACACGAGGGCGAACCCGCGCCCGCGCACAACATGCCTCGCCCCAAGCGTGGTCATCGCCGCGCCCTGCCGCCTGAACTGCCCCGCGTCGAGTTCCTGGTTGATGTCCCCGAAGAAGAACGCCAATGCCCCTGCGGTACACCCCTGGTGCGCATCGGTGAAGACGTAAGCGAACAGCTGGACATCGTGCCGATGCAAATCCGTGTGATCCGCACGGTACGCCCGCGTTACGCCTGCCCCAAGGGCGATCAGGCGCCGGTGCAGCAGCCGGCGCCGGCGCAGATTCTGCCGCGCAGCAACTTCAGCGCCGGGTTCCTGGCCATGATGGCGGTGGTGAAGTATGTCGATGGCCTGCCGCTGGCACGCTTCGAGAAGGTGATGGCCCGCCATCACGTGGAGATTCCACGCCAGAGCATGGCACGGGCCATGATCCGGCTCGCCCAGGCCTTGCAGCCGCTGCACAATCTGGCCCGCGACACCTTGCTGGATGCGCCGGTCATCCATATGGATGAAACCACGGTTCAGGTTTTGAAAGAGCCGGGGCGAAGTCCGACCGCTAAAAGCTACATGTGGGTGCAACGCGGCGGGCCGCCGGGGCGCACGGTAGTGTTGTTTGATTATGAGACCAGCCGTTCGGGGCAGATACCGGTGCGTCTGCTCGAAGGCTGGCAGGGTTACCTGATGACCGACGGGTACGAGGGCTACGCGCCGGTGGCACGCCTGCCTGGGGTGGAGCACCTGGCGTGCGCAGCCCATGCGCGACGCAAGTTCGTTGAAGCCAAGCGCGCCAGCCCCAAGGGCAAGAGTGCCCGCGCAGACTATGCGCTGGATCTGTTCGCCCGGCTGTACCGTATCGAGGCCAAGCTGAAAGACGTGAGCGACGCGCAGCGCTTCGAGGCGCGCCAGACGCACAGCCTGCCGATTCTGCACAAGCTGCGGTCGTGGCTGGATGACACCTTGCCGGAGGTCACGCCCAAGGGCAAGCTGGGTGAAGCATTGGGGTATCTGCACAGGGTCTGGCCGCGACTGATCCGCTATATTGAGCGTGGCGATTTGCCCATCGACAACAATATCTTGGAAGGCACAGCGATCCGCCCCTTCGTGGTGGGAAGAAAGGGCTGGTTGTTCAGTGACACACCTGCCGGCGCGCATGCCAGTGCGGTACTTTATTCGTTGCTCGAAACGTGCAAGGCCAATGGCCGCGAGCCTTATGCGTGGCTGCGCTTTGTGCTTGAACGTTTGCCGTTGGCGAAAACGGTCGATGAAATTGAGGCCTTGTTGCCGTGGAATACCCATGACCAGGATTTAGCCATGAATCTGGCTGTCTTGGAATAATGGGATAGATGTACCGTTTACGTAGAAACAGCACACTGTTTAACAATCTTCGTTTCTGGGCTTATACGAAGGTTAAGCACTGCTTAAACGACCACACAGGCTTCATAACAGCAGTGGAAGAACATGCTTTTGAAATCAACAGCCAATTCATTTCCCAATCTGATAATGGTTCTTTACTTCATAAAGAAGTGATTTCCACAGCTAAATCAGTGAGTGGCTACACGTGGAGAAACAGATATGGAGAGTTTAGGAAAAAAGGAATTATGCAACTTTCAGAAGATATGCCACAAAAGCAAAAGGAATCTTTGGGAGCGCATTATTCACACAAAGTGAGAAGCCAGTCATTGAAGGAAAGAATTATTCAGGCTGCAACAGAGTTAAAAGCACAAGGCACACCGATAACTCAAAAGTCTGTTTCTATTCGTGCCGAATGCTCTATTTTAAGTGTAAAGAGAAACTGGAATGAAATAGAAAAACAGTTCAACTTATATGCGTAATCACTTAGTTGTACTTTCCTACTTTGGTATCTCATGGGGTATATCAGATAATTACCCTTATAGGGTGCGAGCAAAACTGATCCCATAAGGGCATCATTGAAAAGAAATCAATAATAATCACATCCAAAAATTAGATGATCCGTTAGGAATGAGCGATAGCGAATAAAATTGGCGGAATTAGATTTTTGTGTGTTGTTCAGCTATTTTCAGTAAATTTGAACTCAATGCTGTAAGTCATCAGTTTCAGAGTCGGTACAACTCTTGCAGCGGCTTTAGCTCTACGGTCAAAATCATGGGCAATGAGAATGCCTCTAACTTGTTTGGTGCTTTCTTCTTCTTGTAAATCACCCATATAGCCAAGTATCTGACCGATAGCTCGACTGTCTGCCTTCCCAGCTTTCAATTCAATAACTACAATTCCTTCACTATCTTCACATGTTATATCTATTAGGCCAGAATCGACAGCTCGTTCAGCGCCATCATCAATAATTCTTAATTTTGAATCTAGCAAAGAAATGTTATGCCTTAAAGCAGCTTGCATATCGCGCTCTAAAGTGAATCGTTGCTGAATCAAATTGTTTTCTTTGGCTATTGCTTCGATATTGCCAATGTTTGAGAAATTTCTGTTTTCTATGGATGACTCTCCTGTGTTTTCTAGAAATTCCAAATAAAGATTAAGAGCGCTTTTGTAGGTGGCAAGTCCATTTCTAATGTTTCCACTAATGAGGATTTTTGATGGATTGCTCTTTCCTAATCTTTCGTCATTAGAGGTATAGGTCAATGACTCAATTATTTCTCTTAATTTCCCATTAGAAAAATTCTCTTCCAGATCCCCATAGACTTCTTCTATTTTTTTAACTCCTGATAACCTTGCTGATTGTGTGCTCTTTTCTGGAAGTCGTTGCTCCAACCATATTGGGAAATCATTTCGCATTCTATCTGCCCTATTAAATTAAATGGGCCATTGAAGGCCCGTATTCTTATACTGCAAAATCCTCTTTTCT
>JALOAH010000055.1 GCA_023228865.1 Porticoccaceae bacterium | reverse complement strand
CACATGGTAGGGGAAGCTCAGCTCGTCGCTGTCTTCATCGTAGAGGGCGATGAAAAAATTCTCTGCCGGCAGCAGTTGGGCGATGATGTCGTGGATTTTTTCAAACAAATGGATAAGGTCGCCGCCGCCGTGAGCCGCCTCGGAGATATCGTAGAGTGCGGTTTTGACAGCCTCGTTGCGCTTGCGAATGCTGATATCCCGAGCCACGGCAATGCGCATCTGGTCTTTTTCAGACCAGCGCGCTGACCACATAATATGAACCACTTCGCCGTCCTTGCGGATATAACGGTTTTCAATGCCGACTTTGGGTTTTCCAGACATGATTTCGGTGACGGCCTGCAGAGTTTTCTGGCGATCCTCCGGGTGCATGATGTCGAGCATGTTTCGGCCAACAATTTCCTCCGGACTGTAGCCGAACACATGCTTGAACCCGGTGCTGACATAAACGAAGTTGCCATCCTGGTCTACGCAGCAAATGGCGTCGAGAAGCAGGTCGAGAATATTGTCCAGGGATAGGGCAGTGGCGTTTTCAATCCTGGTAGCACTCTTATTCGACATCATTTAACCCAAAATTCAGCTCGAAAATGGCATGGAGAGTCTGGGGTTTGGCAAGATTCTTCTCGGTCTGTTGATAGGCGCAAGATTCTCCCCGTGTTAACTTTACGACGCAGGAACGTTTATGTAAAAGCCTGTGGCTACCCTTGGGAACCAATTTCGACCTGTTGTCGGCTTTGTGCCTGGTTGCGATCTTCTGGGCGTCGATGGCGGCATCTGTGTAGCGGGCGCAGTGCAGGATTTTCCTGCAGGGGGCGCACAGATGGGGGCAGGTGCTGCAGATGAGGAGAAGTGCGCCGGCAGTTCCGCCAGCGGGCTGCGGCTGGTGGTGACAACGGGATTTCAATGGCCTCTGTGGTGTTCTCCATTGGGCATGCTGTGGTTGTATTGCTCACCGGCTGCCTGCTGGAGGAGTTCCAGGCTTATGTCATCAAAGGCGAGGACGCGACCACCATGGGCTGTTGCAAACTGCTGGGCTTTGTCTTTGTCGGCAAAAGAGGCCAGGGTCGGCCCCATGGAGCCTTGCAGTGCAGTGCCAATCACATAATAGGCTGTGGTTGCGTCGATGAGGCGCTGATCGTCTGGTGAGTCCCATGGGGTGTCAGTCATGTCGTGAACAAAAAGGCTGGCCCGAATAACCTGATTTTCCGGCTGCAGCCACCAGCCAAAGAACTCTGCGGTGGAGCAAAACTTTGTCACCGTGGCGCCCGCCGCTGCCAGGCCTTTGGGGCCCGGAAAATCTGTGATGATCATGCCGCAGACATGGCATTCATCGCCACTGGCAAAGCCTTTGGCAGTGGCGGCGGGGGTGTCCTGTCTGGGTTCTGAGCAGGCGGCAAGTCCGACACAGAGCATCAACAGGAATAGCAGGGAGCAACGGTTGGCGAAGTATTTTTTCATGGTGTGATTTCCGGGTTAATCAAGCAAGCCGTTTTTGAAACAGCCAGTGAGCCAACAGCAGTGAAAGCCCCACCCAGCAGAGCAGACACAGCGATAGCAGCCACTGGGACAGGGGCAGATCCTCGCTCAGGGCGAGAACGCCGAGGGCGTTGGCGCCGCCATCAAAACCGGAGAGATTGATTAGGCGGTAGACGTCCGTGGGGTTCAACAACAGCAGCCATGGCAGCAATTCCGGGTTGAGCCTGCCTTCGCTGATCACCAGAAGCGCGAGCAGAGACAGGTCAAAGACGAGGACAAACAGAAACCAGAGACCGAGAGCGAGCCCGGCGGCGGTGGATTTTTCTCGGGTCAAACAGCTGATGATAAAAGCCAGAGCCAAAAACACCCAGCCGAGCAATGTTGACGACAGCATAAAGCGGCCAAAGGCCCATGCCAGCAGGCTGAGTTCAATGTCGTCCACCAACAGGGCGATAACCACAGCGGCGCAGCCAAAACCCACCAGCACCGACAGCGCCAGGACAAGACCGTGGCCGAGAAATTTGCCGAGCAGTATCTGCCCCCTGCCAATGGGGTAGGAGAGCAACAGTATCAGGGTGCCGCCCTCTTCTTCGCCGACAATGGTGTCGTAGGCCAACAGCAGGGCAATCAGCGGTATCAAAAATGTTGCCAGGCTGGCGAGGCTGGCAATGGTGGCCGGAATGGAGGTAAATCCTATCTGCCCCGAGGCGGCGGCGCCGAACCAGGCAATACCGAGAGCGAGGGCGGCAAACACCAGGCTGATTGCCAGCAGCCAGCGGTTGCGCAGGCCATCGCTGAGTTCTTTGCGGGCTATGTGCCAAATCTGCTTCATGGCTGAGCCCCGCCGATATGGCTAGGGGTTTTAGCCATATAAAATCTGTAGAGGTCTGCCAGGGACGGCTGGTGAATTTCAATATCGGTGGCCACAGCGGTCTCCAGCAATTCGCGCAAAATTCCCAGTTTGTTACTGTTGTCCACATTGATTTCAAGGCAGTCGTTTGCCAGCGCCGTAACCTGTTGCCCGTCATTGTGCCAGCGCTGCCGCCACTGCTCCTGATCCTGAATGCCGCTGACGCGAATTTTTTCCGGCAGACCGGATTCCCGGCGCAGACTGGTCAAATTGCCGATGGCCTGAAGCCTGCCCGCAGCGAGAATGGCCGCCCGGTCAATGTGGCGTTCAACGCCAAGCAGAATGTGGGAACAGAGAATAACACTGACCCCCTCATGGCGGAGAAGATCGATCAGTTGGTAGAGATCTTCGGTGGCAATGGGATCCAGCCCTACGGTGGGTTCATCCAGCAGCAGCAGTCGCGGTGAGCCGAGCAGCGCCTGCGCCAGACCGAGGCGCTGGCGCATGCCCTTGGAATAGGTTTTGACGCGGCGATCCGCCGCCCCGCTGAGGCCGACCTGTTCGAGAAACTGATCGCTGCGGGCGGGGCTGTCGCCTTTGAGGCGGGCAAAGTAGCGCAGCGTTTCGCGGCCACTGAGCTGATTGTAGAAAGTGACATTTTCCGGCAGGTAACCGAGCTGACGTCTCGCCTCTCTGTGTTGGGGCGGGTGATCAAAAACGCGAATCTGGCCTTTGCTGGCGTTGAGCAGGCCAAGAATCAGTTTGATAGTGGTGGTCTTGCCGGCGCCGTTGTGGCCAAACAGTCCCAGCACTTCGCCACCTTTAAGGGTCAGACTGAGGTCGTGGAGCACGGGGATGGCGCCATACCACTGGCTGACATTGGCTATTTCGACCGCGTTCATGGCTGTTGTCCTTGGTGGCGCAGATGTTTGTCTGGTATGTGCATAAGAGGAAAGCTGTCCTTGACGCCGGGGGATTTGACCACTGGAAATACCTGTTGCACCCAGCGCAGCAGTTCGATGCCGGGGCTGTGCATCAATAACCGGGTCTGGGGGTACAGCCACAGCAGGCGATCTATATTGTCATTGGGTTCGTAGGCAATATCGCCGATGCCGTCGCCGTTGCGATCCCAGCCCAGATATTCGCTCCAATAGTTGCCGCGTCCAGCGACGGACCACTCTTGAAGGCGGGTGGCCACATATTTGACCTGGTACTGATTGCCAGTGAAGGCATTGCCAGTGATGGGATTGTCTTCGGAGCCGGCGGTGAGGTGGATGCCGATGCCACTGTGGCCGAAATAATTGTCTTCAATCTTGTTGAACAGAGAGTTGTAGATAAACAGCGCCTTGCCTTCACCGCCGATGATCATGCTGTCGTCGGTACTGCCCTGGGTGACATGGGTGACAAAATTATTGTTGATGCTGGAGTAGGTAATGTAGTTCATGAGAATGCCGTAATTCTGGTCATTTTCGGATCTGTTGCCGGTCACGGTGAGCATTCGGCTTTGCATGAGGGCATAGCCGGTTCGTGTGCGGCGGGTGGTGTTGCCAATGACGCGGCTGTCATGGGAAAACATATAGTGGACACCGTAGCGCAAATCTTCCATGACGTTGTTCTCAAGGAGACAGTCATTGGAAACGTCGATATAAATGCCGTCGCGGGTGTGGCGAAGGTGATTGCCGATGACCCTGGCGTTTTTTGTCGCGTACAGGTGAATGGCGTTGCCGCGATCCTGGGAGCGCAGGTTGCGATCCCCTTCGATGCGGTTGGCGATAATGCTGACCCCTTCGCTGGTGTCTACCCAGATGCCGAATCCCGCGCCCTTGAGGCTGTTGTTTTTCAGCTCTGCGCCCTTGGCTGCGGCTTCGATGAAAATGCCCGAATCCATGCGGGTGAGATTCTGTCCCCAATTGCGTAGCGTGCAGCCTTCAATGACGACACCAGGAGCCCTGACAATCAGGCCGTGCCCAAGTTGCTGGCCATCCAGCACGGTGCCCTGGTCGCAAATGAGATGGATGGGTTGATCGATAACAAATTGGCCTTCGTAGACGCCTGCGGGCAGCCGCCAGCCATTGTCACTGGCAGTCTTTACCAGCGGCAACGTGCTGAGATTCTGAATTTCCGCCAGAGAGGCGAAAGAAATCGAGAGGAATACAACGGTGGCAACCAGGCGCGACATTGTATTGGCCAGTGATTTTGGCACTCAGATTACCTAAATAGAAAAAATAAACCCTGCGGGAGGAATCCCCGCAGGGGGGCTACGACAAGATACCGCCGTTGATCAGGCCGGTTCCACTTTCATCTGGCCAACCATTTCCATATGTAATGCATGGCAGAACCAGCTGCAGTAATACCAGTGCAGCCCAGGTTTGTCTGCTGTAAATGTAATGGAAGATGTCTGTTGCGGGCTGATTTCCATGCTGGCGCCGTGATTGGTCATGACAAAACCGTGGCTCACGTCTTCAATCTGATCCACGTTGGTGATAATGACGGTAACCTCATCGCCCTGTTTGACGGTGAACTCCGTGGTGCCGTAGGACGGTGCCATGGAGGTCATGTACACCCGGACTTTTTTGCCGTCACGGATGATCTTGTTGTCGGTTTCCAGGGTGACACCATCTTTTTTCGCCATTGCCACGGTGGGGGCGAAGTAGGGGTCGTTGCGATCCCAGAGTTTTTTGGTGCGAATCTGATCCCGGCGCGCCAGGATGCAGTCGTGGGGTTCGGCATAGGTGGGGCCGTCGTGAACGAGTTTCATCTCCTCACCGGAAATATCGATAAGTTGGTCGTTTTCCGGGTGCAGCGGTCCTGTGGGTAAAAAACGATCCTTGGAGAACTTGCTGAGGGCGATCAGCCATTTGCCGTCCGCTTCACTGGTTTCCGTCAGTGAGGCGTGAATATGGCCGGGCTGATAGTGGACATCAAGTTTCTGCTTGATGTAATTGACGTTTTCGCCGTTGTAGGCGCGCACCGCTTCCTCCATGTTCCACTTCACCACCTGGCTGTCAATAAACAGGGTGGTGTAGGCGTTGCCGCGACCGTCGAAGGTGGTGTGCAAAGGGCCAAGTCCCAACTCCGGTTCTGCTGCAACCGCGTCGCGGGGATCTTTCGACTTGTCGTCAAAAAGGCTGTCCAGTTTGGCGATCTCGATCATGGTAACCGTGGGGGACAGTTTTCCGGCAGCGATGAAGTACTTGCCGTCTGGTGAGGTGTTGCAACCGTGGGGGTTTTTGGGAACGGGAATATAACGGGTCAGCTCCGAGCCCGCACGGCCATCCACCACCGGGGTTTTGGAGTCGCCGAGGGTGGTGAAGTTGCCCGCCTTGATGGCGGCTTCAATACGCGGGATGTTGAAAATCACCACCCAGTCCCGTTCGTTGCGCATCATCCCGCCCAGGTCGCGAGCCTTTTCCGAATTGTAGCAGGTGGAGGCGGCGTACTTTCCTGTGTAGTCGGCGTCTGTATTGTCGAGGTTACCGTCGACGATCACCTGAAAGGCCATCTCCATTTTTTCAGCATCGATGACGTTGAACATGGTGTAGCTTGTGTCGGCGGAAAGATCAAAATTACTGCCATCGTTGGGGTGGGGAATAATAAATTCGGCATTGGCGAAGACATATTTGGTGTACGGCACTTTCTGCAGGCGCAGACCGTGGATGGCCTGGACGTTGGGAACCGTGAGCATTTTGTCGCATTTCATAATGTCGAGGCGAATCCGTGCGACACGGGAGTTGGCCTTGTCATTGATAAACAGATATTTGCCGTCGTATTTGCCATCGGTCATGGAAATATGGGGATGGTGGCAATCACCATTTTGGAACTTGGCGCTGTCCCCCATGATGTGCTTGCTTTCGTTGGTCATACCCCAGCCTGTGGCTGAGTCCACGTTGAAGACAGGAATACGCATCAGTTCGCGCATCGATGGCACGCCCATAACACGCACTTCGCCCTGATGGCCACCGCTCCAAAAGCCGTAGTAGTCGTCCAGTTGACCTGGTGCGACATGGTAGTTTTGTCGCGACTTCTCCACGGCGGCTGCCCAGGTCTCCCGGCTCATGACGGCGCTGCCAAGTGCCGTAGCACCCATCAGGGTAGCGCCGGTAACGGCCGTGGCGCCGAGAAAACCGCGGCGACTGAGGCCGTGGGGTTCTATGGTTTCTGGATTGTCGTTGGGGTCTTTATTTTTCATGGCATAGCTCCTATCAGTATATGAGTGCGGGCTGTGGACCCGGTTTTTGTATCTATGAACTATCTGTAAGCTTAGGGTCTAGGGAGTAATAACTTCTACAACAGGGATAAACTCTGTGCCGGTTGCAGTGCCCTTGCTTTTGTTTCTACGTTTTTTCTTGGCAATCAACGGCGGGCACTTGTTGTCATTGTAGTAGGTCATTTGACAATCGAGGCAGTAATGGCACTCGTTGTGATTAATATGACCATCCGGGTGAATTGCGTGTATTTCACATTCGTTGGCGCAAACCTGGCAGGGGTTACCGCACTCTTTGCGGCGCTTCAGCCAGTCAAAGAGACGGAATTTGCTGGGAATGACCAGGGCAGCCCCCAGGGGGCAGATGTAACGGCAATAGACTTTGCGGGTAAAAATATTGATAACCAGCAAAATCACGGCGTAGAGAACGAACCACCACTGGCGATCGAACTTGAGGGTAATGGCGGTTTTGAAGGGCTCGACCTCTGAGAACTGTTCTGCCATCGACAAGGAGTCGAGGGAGATCCCAAAAAGCACCAACAGAATAATGTATTTGATTGCCCAGAGTCGCTCGTGGACGGCAAAAGGCAATTCAAACTGGCGAATCTTGAGCTTGCGCGCCCCTTCGTTAATCAATTCCTGCAGGGCGCCGAAAGGACACAGCCAACCACAAAAAACGCCGCGACCGAAGAACAGGACGCTGGCAGCTGTGGATACCCAGAGAATAAAAATGATTGGATCGGTGAGGAACAGTGTCCAGTGGAAGTCCTGTACCAGGGCGTGGACAAAAGTGAGAACGTTGACGATGGACAGCTGTCCGAGGGAGTACCAGCCGATAAACACGAGGGTAAAGATCAGATAGCCATGGCGCAAATGGCTGAGAAAGCGCGGGTACTGGGCAAACTTGTCCTGCATAAACAGAATCACGGTGAGCAACAGCAGGGCGACACAGATCACGGCGATTTGCCAGCTCTTCTGATACCAGATGTTCAGCCAGACGGGGCGCTTCGCTTCTTCGATGGCGGCAAGTTCTTCTGGGCTGGGCGGGGGGCGCTCTATGTAGCTTTCCGGTGTCTGGTAGCCGAGCTCAAAGCTGGTAAAAATGCCGCTGACCGGCCCGGTTTGGCGGCGCACCAGCAATTCCAGCGACCAGGGTGTTCCTGGATCAAAGTGGTAGTGGTCGCGAATAATAAATACCGACATCTCGTCAAAAGTGGGCATGCCCGCAGCGAAGACATCGGTGAGGCGCTGGTGGTCCAGGTCGCGGAAACTGATGGTGTCGCCGAATTGGCGCAACTGTATACGGTCAAAAATGCCGCCGCGAACATAGCCAGAGCCCTTAAAGGAATAATCGCCACGACCCAGAACGGCGATGGCATGCTCCCCCGGTTTTAGATCTTCCATCAGAAAACGGTATTGATTTTCTCCCAGCAAATTGCGGCCGATGGTGGGGGGATTGAGATAGGCCACATAGAGGTCGATAAAGGTCTCGTTCGCCTCTGCTTCGGAAAGGGTGTCGGTACTTTCTGCCTCGGTGCCGCGAAAGGCGTCTCTGATTTGCTGGTGGCTGAGCTTCAGGGAACGAATTGCCCCGTTGCCGGTAAGTTTGTTCCAGTCAGCGGGTTCGAACAGATCCATGGGTACCGTGGCTGGCGCCTGGACAACAGCTGCTGAGACCTCAACCAGCCCCAGTGCTATGGCTACCTTATGGGCGGAGCGCATAACCACATCATTAATCACCATAACGGTTACGGTGGCGCCGGTAATGGCATCAATGGTGATGGCCTCGGGGTCGTTGGAGCGACCCACCACCACCCGCTGCTCCACCTGAATACCTTCATATTTGGTGTTGAAGGTGTGGAGCTTTTCTTCTGGAATACCGATCAGGAGGATGGGTTCGTGGTGTTCAAGCACATAGGCATCGCGAATCACAGCCTTGGGGTCAAGGATAATCAGCATATTGATGGGCTTGCCGGAATAGGCGGGAACAGTAGTGACATTGATGCTTTCAAAGGCGTAGCCAATAATGTCGTCGCCGTTGTAAATGGTCAGTGTCTGGTATTCCCCTTCGGGTTCAGAAATGGCGGTGAGATCGGGAAAGGCTTTGTAAATGCGTTCTTCAACCAGATTGGAAATTTGATCGGCGGCGCCCTGGTTGCCGTAACCCTTGTCAGCGGTGTCCGCGAGAGGCTTTGCTAGTCCGGTGACCAACAGACCCAGGACAGCGAGGGTCGAGAATAGCCAGATAAACAACATTCTGAATTTGGAGCTGACAGCATAGGCCATGGCGGTTTCAATATTTCGTACAACTTAGCCATGATTCTAGCCCCGCTAGGAATTGGGTCAAGAAAACAATCACTTTTGCCTCGGAACTTTGACTTTATGCCGCTTTGTGGTTATGAAAATCTGCTTTTAAGTACCTATTTGTGGGTAGTCAATCTCCACATTGCATCCCTACAAACTCGGTCTCGGGTTTTATGCGGGTATAAGCGGCTCGGCGGTCGTTTCAGTGGTTCAGGTTTGTTTTGCATGTGACCCCTGTACAAATGCCGCCGCTTTTGTTTTCCTTTCCCCGTTGAAACGGGTTTAGAGTTATGATCAAACAATGGCTGTGGCGCGGCGTTGCCCTTGTCACAATGGGGTTGGCGGCTGTGGGGGTCATCATTCCCGGCCTGCCGACGACACCTTTTCTGCTGGTGTCGGCCTGGGCGGCCAAAAACGGTTGGCCAGCTCTTGAGGCGTCGCTGTTGAACCATGTCCGCTATGGCGCACTGATCCGTGATTGGCGCGGCCATCGCGTGGTGCCGCGCAAGGCCAAATGGCTCGCCAGCTGGTTGATGGTGAGCAGTGCGGCGATGGTCTGGTTCAGTCCCGTGCCCAATGTGGTGCGATGGTTGCTGCCGCTGTTTTTGCTGTGCCTGGCCATTTGGCTGTGGCGCCAGGCGGACGCCCCCCCTATCGGCAATCAATGATGAGAAGGAAAACCCCTATGAAAAGCCAACGCGTTGCTGCTGCTTTCGCCCTGGGTTGTATGGCGCTGATGGTTGTCGCGATGCCGTCATCTGCTGCCACAGATCACGGGAGCCAGGATCATACAGCCCAATATCATCCAGACCATGGCGATGGTGGCCATACTCTGGAACTGGATAATGGCAACAAGTGGGCTACGGATTCGCCCCTGCGGGCGGGCATGGCGCGGTTGCGCGGCCTGATGGCCGAGGCAATTCCCGCTATTCATCGCGGCGGAATAAGTCATGCAGAGTACGATTTATTGGCTGACGCTGTCAGCGCCGAGATAACATTTTTGGTTAACAACTGCCAGCTGGAGCCAGCTGCGGATGTCCAGTTACATAAGATCATCGCCACAATCCTGTCTGGCGTGGGCATTATGCAAGGGCGGGTTAAAGATCAGCAGCGCCAACGGGGCGCTGGCAAAATCGTGGCGGCTGTCAATGATTATGGCCGCTATTTTGATGACCCTGGTTTTGTCCTCCTTAATCATTGAATGATGGTCAGCCAGGTTTTCAATTCTGATGGCTTTTCAATCCAGGCAGTTTTTCACGCGCAACACTCAATGTGTTTTTCCCGGCAGGGCGGGAGGCCAGGCGGGGCAATCTCAAGCCCCTATCGCCAGCAGGGCTGGCTCCCGCCGAAGGAGGATGCTTCAGTAGGAGCCAGCGCCTGCTGGCGCTGGCTAAATTCTCACAACTGTTCTTCGGCAAAGGCCGCCAGCCGAGATCTGACAATGCCATTGATATGCATAACACCGGCATGGTGATAGTGTTTGCTTTTCTCCACCAGATAGGTCAGACCCGAAGTGAGCGGGGAGATATATTTATTGTCGATCTGAGCCAGATTGCCCAACACCACGATTTTGGAATCCGCGCCGACACGGCTGATGACAGACTTGAGCTGAAACTGGGTCAGCCCCTGGCTCTCGTCAATAATGATGTAGGCGTTGTTAAAGGAGCGGCCGCGCATGAAATTCAGTGATTTGAATTGAATGTTGGCGCGCTCTTTCACATAGGCAATGCTGCCGTGACAGGATTCGTCGGCGCCGTGCATGATTTCGAGATTGTCATCAAAGGCCGCCAGCCAGGGCGCCATTTTTTCCTCTTCGGTACCGGGAAGAAAACCGATGTCTTCGGCCATGGGCGGCGTTGAGCGGGCGACAATCAGCTTGCTGTATTTTTTCAATTCGAGAATGGCGTGAAGGCCGTAGGCCAGTGCCAGCAGGGTTTTTCCTGAGCCGGCGGGCCCCGTGAGCACGGTCATATCCAGGCTTTCGTCTTCCAGCAGAGCCATGGCCATGGCCTGCTCGAGATTGCGCGGCGCCATTCCCCAAAAGCGCCTGTGCATGAGTTTTTCCCGGCACTCGCAGCGCAGGTAAACATCGTCGCGCTCAACCCGTTTCACCAGGGCGATAAACTCGTTGTCGTCGTAGATAAACATGCCAGGGTAGGCCTGGGGCAGAAAGCGGCGGGGAATGCGATAAACGGCGTAATTGCCTTCCCGCTGGGTTTCCACTTCCGAAATCGTAGACCAGAAATCCCCTTCGAGGTGTTCATAGCCCTTGGTGAGCAGATCGATGTCGTCCAGCACCCGGTCGCGGCGATAGTCTTCCACATGAAGCAGCCCGGAACCCTTGGCCTTGATGCGCATATTGATGTCTTTGGTCACCAGGCAGATAAAGTCCTTGGGATTTTCCGCCTGCAGGCGCAGAGCAACATTGATAATGCGGTTGTCGTTGGCCTGGTCGCGGGTGCCGTCGAGATAGGGGATGTCGTCGTTGTCGTTGAGTAGTTGGTCGGGGTAAATGGCCAGGGTGCCCGATAGCCCCTCGATGTTGGAACCTTTTACTTTCACCCCTTCCTGAATTTGCTGGGGGGAAGCTTCATCCACCACCTTGTCGATCATCTGAATGGCAATGCGGGCTTCGCGGCTGACAGTTTTATCCCGGCGATCCTTGATGTCGTCGAGCTCTTCAAGCACCGTCATGGGAATCACCACATGGTGCTCCTTGAAGGCCATGATGGCGGTGGGGTCATGAAGAAGAACATTGGTATCCAGAACATAGGTCTTTTTAACGACCGTTTTGAGTTTATTTTTTTCAATACGCAGGGCATTGCCAGAGTCCATGGTGTGATCCTCGTCTGTACAGGAAAAAAGCTAAAGGTGAAGTGACAGATATAACGGGCTGGAAAATGTGGTGATGTGGAGATGGTGACGATGAGGTTGGCGAGTTAAGGCTGTTGGTGGGTGAGTTGGAAAGTCGTGGCTGGTGTTGGCGATACTGCAGTAGGGGGTGTGACAAAGTGCAGGGGGTAGAAAAACCGAGCATTGAAGGCTCTGGGGGTGCGCTGGTCAGCGCTGGAATAGACGCTTTACGGCAAAAAGCGGTGCTCTGTTTTGCCTGCGTCTGGGGATTCTTCAAAGGCGACTCCCGGCAGATTCAGTACAGCTGCAACGCCTCGATTATTGAAATCCTGACGGCAACTGTCAATGACTTATTGATAATTTTTTACTTTTGCGTTCCCAGTGTTGGCACTTAAGTGTTCGTGCTTTAAAAACAGCAACATGGGTGTTGGCGGGTTCACGCCGAAACAGCGACTGGCCCAACTCACTCACTAACCTCTACTTTTAGCTGCAGTTAAAAATGGGGGGATTACCGCAGGCTATAAATCAACCAGGAATCAGTATGCAATCTGGCCATGGCGCTGTTTTCAGGCGCCATGGCTTTGTATTTGGTGTGAGTGACTCGCTAGAGGGTCTAGAGTGCCGCCAGATTGATGCCCGCAGCGCCGGATTCGATCCACTGCTTGACGCGCTTGGCGTCGCTGATGGGGGCGTATTTGCCGCCGGACTGGAGGAAAACCATATAGGCCGGTCTTGCGCCGATGGTTGTTTTCATCACCAGGCAGCGACCGGCTTCATTGATATAGCCGGTTTTGCTCAGGGATATGTTGCTATCACCCTGGCGAACCAATGGGTTGGTATTGCGATATTGCAGAGTGCCGACCCTGGATATTCTCATCAGCTCTTCCTGGTCGGTGGAAAAGTTTCGAATCAGGTCGTACTTGCTCGCTGCTGCCACCATTTTTGCCAGATCTTCGGCGGTGGACACATTTTTCGGGTTGAGGCCAGTGGCGTCAGCGAAAAAACTGCTGCCCATGCCAAGGGCTTTTGCCTTGTTGTTCATGGCCGTTAAAAATGCGCTCTTGCCACCCGGGTAATGGCGCGACAGCGCCGATGCGGCGCGGTTTTCCGACGACATCAACGCCAGATGGAGCATGTCGTATCTGCTCAGTTTTGTCCCCATGGGCAGCCGCGAGCCAGTTCCCTTGAGGCGATCCAGGTCGTTGCTGTCAATGGTCAGGATTTCGTCCATAGCCAGATTGGCGTCTAGTGTCACCATGGCCGTCATCAGCTTGGTGATGGAGGCGATGGACTTCACCGCATCGGCGTTCTTCTGGTAAAGAGGCGTTCCGGACAGGGCGTCGATGATCATGACGCTGCGGGATTCCAGGCGCGGGTCGGCAGCGCCTTTTGCTAGATAAGTGCTTGAATTTGAAGTGGCTTTATGAGCCAGGCCGCCGCTGGGAATGCGAATGGATTGCCCGGGTATGAGGGCGGCGTTTTTGGCAATGCCGTTGAATCTGCTGATGGACGCAACTGACACTCGGTAGTGTTTGGCGATATCCCAAAGAGTGTCGCCCCGCCTGACATTGTGAACTGCCACTGTCTGCTTGTTGGTGGGCGCGGTATAGGGGCTGCTGCCTTCGGGAATAAAGAGAACCTGGCCGGGGTGCAGCAGACTGCCCCTGATGCGGTTATGGCTGCGCAGAACTTCCAGGGAGACGCGGTGGCTGGAAGCAATGGCCGAGAGAGAATCGCCGGAACGCACGGTGTAACTGCGCTCCTGGCTGCTACTGTCACTGCCAGATTGGGATGGAATTTTCAGGGTTTGCCCAGGAACGATTCGGTGCGAAGACAGCCCGTTATAGGCAAGTAACTCAGGGACGGAGGTGTTGAAGTTTTTCGCTATGCCAAAAAGGGTATCGCCACGGGCAACTTTATAGGCGCTGGAACCTGCATAAGCGGCACAGGGAAGCGCGAGTGTCAGGCAGATAAGAACCTTTTTGATAGTCATGATGTTCGTCGCGAGCTGTTTTTGTAGCCTCTAGAGTAGTCTTTTTTAAAACTTTGACAAGTCTTATAACTAAAAAATAAGTAAAAAATGTTTCCAAGTCAAAGGGAAGGCGGGTTTTTCTCAACTTTTGTGCAGTTTTGTCGGATTGTCCGCAGGCTCTTGTGGCGATGGCGTCAGCATTCAGTTGTGGATCGTGCAATACTTTCTATCATTGAATGCCGTTGAGAATAAAAATGAGCTATCAGTGCCTTGTCTGCAGCTATAAAGGTCGCCACTTTCCCGGCGGGGCATGTCCGGGGTGCGGCTCCTTCAATGTGCGTAAACTCGACAACCCAGAGCAGCCGTCCAAGCCTGTGGCGAGAAAACCTTATCGATTAATGCTGGCAGTGGCGTTGTGGTTTTATTTGTTGGTGGAAATCTGGAAGGTGTTATCCCGTTAGGCGTCATTGTTCTGTTCATCGCTGGTGAGTATTTGATTCAAAAGCGCCTATTGCTCAGGTGAGGCAATAGACCTATTTTTGATCCACATGTCGATGGTTGTCCTAATGTCGGTGAGCTGGCGGTGGATATGGCTGGAAGAGAAGTGATAAATCTTAATAATCCGGTTGCTATTTATGGAGTACTCGTTTTCGATGGATGTCAGCCAGGGGAATACGGGATAACGTTTTTTCAGGTAGAGCATGTCCTCAAGTACGCCGCCAGGCACCAGAAATAATCTGCCCGAATCGTTTTTAATCAAATTGTCGATAGATCTCAGGTGCTGCCCAGAGACGAGTGAGTAAAACTGCTTCCTGTCTTCTGATTTGTTGCCTATTGTGGGGATATCCAGCAGCTCAAGAAAGGATATTTTATCTGCGTAGCTTGCATTCAATCCAAGCTTTCTGATGTTGTTGTGATAGGGTCTGCCGTGTCCGGTTTTGTTGAAGGGAAAGCTGTCCAAAAGAAAAGGGTGATGGACGCCGTATTTTTTCCAGAAGCTAACGCCATCCCGTTGATATTCCAGAATATATTGGAAAAAAGGATGGTTGCTTATTTCCGGTGCGTAGTTGGCGTCAGAGCTGAGGATAATCACTCGGGCTAAACCCGGGTTCTGACCCTGCCAGGGCTTGCTGCTAAAAAGGCTGCTGAGTTGTGCAGACGGATGTTTTTGGAAATCCATAACAAGTCGTTTAATGGCCGCAGCAGCTGGAGGAACACAAGAGCGGTTGGCGCTTTTGTGTTCCTCCACATTGTTGTGACTTAAGCACAGCGCGTTATCAGGTACGGATTTTTCCGGCAAGGAACTCCACCAGCTGGGTGACGGGGACTTCGAGGGAGTTTTCATCCCGGCGGCCTTTGTATTCCACCATGGCGTTTTCGAGACCGCGATCGCCGACAACAAGGCGGTGGGGAATCCCGATCAGTTCGATGTCGGCGAGCATAACGCCGAGGCGAGCTTTTTCCTGATCCATATAGAGAACGTCGTAACCCGCTTGGGAGAGCTTTGTGTACAGGTCTTCGCAGTAAGCCATGACCTGCTGGGATTTGTGGGCATTGATGGGCACCAGAGCAATCTGAAAAGGGGCAATGCTGTCAGGCCAGATAATGCCGTTGGCGTCGTTGTTCTGTTCAATGGCAGCTGCGACCACGCGGCTGACGCCAATGCCATAGCAGCCCATCAGCATGGTTTGTTCCTTGCCCTCTTCGTTGAGTACTTTGGCGTTCAGGGCTTCGCTGTATTTGGTGCCCAGCTGGAAAATATGGCCGACTTCAATGCCCCGGCGAATCTCCAGCTGGCCATGGCCGTCGGGGCTGGGATCGCCGGCGACCACATTGCGGATATCTTCGACGCGGGGAAGTTTGCAATCCCGTCCCCAGTTAACGCCCGTGAGATGGAAGCCGTCCCGGTTGGCGCCACAGACAAAATCGGTGAGCACTGCGGCGCTGCGGTCGACGATGGCGGGAATGGCGAGGTTTACCGGGCCCAGGGAACCGACGGCGCATCCGGTAGCCGTCCTGATTTCTATATCGCTGGCAAAAGTGAGCGGCGACAGTACGCCGTCAAGTTTTTCGGCCTTAATGTCATTGAGTTCGTGGTCGCCGCGCACCATCAGGGCGATAAGCTTGCCTTCTTCATCAGCTTTTACGATCAGGGTTTTCAGGGTTTGCTGTGGCGTTACAGCAAGCAGTTTGCAGATATCTTCAATGCTGTGGGCGCCGGGGGTGGCCACTTCCGCCAGAGCCTGTGTTGCTGCGTCGGCCTTGTTGGCAGGCGGCAGAGCTTCGGCCTTTTCAATGTTGGCGGCGTAGTCACTGCCTGTGGAGAAGGCGATGGCATCTTCTCCAGAGTCGGCGAGAACATGGAATTCGTGGGAAAAGTTACCGCCGATACTGCCGGTATCCGCGAGCACGGGGCGAAAGTTGAGGCCGAGACGGGTGAAAATATTGCAGTAGGTGCGGTGCATCAGGTCGTAGCTTTCCTGAAGGCTTGGCTGGGATGTGTGAAACGAATAGGCATCTTTCATGAGAAATTCCCGCGCCCGCATAATACCAAAGCGGGGGCGGATTTCATCGCGGAATTTGGTTTGAATCTGGTAAAAATTTGCCGGCAGCTGTTTATAGCTGCGCACTTCATTGCGGATGAGGTCGGTGATCACTTCTTCATGGGTTGGACCCAGACAGAATTCGCGTTGATGCCGGTCGGAGATACGCAATAATTCCGGGCCATACTGTTCCCAGCGCCCGGATTCCACCCACAAATCTGCAGGCTGAACCACGGGCATTAGTACTTCCTGAGCGCCGGATTTGTCCATTTCTTCGCGAACAATTTTTTCTACTTTGCGCAGTACGCGCAGGCCGATGGGCATCCAGGTATAGAGGCCGGAGGCCAGTTTGCGAATCATTCCCGCTCTGAGCATGAGTTTATGGCTGATAATTTCGGCATCAGCGGGAGATTCTTTTTGGGTGGATATCAGGTAACGGCTGGCGCGCATGGTTCCTCTTTGCGGTGCGTATGATTTTAAGCGGCCTATTTTAAGGCTATGGGGTTGCGGGGTATAGTGCCTGATGAGAGATGCTGTCGTGGAGGACGTTTTGTTTGCCCTGGATGAAAGATTGAAAAAAGACTGTTATGTGCTTGGCGCCTTTCCCTTGTCGCTGTTATTGATGAGCCGGGACGCCAATTACCCCTGGTTTATTTTGGTGCCTCAGCGCCATGCAATAAAAGAGCTCTATCAGCTGGACTGTGCAGATTATCAGCAGTTGATGGCAGAGTCGCGGCATTTGTCCGAGGTGGCCATGAGGGTGTTTGCCGGGGACAAACTCAATGTGGCAGCACTGGGAAATATGGTGCCGCAGCTCCATGTTCATCATATTGTGCGCTACACTGGGGATCCTGCATGGCCGAATCCGGTGTGGGGGGCTGTTGCAGGGAAAATCTTTGAGGGGGGAGATGAAGCAAGGCGGGCTGAAAAGTTGCTTGCCCGCCTTGGTGAGGGTTTTAAACCGATGACTGAGTTGTCGGCTTAAATTGCTCAGTTAGCCATATCCTTGAGTTTTTTCAGCGCCAGAATTTTAACGCTGGTGCTGGCAGGGCGGGCTGCAAAAGTGGTTTCCTGACCGGTGAAGGGGTTGATGCCTTTGCGCGCTTTTTTGGCGGGCTTTTTCACCGTTTTGATTTTGAACAGGCCGGGCAGGGTAAATTCGCCCACGCCGCGTTTTTTGATGTGGCGCTCAATAATGTCGCCAAGGCCGTCGATGACTGCATTGACATCCTTTTTGGCCAGGCCGGTGTCTTCCGCCAGCTGAGTGATGATCTGGGTTTTTGTAAAGCGCTCAGTAACCGCAGCGAGCTTTTTTGCAGGTGCTGGAGCTGCAGCCTTGGGGGCGGCAGGTTTTTTAGCGGCTGGCGCCTTGGCTTTTGCCGCAGGAGCGGAGGTTGCTTTTTTCGTTGCCATAAGATGGATCCCTTTGTTAGCGTTTTTTGAATTTAGATGCACTCACAGAATGACTTGTATTCTTTTTTACGGCTTCTTCTCGATCCGGTGTTCGGGGTTTCTTCCTGATAGATCAGACTTAAATCACCGCTGGGGTGAATACAACCGCAGCCGTGACTATATATAAAGCATATTTTCGCTAATGGCAACAAAGGAAGCTATAAAAATAGTGATTTTCTGCCATTTCTGTGCCAATACGAAGATATTTGTTACGCACTTCTAGCTACTGTGTCTCTGGGGTATAATGCCCGCCCTTTGTGTTGGCTTCCACGTGGGGGTGTCGCCTCCCGTTTGGAGGCGGTTCTTGGTCTTTTATCAGAATGGGACAAATTGCTATGCCTATCTATGCCTATGAATGTAAGGCCTGTGGCCATGAGTTTGACGCGATTCAGAAAATTAGCGATGCGCCTCTTGTCGAGTGCCCCGCCTGTCAGAAAAATGAGCTAAAGAAATTGCTCAGCGCTCCGTCCTTTCGCCTTAGCGGTTCTGGCTGGTATGAAACCGATTTTAAAAAGGACAAAAAGAAAAATCTTGCCGGTGAGCAGGGTTCGTCCACTGCGACCAGCACCAGTGCTGCTGCGGAGTCATCCAGTAGCGGCAGCGCCACCAAAGCGGCGGATGCCTCCTAGGAGGTTGTCGAGTTTGGTTGTTTGTGACGAGGGCAAGTCCGACAACCCGCTAGGCGTTCAAGGCTTTGAATACAGACTTTGACTTTAGGAAATAGATTAAATGCGTACAGGCTATTGTGGAGATTTGCGGGCGGCCAACGTCGGTGAAGAGGTGACTCTCTGTGGGTGGGTAGACAGGCGTCGGGATCACGGCGGGGTTATTTTTATCGACCTGCGCGACCGTGAAGGCATAGCCCAGGTGGTGTTTGACTCCGACTGTGGCGAATATTTTGCCATTGCCGACAAAATCCGCAGTGAGTATGTATTGCAGCTCAAGGGCAAGGTGAGGGCGCGGACTCCGGCCACGGTTAATGCGGCCATGAAAACCGGTGAAATCGAAGTCTATGCCACTGAACTGGCCATCCTCAATACCTCGGAAACACCGCCTTTTCAGCTGGATGAACATATTCAGGTGGGTGAGGACGTTCGTCTTCGCTATCGCTATCTCGATTTGCGCCGCAAAAAGATGATGGACAACCTGCGCTTTCGTTCCGATGTCACCATTGCCCTGCGCAACTTTCTTTCGGCGCGGGGCTTTCTCGAAATTGAAACGCCGATGCTGACCAGGGCGACGCCGGAAGGGGCGCGGGATTACCTTGTCCCCAGTCGCACCCACGAGGGCAAGTTTTTTGCGCTGCCCCAGTCGCCCCAGCTGTTCAAGCAGCTGTTGATGGTGTCTGGCATGGATCGTTATTTTCAGATCGTCAAATGTTTCCGCGACGAGGATCTGCGCGCCGACCGTCAGCCGGAATTCACCCAGGTGGATATTGAGTTTTCCTTTGCCGACGAAGCGCAGATCACGGGCATTACCGAGGAGATGATTCGCGAGCTGTTCCACAAAACCCTCAATGTGGATTTGGGGGTTTTTCCGAGAATGCCCTATTCAGAAGCGATGGAAAGGTACGGTTCCGACAAGCCGGATCTGCGCATTCCCCTGGAGCTGGTGGAAATCAAAGATCTGATGAAGGATGTGGAATTCAAGGTTTTCTCTGGTCCCGCCAACGATCCCAAAGGGCGCGTCGCCGCCATGGTGGTGAAAAATGGCAACGACCTGTTGTCCCGCAAGCAAATCGACGCCTACACCCAGTTTGTCTCTATTTACGGCGCCAAGGGGTTGGCCTATATCAAGGTCAATGATGTCAACGATCTTGAAAACGGCCTGCAATCGCCGATTGTCAAATTTTTGCCGGAAGCAACCCGCAAAGCGATTTTGGAGCGCCTTGGCGCTGAAACCGGCGACGTGATTTTCTTCGGCGCCGACAGGGCAAAAGTTGTTAATGACGCCCTGGGTGCCCTGCGCTGCAAGCTCGGTGAAGATCTCAATCTTTATACCTGCGACTGGGCGCCGCTGTGGGTGGTGGACTTTCCCATGTTTGAAGATGATGAAAAAGGCGGTTGGACATCCATCCATCACCCCTTTACTCGCCCTGCGTGTTCACCGGAAGAACTGGCGGCAAATCCTGAAGCGGCGCTATCCCAGGCCTACGATATGGTGCTCAACGGCACCGAGATCGGTGGCGGTTCCATCCGTATTCACTCGCCGGTGATGCAGCGGGAAGTCTTCAAAGTTCTGGGCATAGGTGAGGAAGAAGCGCAGGAGAAATTCGGTTTTCTGCTTGATGCGCTTAAATACGGCTGCCCGCCCCATGGTGGCCTGGCCTTTGGGCTCGATCGCCTGGTGATGCTGATGGTGGGTGCGGACTCCATTCGCGATGTTATCGCTTTTCCCAAAACCCAATCCGCCAACTGCCTGCTCACCGATGCTCCGGGGGCAGTCAGCAATGAGCAATTGAAAGAGCTCCACATCAGGCGTCGTGAAAAGCCACAGCAGTAAACCTTTTGCGACAACCTGAAGCCAGGGTTTCAGGTTGTCGATATCAACCCGGCAAGCTGTTATGTTGGGCTAATAGAGCGTTTGAAAAGGGCGACCCTTTGAGAAGAGGGGAATCTTCAGGCAATAAAAAACCCGCTGACAGAAGCGGGTTTTTTTATTGCCAACTCTTAATATGCCATCTGCTTACCTGGCGTGGTCGCGATAGTCTTTTGACACTGGGATTGTGTCAAAAGCCCGGCATGCTCGGGCAGGCAAAAATACTTAGCTGGCGAGAGCCTTGATCTGGGCGTTCAGTCTGCTCTTGTGACGGGCAGCCTTGTTCTTGTGAATGATGCCCTTGTCAGCAATGCGGTCAATCACGGGAACAGCTGTGGTGTACGCTGCCTGAGCCGTGGCCTGATCGCCAGTGGCGATAGCGGCTTGAACGCGTTTGATGTAGGTGCGCACCATGGAGCGCAGGCTGGCATTGTGCTGCCGACGCTTTTCGCCTTGCTTGGCGCGCTTGCGTGCTTGAGGTGAATTAGCCACCGGTTAGCTCCTTTCAATAAGTCAGGGATTTAAGGATGCGGGACTATACAGATTCTATTAGCGCTTGGCAAGCGTTAGCTTTGACAGCATTGACTCTCGCGTCGGGCTGTGGCGCCGGGGCGTTCTGCGGTTATGGCATGAGCCGTTGTAATTCGGCCAAGCATGTCCGCTAACTGATGGTTGTTGAAACGAAAATTGCCCTTGAGCCTTTATATCGGTGGACGTTGCGGGATTATGGCGCTTCTGAAATGTCTATGGCGGGAAAACGTTTGACCTTGGTTTTGGCGGTACTGTTTGCGGATTGCTGATGCTTCAGCGCCCAGTCAATATGATCTGCAACCAGCGGGGATGCCTGGACTCTACGGTTGGCAAGAGCCGTAATCACTTCGGCAGAGGGGGTGGCGTTGCCGAGGCCGACGGCAAGGTTGCGCTGCCAGCGCTCATAACCGATACGGCGAATGGTCGAGCCGGCGGTTTTTTCTTCGAATTCCTGTTCGCTCCACTGAAAAAGAGTGACCAGGTCGCTGTCTTCGAGGCGGTGGCGGGGGCGAAAATCGTCCTCCCCGGAGGCTCGCGCATAGCGGTTCCAGGGGCAAATGGCCTGGCAATCGTCACAGCCAAAAACGCGGTTGCCCATTAATGGCCGCAATGCTTCGTCGATGGCGCCTTTGTGTTCGATGGTGAGGTAGGAAATACAGCGGCGGGCATCGAGCACATAGGGTTGGGGAAAGGCGTTGGTGGGGCAAATATTCAGGCAGGCGCTGCAGTTGCCGCACTGGTTGTGTTGTTGCGACTGATCCAGAGGCAGCGGCAGGCTGGTATAAATTTCACCGAGAAAAAACCAGGAGCCGGCTTCGCTGTTGAGAATCAATGTGTTTTTGCCCATCCAGCCCAGACCGGCTTTTTCTGCCAGTGGTTTTTCGAGCACGGGTGCGCTATCCACAAAGGGTCGCTGAATGACTGTGCCCGGCGCACAGGCGTCAATTTTTTCTGCCAGTTTGGCCAGGCGCTTGCGAATCAGTTTGTGGTAATCCCGCCCCAGGGCGTAGCGGGAAATATAGGCTTTGTCCGGGTTGCGCAGGGTTTTTACCAGGCCGCTGGCGGCGGGGAGATAGTCCATGCGCGCGGTGATGACGCGAACGGTTTCGGGTAGCAGTTTGTCGGGACGCCAGCGCTTGTCGCCGTGCTCCGCCAGCCAGGTCATATCGCCCTGATAGTTGCAGTTGAGCCAGTCCCCAAGGCGCTGACCCGCTGCCTCGAGGTTGGTGTCGGTGATGGCAATTTGCTGAAATCCCAGTTCGGCGCCCCAGGCTTTAATGTTTTCCGCCAATGCGAACAGGTCGACTGCGCTTTTGCCCATGGATGACTCTGGCTGTTGTGGTTTGTTGGCGTATAATTGTGCCAGAAATTCATAACATACAGTAAATTCCCGCCATGCAGCCAGATTTCTTTCCGCTTTATAGTGTTGACCAGGTGCGCGAACTGGATCGAATTGCCATTCAGGATAGAGGCATTCCTGGCATCAAATTGATGAAGCGGGCGGGTCAAGCTGTTTTTAGTGCGCTTTTAAGAAAATGGCCGTCGCCATCGAAAATTACCGTTTATTGCGGTAGCGGCAATAACGGTGGCGATGGCTATATTGTTGCCGCCCTCGCCAAGGGGCGGGGTATTGCCGTTGAGGTGGTGCAGGTGGCGCCAGTAGCAAAGTTATCTGGCGATGCCCGGCGCGCCTACGAATTTGCGGTTGACGAAGGGGTGGCGATGACCGCGCTGCCTGAGAATATTCAATCGGTACCGGTTCCAGACAATGGCGTTATTGTTGATGCATTGCTGGGAACAGGTCTGACAGGGGAGGTTCGCGAACCCTTTGCCCAGGTTATCGATGCCATTAATCTCAGCGGTTTGCCTGTTGTGGCTGTGGATATTCCCTCCGGGGTTTGCGGGGATAGCGGGCACATTTTTGGTCGGGCATTGCGCTGCCAAATGACGGTGACTTTTATCGGTCGCAAGCGCGGCCTTTATACGGGCAGCGCTCCTGCCTATTGCGGTGAAAAATTATTTGACGACCTGGCGGTGCCAAAAGATATTTATGCGGCATTAAGCGCCCCATCGCGCTTGCTTGATTGGAAGCGGCTGAGTGCACGCCTGCCGGGGCGGGCGGCAGATGCCCATAAGGGCTTGTTTGGCCATGTTCTCTGCGTTGGCGGTGATCACGGTTTTGGTGGGGCTGTCGCCATGGCTGCCGAGGCGGCTCTCAGAACCGGCGCCGGACTTGTCAGTGTGGCCACCAGGCCGGAGCATGTGTCTGCGTTAATTGTGCGCTGCCCCGAAATCATGGCGGTGGGGGTTGGTTCCGGTCAGGAGCTGGAGCCACTGCTGGAAAAGGCTTCAGTATTGGTGATTGGGCCCGGCTTGGGCAGATCGCCCTGGTCGGAACAATTGTTGCAAAAGGCGCTGGCGTCCGGGTTGCCGATGGTGCTGGATGCAGATGGTTTGAATATGCTCAGCGAAGGCCGCATTGGCGGTGGCGCAGATCTGTCCCGCACGGTCATGACACCCCACCCCGGAGAAGCTGCCCGACTGTTGAGGGTTGATAACAGTGACATTCAGCGCGACAGATTTGCTGCCGTCACGGCTTTGCAGCAGAAATTCGCCGCCACTGTTCTCTTAAAGGGTGCGGGCACCCTGATTGCCGCTGGCGAAGATGTTGTCAGTGTCTGCCCCTACGGCAATCCGGGAATGGCGGTTGGCGGCATGGGCGATGTGCTTAGCGGTGTTATCGGTGCGCTTCTCGCACAGGGGCTACCTCCCAGAGAGGCGGCTGAAAGCGGTGCCTGTCTTCACGGCCTGGCCGCGGATGATGATGTTGCCGCATCGGGTCAAATTGGTCTGTGCGCCACGGATCTGATGCCCCTGTTGCGGCATTGGCGCAATAAGGGTGATTGCTAGTGGCGAAGACATTTTCCATACAGGTTGACGGCGAAGCGGCTATGGTGGCTTTTGGTCAGCGTCTCGGTCGTGCGCTGACCTGCGGAATGGTTTTTCTTGAGGGCAATCTCGGCGCGGGCAAAACCACCCTCTGTCGCGGCATTCTGCGCAGTCGCGGCTATGGGGGGGCTGTCAAAAGCCCCACTTACACGTTGGTGGAACCCTACCAGTTGGCGACGGGCAATCTCTATCACTTTGACCTCTACCGGCTCAATGACCCGGAAGAGCTTGAATTTATGGGTATCAGGGATTATTTTGACCGCGACAACCTCTGCGTGGTGGAGTGGCCGGAAAAGGGCGAGGGTTTTCTGCCCAGGCCAGATGTATTTATCGCCATCGAGGTTGCGGGTGCGGGGCGCAAGTTGACTATAATGGCGTTTACGCCGTCAGGTGAAGCTGTGTTGGACATTCTTGGTAATGAAACAGATAAAAGCTAATCCTGTCATTCGTCTGCGGCTGTTTGTTATTGCCTTGTCGCTCTGGACGCTGGTCGCGGAGGCGGCATCGGTGCAGAGTGTGCGGCTGTGGCGCGCCCCTGACCATACGCGCCTGGTGTTCGACCTCAATCAGCCCGCGGAGCACTCCCTGTTTTCCCTGGAAAATCCCGATCGTATTGTCCTCGATCTGAGCAATACCAGTTTCAAGGGGGATTTCGATTCTCTCGATTTGAGGGATACGCCGATTACCCGCATTCGCAGCGCCCAGCGCAATCAAACGGATTTGCGCATCGTGTTTGACCTGCGCCAGGGGGTCAACCCCCGCAGTTTTCCCCTCAAGGACAACGACCAGTACGGCAATCGTCTGGTGCTGGATCTCTACGACAAGTATCAGGAGAAGAAAAAAACCGTCAGCGACGCAGTGGCGACAACATCCAGGGATCGAGACATTATTATTTCCATTGACGCCGGCCACGGTGGAGAAGACCCCGGCGCCCTGGGGCCCGGCGGCATTCGCGAAAAGCAGGTGGTGCTGGCGATTAGTCGCGCACTTCAGGCGCTTGTCGATCGGGAGCCGGGGTTTAAGGCCGAGATGGTGCGCACCAGCGACTACTATATTCCCTTGCGCGGGCGCACCGATATTGCCCGGGATCAGCGCGCGGATTTGTTTGTGTCCATTCACGCCGATGCTTTTAAAAATCCCGCTGCCCGCGGTGCGTCTGTGTTTGCGTTGTCGGCGAGCGGCGCCACCAGTGAAACCGCGCGCTATCTGGCGCAGCGGGAAAATCAGGCCGACCTTATCGGCGGTGTTGGCAATCTCAAAATCAGTGACAAGGATCAGATGCTGGCGGGAGTACTCCTCGATTTATCGATGACAGCGACCCTCAACAGTAGTCTGGATGTGGGCAAGCATGTGCTTGAGCAGATGGGCAATATTGCCAGATTGCATAAAAAACATGTGGAGCAGGCGGGTTTTGTCGTGCTCAAGTCGCCGGATATCCCCTCCATCCTGGTGGAAACCGGCTTTATTTCCAACCCCGGAGAAGCGCGCCAATTGGCGGATCGAGCCTATCAGCAGCGCATGGCCGAAGCGATTTTTGCCGGCATCAGAGCCTATTTTTACCGCAGCGCCCCGCCCGGAACCTGGGTGGCCAAAAACCGCGGCCTGGAGGGGGACACCCCTTCTGTGTATGTCATCGCCAGGGGTGATACACTTTCCGGCATCGCTGCCCGTTACAACGTCAGTGTCGAAGCCCTGAAAAGGCATAATGGCATGACATCCACAGACATTCGTGTCGGTCAGCGCCTCAAAATACCCACAACCTGAACTCGCCAATTTTAACGTTGGTTACAACGGAGCACCCATGCCTCGTATTCAGTTGCTCAGTCCCAGGCTGGCGAACCAGATTGCCGCCGGCGAAGTGGTGGAGCGCCCTGCGTCCGTGGTCAAAGAATTGCTGGAAAACAGCCTCGATGCCGGTGCGGATCGCATCGACATCGATGTGGATGCCGGTGGTGTCAAGCGTATTCGCGTCCGCGACAATGGCTCTGGTGTCGCCGCAGAGGATCTTCCCCTGGCGCTGAGCCGCCACGCCACCAGTAAAATTGTCGAGCTGGCGGATCTCGAGGCGGTTGCCACCCTCGGTTTTCGCGGCGAGGCGCTGGCCAGTATCGCCTCGGTGTCCCGCTTTGAAATGCTCACCAGCGCCGACGACAGCGGCATTGGCTGGCGGGCGCGCAGCGAAGGCCGGGATATGGCTGTGGAGGTGGATCAGGTGCAGCACGCTCGCGGTTCCACCGTCGAAGTGCGCGACCTCTTTTTCAATACGCCGGCGCGGCGCAAGTTTCTGCGCAAAGAGCAGACAGAGTTTTCCCGCATCGATGATATTGTCAAAAAACTTGCCCTCAGCCATTTTGGTGTTTCTTTTTCCCTGCGCCACAACAGCAAGCAAATACACAGCTATCGCGCGGCTGACTCCCGGCTTGAGCAGGAACGCCGGGTCGCACTGATCTGTGGTTCGGTATTTATGGACAACGCGCTTTTTGTCGAGCTGGAGCGTCCCGGTTTGAAGCTCTGGGGCTGGATGGCACAGCCGACCTTTTCCCGCAGCCAGGCTGATTTGCAGTATTTTTTCGTCAATGGCCGCAGTATTCGCGACAAAGTAGTGAGCCATGCGGTGCGTCAGGCCTATCAGGATGTGCTCTATAATGGCCGCCATCCCGCCTACGTGCTGTTTTTTGAGCTTGAGCCAGGGGACGTGGACGTCAATGTGCACCCCACCAAGCATGAAGTGCGTTTTCGCGAAAGCCGCCAGGTTCACGACTTTATTTTTTCCGCCCTGCACCGGGCGGTAGCTGGTATTCGACCTGGCCACAGTCTTGAGCGCAGTAGCGGCCTGGAAAGCAGTGCCTATGCGGGGCTTGGCGACGAAGACTTTCGGCAAGTCTCGTCGAGCACTGAACAGTCAGAGCCTGCGGCTCCCGTTCAGCGCGGCTTCACAGGGCTTGCCCGCAGTGGCGGTCTTGGATTTGGTCAAAACCATAGCGCTATGGGAGCGAGGATCGGCGACCAGCTGGGGATTTACGGACAATTATCCCAAAGTGGTTATGGTGAAATCCCGTCGTCAGCGCCAAGTTTGACCGGGGAGGAAATTCCACCCTTGGGTTTTGCCATTGCCCAGCTCAAGGGTATCTATATTCTCGCTGAAAATGCCCATGGCCTGGTTGTGGTGGACATGCATGCCGCCCACGAGCGCATCACCTACGAGCGCATGAAGACCGCTTTTGGCGCCCAGGGAATAACTTCTCAGCCTCTGCTGGTGCCGGAAACAATCGCGGTCAGTGAAAAGGAGGCGGATGCCTGCGAGGAGCATCAGGCGCTGTTCACCCGTCTCGGTTTTCACATTCAGCGCGCCGGTCCCGAAACCCTTTTGGTGAGAGAGGTTCCCGCACTGCTGAAAGGCTCTGACGTCGACCCTTTGGTCAGGGATGTCCTGGCGGATCTGCTGGTGGAGGGCGACAGTCGCCGCATTGAAAACCATCAAAACGAGCTGCTCTCTACCGTGGCCTGCCATGGCGCGGTGCGCGCCAATCGCAGACTCAGCATTCCCGAAATGAATGCGCTGCTGCGGGATATGGAAGAAACCGAGCGCAGCGGCCAGTGTAATCACGGTCGCCCCACCTGGATTCAGATGTCTCTGGCAGAGCTCGACAACCTTTTTTTGCGGGGGCGCTAGTGGAGTCCGGCAAACCCCCGGTGATTTTTCTTATGGGGCCGACGGCCACCGGCAAGACTGATCTGGCGGCGCTGCTCCTCGCCCGCATACCTGCAGAAATTATCAGCGTTGATTCGACGCTGGTGTATCGGGGCATGGACATAGGTACCGCCAAGCCCGACAAGGACTTTCTCGCTCGAGCTCCCCATCATCTGGTGGATATTCGCGATCCCTCCCAGGCTTACTCCGCTGCCGATTTCGCCGCCGATGCGCTGCCCCTGATCGCCGATATTTGCCGCCGCGGCAAGGTGCCCTTGCTGGTGGGAGGAACCATGCTGTATTTTCGTGTGTTGCTTGAAGGGCTCGCCGATCTGCCACCTTCCGACAAGCTTGTCAGGGATGCAATCTGCGCCGAAGCTGCGGAGCTGGGCTGGCCGGAACTTCACCGCCAGCTGGGTCTGGTGGACCCGGTGACGGCGGCCAGCTTGCACCCCAACCACTCCCAGCGCATTCAGCGTGCGCTCGAAATTTACCGAATTACCGGCGTGGCAGCGAGTCAGTTAAAAGCCAGGCAGTCTTGGGATGGGGGGGCTATTCAGGCCATTGTCGACCAGTTCGATATTACCCAGATTGCCCTGCTGCCCAAAAATCGTGCCTTTCTCCATCGCCGTATAGCGGAAAGATTTTATCGCATGCTGGAACTAGGCTTGATTGAAGAAGTCGAAACACTGCGCAACCGGGGTGATCTTGGCGCCGAACTGCCTGCCATGCGCGCAGTGGGCTATCGCCAGGTGTGGCAATATCTTGACGGCGAGCTCTCCAGAGATGATATGGTGTCAGCGGCCATAGCGGCATCGCGGCAATTGGCAAAAAGACAGCTGACCTGGTTGCGTGGCTGGAGCAATGTTAACAGTCTTTATATAGACGACGGCATTGATCAGCTCGTATCGCCAGAAGAAATGGTTGCGGGTGCCTTGAAAATTTTACAAAACAGCCCCATATATAATTTCGCAAGCCAGTGATATGATTGCACTTCAGCCGAGTGTTATTAATTAAGCAGTATTGTTGTGCCCTGGAATAGAATTCTTCAGTTTTTTGGGCGCTTATTTATTTTATAAGGAGAAATACCATGTCAAAAGGGCATAATCTACAAGACCCTTTTTTGAACTTGCTTCGTAAGGAGCGGGTTCCAGTATCCATTTTTCTTGTCAATGGCATCAAGCTGCAAGGTCAGATTGAATCCTTTGATCAGTTCGTGGTGCTGCTAAAAAATACCGTCAGCCAAATGGTTTATAAGCATGCCATCTCGACAGTGGTGCCATCTCGCCCTGTGCGTCTGCCTGTGACGCCCATGGATGACGAGGGTGGAGACACTGAAGATTAAGGTGAGCTGATTGTTTTTTGAGCGCCCCTCATCCGGGGAAAAGGCTCTCCTGGTTCACCTTGACCTGGAAACAGAGAACGAGCCGGATGATCCTCGGGAGTTTGAAGAACTGGTGCTTTCTGCGGGCGGCGATCCTGTTGACTTTGTCACTGCTAATCGCAAGGCGCCAGATCCCAAGTACTTTGTTGGCAAAGGCAAGCTTGAAGAGTTGAAGGTGCGTGTTCACGAACATTGCGCCGAGATCGTTATCTTTAATCACAGCCTGTCCCCCAGCCAGCAGCGCAATCTTGAAACCTTTCTTGAATGTCGGGTGCTTGATCGCACCGGGCTGATTCTCGACATCTTTGCCCAGCGCGCGCGAACCTATGAGGGCAAGCTCCAGGTGGAACTTGCCCAGCTGGACTTTATGGCCACGCGCCTGGTGCGCGGCTGGACTCACCTCGAGCGTCAAAAGGGGGGGATCGGCATGCGCGGCCCGGGGGAAACCCAGCTTGAAACCGACCGCCGCCTTATTCGCGATCGCATCAGCGCGCTGCAAAAGCGCCTCGAAAAAGTTCGCAGGCAGCGCGACCAGGGGCGCCGTTCCCGGCAGCGGGCAGAAGTCGCCACGGTTTCCCTGGTGGGCTATACCAATGCCGGCAAATCCACCCTCTTCAATCGACTGACAGACGCCGATGTTCTGGTGGAAGACAAGCTCTTTGCCACTCTGGATCCGACCATGAGGCGTGTTGAAATTGCCGATGTGGGCTCGGTGATTCTTGCCGATACCGTGGGGTTTATCAGCCATCTGCCTCACAAATTGGTGGATGCCTTCAGTGCCACCCTTGAAGAGGCCGCCAGTGCCACCCTGTTGCTCCATGTCATGGACGCCCACAGCGAAAACCGGCAGCGCAATATGGAGAGTGTTTTAACCGTGCTCCATGAAATAGGGGCTGCGGACAATCCCCAGTTACTGGTTTACAACAAAATCGACCTTCTCGAGCATACAGAACCCCATATCGACAGGGATGGCAATGGCCGCCCCCAGGCAGTGTGGTTGTCCGCTGCCAGTGGCGTCGGCATAGAACTGTTGGTGGACGCCATCAGGGAATTGCTGTCCGTGGACATGGTGGCGGAAACCCTGCATCTTGGTTCCAGTCTGGGGCGCTTGCGCGCCAGATTCTTTGCCCTCAATGCGGTTCAGTCCGAACGTGTCGAAGCGGATGGCAGTGCGGAGCTGAAAATCCGCATGCCGCGAGCTGACTTCAATCGTTTGCTGAAAGCAGAGGGCGTTGCTCTTGAGCAACTGAAAATTGTTAATTTCCCTGAAGACCGGGAAACAGCCTGACAGAACTTTGCCGCTGTTGCTAAAATGACGAAGTTGCAAAAAACATTGATAGATTCATAAAGTTTGGAGTATTGCATGGCCTGGAATGAACCTGGCGGCGGCAAAGATCCCTGGGGCAGTGGCCAGGGAAACGGGCCGCCTGATCTTGACGAAGCGCTGAAAAAAATTCGCGACAAATTCAGCAAGTTTGGCGGTAAAAACGGTGGCGGAAGCGGCGGCGCAGGCGGCACTTCCGGCGGTCGCGGTTTTATACCGGTTATCGCGGTTGTGCTGTTGATCCTTTGGGTCTTTGCGGGCACCTATCAGGTGGATGAAAAGGAGCGCGCTGTTGTCTTGCGTTTCGGAAAGTACCTGGACACCGTTAACCCAGGTCTTCACTGGAATCCGCCGCTGATCGATACGGTCATCAAGGAAAGGGTTACCGAAGAGCGCCAGTACCGCAACAAAACCCGCGATCTTATGCTCACGGAAGACGAAAATATTGTTGAACTCCAGTTGGGGGTTCAGTACAACATCAAGGACATCAAGGATTACGTTCTCAACGTAAAAAACCCGGAAAATAGCCTGGAGCACGCCACTAACAGCGCCTTGCGCCATGTGGTTGGCAGCACCGGCTTGAACGAGGTGATTTCCACAGG
>JALOAH010000167.1 GCA_023228865.1 Porticoccaceae bacterium | reverse complement strand
GTCGGCGTACTGGTAGGCCATGGTGGCGATCAGGTGCCGCGTTCTGGTGACGTTGCCGGTGGAGACTTCACGTTCCGTCCTGGTGAAGCGGACAATGGCTGCCTGATTGGCGCCCAGGGTGATGGAATGAACCTGAACATCCACCGTACCCAGGGTGCCAAGCCGCGTGGTCACAGCATCCAGCCCTTCAAACCGCTTGCCGTACTGCACCTGAATGGGCGGGGAAGACAGCAAGGCGCAGGTGTCGAATTGCTCCTGGATGGTCTGCCAGCTGTAGCCTTCGCAGTTCAGCACATAGGTGTTCAGGAAATACTTGGCGATGCGCTGGCCGTAGTCTTCCATCGGTTCGCCCAGGGTGCTGACATGCTCGATGCTGCCGGTGGCGTTGTCCACGCGCACCACATACATTTCGGGTGGCTGTTTCAGGGGCGTCAGGCCAGCCACGGCGGCGACGGCGGCAAAGGCGATCAGACCCGCGCCCATGGCAACCTGCCAGGCGCGCTTGCGGCTGGTGACCAGTTCGCCCAGGTGGTCGCGCTCCAGGCCGCGCGATTGTTCCAGCCAGGCAGCTACGTCTTCAGACTTGAGGGGTTCTGCCACGGTTCAGGCTCCTTTGAAAATCGGTGCGCTGGCGTTCACCGGTACACGCGGCCCGTCAGCAGGCTGCGGCGGTTGGGGCGCATGAAAGGCGCAGCCGGCCAGCAGCCCGGCCAGCGCCAGGGCGGCAATGAGTTTGTGCATGGGAAGGGCTCCTGTCCTGCCGCGCGGGCAGAAGGAAGGGGGTGATGGCCCCGCTGGGCAGCGGGTAGGGAGGGGTTTACTTGGCGCGCAGGCGCAACATGCTACGCAGACGCAGAACAGAGAACGCGCCCCGGGCGGCGGAACCGATACCGAGCTGAGCACCGAAGCCGTTGGAGAGGCCGGCGGCAAGGCCGGGAATCAGAATCATGATGACGAGACTGGCAGCACCGACAAGCACCTGAGCGCCGAACAGTGAAAGCACGTCGGCCATCCCTGTTTCTATCTGGTCAGCGATCATGCGGATCAGCTGAATGTTGAGTTGCAGGATAAGGCCGAAGACCAGGCCTGCAAGCAAGGCCAGGAAGACAAAGTTCAATGCCTGCGAAACCCAGTTATTGAAGAGAGGTTTTGTTGGCTCGAACAATGTCGCGGAGATAAAGAGTGGCCCTGCAGCAACCACAAGTGCCATGCCGACTTTGCAGACCACCACAATGACCATGATGATGCTGCCTACGACGGCCGCATTGATTCGCAACAGCGTCGCCAGGATGCTGACCAGCACTTCCCTGGTGGAAGGCATGAAGTTGTACCAGGGCCGGTCGCTGGAACCCAGCATGGCATTGGATGCCTCACTGGTCTCGTTCTGCAGCTTATCGACTTCTGCCGCCACGTTGCCCGTGCCGAGCGCGAGCTGGGTGACATCATCAGGCAGTGCGATCATGGTTTTGGCGATGTCGTTCTGATACAGGCCGCCGGCCCCAAAGATCATAGACACAATCGCCACGAGAATAGCCTTGCGGAAGAACTCGGTGACGGTCATATTGCTCTGACCATGCATGAGTGCAAACGCATACACAACGAATTGCAGAGTCAGGCCCACTACGATGACCGGCATGAGTGCTTCGAACAGTGCCTGCATCGGCCCGTTGATGGCATCGCTGAGGATGCCTTCGGTTTGCGTCATGACCCACTCAGCTATGTTGCTTGGCGTAGTGGGTGCCGCGACGGATGGAGTTAGGCTGGCCATGGCGCGCCAGCCTATTCAGCTGCGCCGGGGGATGAGTCTGACGCTGGCTTGTTCCCAAACCATCCGCCATAGACACGTTCAGCCCGGGCCTGCAGCAGCTGTCGTTCCGCATCCAGTTGCTGTGCAGCAAGCTGAATGCGGGTCTGTTCGGCTGAGATATTCGCTTGCTCAATCTGAATCCGCGCCTGCAGTTCAGCAATTTCCTTGGGGTTGGTCGTCTGGTTGATCTGATCCTGCAGGGCATCGACGTTGGCCAGCCGCTGAGTCATCGAATCGTAAGCCCGTTCACTCATCGCCTTCGCGGTGGCCTCAATGTTCAGTGACCGTTTTGACAGCTCCTGTCTGTCTTCGGCGAAACTCACCGGGGCCATGACATTGTCTGTGATGCGGGAGACATCCCCGTTCAAGCCTGAGCTACCAGATCGGTTCAGCAGGTCCTGGGCGCTGGAGGGTAGCGCTGCGCGAAGCTGATCGCGGATGGCGTAATCGTTGGGAATGACACCGTAGCCGCTGGACTGCGTGAAGGCGGCAAGCTGCTCCCTGGCTGTTGCCAGTTGATCCGTCAGGTTCTTCAGCTGGTCGCGGGCGGTCAGCAGCTGTTCTTGCAACTGGGCTATGGTTGCAGCATCGACCGTAGGGATGCCGCTGGCGCGGGCAGGGTTTATGAAAACAGCGGCCAGGGCAATGCCCGCCGCAAGATGCTTGTAGCGTGTCATGGGAGAACTCCGGGGGGGAACGGGGGCGGCGTGCTAAGTCGCCGGATGGGGTGGCGCTTCAGACGAAGCGGTTAGATGCGTAAAACACTGCCAGTTGAGTATGATTCTTCGGCCAAAAGCCGTCATTTCGACCACATTTAGTAGCCCGTCTTACTGATGGTTTTTCTAAGCTTAATCTTCCTCCCGAATTTGAGATTATTTTCTTATGAAAATCAATGAAAAACGGACTCCAGAGAAAATCGTCGATGGCGATTTTGAGAAAGAAGCCATCTCCTCGAGCGCCAGGCTTTTCTACATCCTGATAACAATGACAATCATCTATGTTTTCGCGGGGATGAGTAAAATTGACAGAAATCAGGCGATGGATAATCTTAGGTCTATGAGTATTATCCATGCATTGATTGTTCTTGCTGAAGGGGGGGCGCCACACAGAGAGATGCTTCGTCTGGATCTGACAAAATTCCACGCCCGCGCGAGGGCCGAAGTTGCCGAAAATGAATTTATTCTTCCAGAGAAATTCGGGGATGGGTCAATTCAAAATGCAGGAATCTATGAGGTTTCGATGAGATTTGCTCCAGCTGCCACTTGCAAAGTCTCAGTGGTTGAAGCTAAGAAGGGAGTGGAGTTCTATGGCGCCAGTAGTTATATAGCAGGCGGCCTACACAAAATTTCTAGTGAGGATTCTCGTTTAGTCAGCTTTGGACGCTGTGGCGTCGGGTATGGTCAAGATTTTCATGCTTGGATTTTTAAGGATAAAAAAAACCAGATTCTTGTGGGGATTCCCAAATCATTTCAAGATTCATTCCCATATCTAAGACCGCCGACACCTGCGGAGCTATTCGTTATAGAAGAAACCGAAGAGATTAAGGGGCTGCTTCCGATGCTTGTGCAGGAGTACTTGGAAGTTAACGAGCCGTTTGTGTTGATCCACGTTCAAGCGCTACGACATGCTATCTTGCGCTACGCAGCGGAGAGACGGGGGGTTTATTACAGTGCCGATGAATTAGAAACTGCAGTATCTCGGCTCTACGAAGAAGTAGAGGCACGGACCGGTTTTATAGGTATAAATGCAACGCATACAACGATCATCCGATTTGGGCCGATAGTAATTTTTATCGTTGCGTGGGAGCTGTGGCGCCGTGTTCGCCGAATCGCCCCGACAGTTAGACGCGATTCAACTTGGTTCCCGTTTGACGTACAGCTTCCCGTAGCAGAAGTGATGGCATCTCTGTTCGCTTTGGCGCCGTTCGTTTCAGCGCTGTTGATCACATATTTCTTTGTTGAATCTCAGGAACTGGGGGTGGTGATTTTTGATCGAATAGTAACGATCTCTGGCATTTTGGCTTTCGATTTTCCGTTGGCTCCGAGTCCAGGGTGGATCAGTAAAGACTATTGGGCGCTTACGCTTATCCCTCTCTTCGTTTCTCTGGCTGGTTTGTTGTTATTTACTTCACTTCGGCTGCTTGCGATTATCAGAGTCAATGCGAAAAATTTCGCGGAATGATTCCTTGGGTTCGTCTGCGAAAAATTCGTTGCTGTCACGGAGGGCATGTTTCGCTAGCCATACGATCAACTTTCACTATGGGTAGTGCTCTGCCTCTCATAAGTCGATGAATCCAGATTAAATCCAGGCTTTTACGACTTACCGCTTGGAAATGGCGGCTTGGTATTCGGTCTCTGAAATACGTCGGGCTTTTAGGTTGTTCGAGACAATTTCATCGTCAGCTTCCTTGTAGGCAATCTGTGCGCTGTCGCCCACAACCAGGATGTTGTCCGCGCCGTTTAGTGTGGCCGGCACGGTATTGGACCGGTATCCAACTTTGCCGAAGTTGTTCCATGCTGTTTCTGTGAACAGGAACGTGTCGTCGTTCCGTTCAATGTGGACCAGGGTTGGTGGGTAGCGACCGTTATCCGAGAACCAATGGCCGATGAATTTCTCGCCCTTCGGTTCGGTCTTGCATCCCGCCAGGATGCTTAGCAGGGCAGTGGCTCCGGAAGCGGCGATGAAATGTCTTCGATTCATTGGGTGTTCCTATGGTGGTCGGTTATCAGTAATTCCCTGGCTGCGTTTGTACGCTGCCCAGGCGTCGGCCACGCTGCAAGCGTGTCCGGCAGTTGTAAGCCAGGCAGCACGTTCGTCTTGTTTCTGATTGTTCCACCAGGCCATGCCGGCTATCTCATCGGCAGAGGGCTGAGTTTGGAGGTTGGGAAGGTTCACAGGCACAGGTCTGGTCCCTCCTGTTCATGCCGTGGGGACAGCCTTAGCGCATGGTCGAAGCGCGCGCCGATTAGGTCGGCCACCCGCTGATAATCCTCCGGGGTGGGGCGCTGCCCATTCACTTCATGAACGTGCAGGCTGTAATACTTTTGCACACCTTGCTCAAAATAGGCACGATCCTGGCGCGGGTAGGTGGAGGAAAACCAGATATCAGGACTCTGGCGCGGGTCGCTGCATGACGGTTCGGTCACGCCGTAATCCTGGCTGTGTCGTTCGAGGTCGTCAGCGTCCACCGTCACCCGGTCAAGCTCGATGTCACGGGTGTTGGTTTCCCCGGCTTCCAGGTTTTCATGCGTCCAGTGTTCGCTGTAGACCGAGATCAGGAAAGTGTCTTCCGGGGTGTCTGCGTCCGGGCCGTGCAGGCTCAACCGCGTGTAGAAGTCCTGATCTTTGGCCGTCTGCAGATCATCACGAACCTGTATCTGGCGCCGCTCTTCATCCAGCGCCTGCTGCTTCGCACGTTCGTTGGCGTTGTGTTTCATGGGGCATTCCTATGAAGTGGCCGGAACGATGCGGCCTTGGCGAACCGCATCCAGATAAACGGGTAGCCAGTTCGCTGGGTCAGGCCCGGCCTGGGCGACTGCCTGCTCCGCAATCTCTGCCATGTCGGGGCTGCCGGAGAACACCAGCAAT
>JALOAH010000054.1 GCA_023228865.1 Porticoccaceae bacterium | reverse complement strand
GTTTTGGTGCCCTCGATTTTCACCGGGCGCAAGGCGGTAATGGTGCCCATGCGCACATGCTGGGCGCGACCCACATCATCCCTGGAGTAGACATTACTGCTCTGGCTGGGAACGCACCCGGTTACCGTCAGCGACAGGGTGGCTACCATCAGGGTCAATTTGATCAATTTGTTCATGCAACAGGCCTCGAAAGGTAAAACGGGTTTTGGCTAGCCTGGTCAATAGGGCAGCGCATCAATCGCCACCGACCTCATTAACAGTATAGCTGTAGAGCCCCCAAAAAGGGGCGTCAGTATGCAGACAATCGGCCGCGAAAAGAATTCCCTCAGGTGAGGATTTACACAAATTTTCGCTGGTGCAGCGGTCATTTGGCAATTTACTGCGGTGAGAGGGCGCGTTTTTGCTTTTTCCCTCGGCAGATAAGCCAGCGCAATGCTATGACCGGGGCGGTAGAACAGTTGTCAGCCTGAAAATGTGATGTCATCCACTTTTTCAGTAATACGTTTAATAGACTTGACGATTAAAGTCTATACTCGAAACACGCAAGGTCTACGCAAAGGAATTTATTTATGAACAAATCGACAGTTACTGGCATAGTTATTGGTGTGGTGATCGCTTCCGCAGGAGCCGTTATTGGCGGCTACAACTTTATCGATCAAAAACCCGCCGAACCCGAGTTTGCGGAAGTTCTCTCGGTGAAGCCCATTACGGAAACCCTGAGTACACCAAGGGAGGTGTGCGAGGAGGTTGCGATTACAGAAAAGGCGCCGGTTAAAGACGAAAACCAGATTCTTGGCACTGTCGCTGGTGCAGTTATCGGTGGTGTTCTCGGCAATCAGGTGGGTGGCGGCAGTGGTAAGAAGGTCGCCACTGTAGCCGGCGCTGCCGCCGGTGGCTATGCGGGCAAAAAAACCCAGGAGAGTATGCAAAACAAGAACACCACGACCCGCTACGAAACCCGCTGCGAAACCGTCTATGACAGCAGTCAGGTTACCAAAGGTTATGATGTCGCCTACCGAATCGGTGACACCGAGGGCAGTGTCAAAATGGATTACGATCCCGGCGAGCGCATCCCCGTCAAAGATGGCGAGCTGGTAATAGGGCAGTAGACCTGACTCGGAAATTGCATCGGCACGGGCTCAAACGCGCCGATGGCGGTGCAAAAATAAGGCAGCGGGTATTCGGGTTGACCTCAGGGATTATGCCCTGAACTCCGGTTCTGGCAGGGACGCTGGTTCCCGTTCCCTTTCGGTTCTATAATTCGAACATCATTATTTTTCGTTCCCGTCGGGCGGCAAAGGGCTCTGTTACCTTGGCGCACGACAGGGGAAAAATCCGCAACCCATACTGGCGCCGCCGACTCATCGAAAACCCGGCATTGAGCGCTTACCTGCCAGAAGAAATTCATGCCCAAAAAAATCATTGCAGTGCCCGCAACCTTTCTCTTCAGCACCACTATCGAGGTACAAAAATCCGACGTCAATATGGGCGATCATCTCGCCGCTGAGCAGGTGTTGCGAATCGCCAATGTGGTGCAGCGCAGCTATGTCAAACACCTCGGTTACAAGGATTCAGTCAATCTTGAAGACGGCGGCCTCATCATGGCCTATTCTGAGCTGGCGTTTCTCGCCGAGGCCATGTGCGGCGACCAGCTCAAATTTGAGCTGGCGATTGGCAATATGGGTGATAAAAGTTTTGACTATGTCCACCGGGTCACCAACCTCACCCAGGGCGGAGAGGTGGCCAGGGTGCTGAACACCATGGTGTTTTTTGACTACAGTGTGCGCAAAGTGGGCTCGCTGCCTGAAACCCTTAAAAACCGTTTGCTTGGCAATGTCTAATAACACCTGGGTAAATGTTGATCTCAAAAACAACCTTTCGAAGGATAAGCAATAATGACAACAGAAGACAATAAACAATTAGTGTTTCTTCAATTTGATATTGTCTACCATAAATAATCTTCAGACATCGCCAGCAGGGCTGGCTCCTTGTAAATGATTATTCGGTAGGAGCCAGCCCTGCTGGCGATGGCAGCTCGATAAGACAAAATTAAATTGAAACAGTACTAGTCAGCGATTTTATCGCTCACTTTGGCAACAAAGACGTTCAGTGAGCCCCTAACATGATGACCGATGATGCCAGTTGGTGGATCGGCGGCAAGTTGGATGTTCCCTGTCGCCGGTTTAAAAACCAAAGCTGAAATTGCCGAAATTTTTTTTGATCTGGTGCCGCCGATGAAAAACGGCCTGAAAATCACTCCTAAAGGTTTTGTCGCAGAAGGCAATAAAGTCGCTCTGGAAGCAGAATCCTGCGGGGAATTTCCCGATGGTCGTATTTACAATAATGAATACCATTTTCTGATCACCATCGAGAACGGCAAAATCAAGGCAGTAAAGGAATACCTGGATACCATGCCTACTGCTGATGTTTTGGGAATGTTATAGATCCATTGTTTGGTTAAGCGGCGATATAGTTGACCAGAACAATGAGACCGACAATGACCAGTAAGAAGTAAATCAGGGCTACGACGAAAACATAAACGCCGTTTGCCCTGGCAAAATCTTCCTTGCGCTTATGGGAAGGCCTGACCCCCAAGTGGCCACAAAGCACAATAACGAAGGTTTTCCAGAATCCGTAGGGTTCATTGGCATTGGTGCTGGCATTGTCATCTTCATCCTTGGCTTGAGTGTTTTTTGACAAGAGCAACTCCTGATATTCATTGTTATGGATTGGTGTGAGCCTTCGCACTGCGCCAGTTTATGTCAATATACAGTCTTTTATTGCATATCCCCGCCAAATACTGATATACACCCATTAACCCGAACAAAAATCGCCATGCCGATTCCTGGAGTATGGTGAACTCAGAAATTGCACAAACTCCTGGGTGGGCGGAGGTCATCGTTGATTGTATTGATAAAACCCTGAGGGCGACTGAATGCGTGAACCCATTGTTATAGGTTCCACCACCATCAAGCCGGGAAAACAGGCCTATGTGGAGCTGGAAATGCCTGGATTGTATACCCGCACCCAAATGTCCATGCCGGTTCATGTCATCCACGGCAAGAGTCCCGGCCCCGTGCTGTTTTTGTCGGCAGCCCTTCACGGCGATGAAATTAACGGTGTCGAAATTATTCGTCGCGTCCTCAACAACAAGGCGATTGCCAATATCAAAGGCACCCTCATCGCTGTGCCGGTAGTCAATATTTACGGCTTTATTTATCAAAGCCGCTATCTGCCCGACAGGCGCGATCTCAATCGTTCGTTTCCCGGCTCCCAGCAGGGTTCAATGGCGGCGCGTATTGCCCATGTGTTTGTCAATGAAATCCTCAGTAAATGCACCCACGGCATCGACCTGCACACCGGCGCCATTCACCGGGAAAACCTGCCCCAGGTGCGGGCGCTGCTGCAGAATGCAGAAACCGTGCGCATTGCCGAGGCATTTCAGGCGCCGGTGATTCTCAATATGGACATCGTTCAGGGGTCGCTTCGGGAAGAGGCGGAAAAACGCAATATTGCCGTGATTGTCTATGAGGCTGGCGAAGCCCTCAGATTTGATGAGGTGTCAATCCGCGCCGGGGTCAAGGGGGTGGTTTCGGTGCTGCGCGAACTGGGTATGCTGCCTAAACCCCGGCGCAAACCGCGGGAATTTAAATCGCTGATTGGCAAATCCAGTACCTGGGTACGCGCCCCCAAAAGCGGCATTTTGCGCTCCATGAAAACCCTGGGTGTGAAGGTGGTCAAAAACGAATTGCTGGGTATTGTTTTTGATCCCTTTGGCGAGTCGGAAGAGGATGTTGTCGCCACCACCGACGGCATCATCATTGGCCGCACCAATATTCCCCTGGTGAACGAGGGCGAGGCGCTGTTTCATATCGCCCGCTTCAAGGATGCCGAAGCCGTTTCTGGCGTGCTCGAAGAGTTTCAGTACGAAATGGATCCGGCCACCGACGAAAAACCGCCCGCAGAACCCCCAATTGTCTGAATCACGATTTTTTATGACCCTGGCCAAAAGCCAATACGGTGGCGGTCAGGGCGGGTAGCAGGGTAAGGGTTACCACCGCCGCGCCAATAATCCCGAACATCACAATAATGCCGACGCCGCGGTAGAGCTCCGTACCTGCACCGGGAATCAACACCAGGGGCGCAAGGCCAAAGAGGGTGGTAATGGTCGACATGGCGATGGGGCGCAGCCGGGCTTCCACGGCTTCCTCGACAGCGGCGAGGGCGTTCATGCCGCTTTCCTTGATATTGGTCACAGCCCGGTGAACGATCAAAATGGGGTTATTGACCACGGTGCCCATCAGAATTAAAAAGCCGAGCATTGAAATCATGTCAAACGGCTGGCTGATGGCTTTCAAGCCTATCGCTGGTAAAAGGGCGCCCACCGCATTGAGCAGCCATAGCCCGGCGATACCGCCGGCAATGCCCAGGGGAATGGACGTCATGATCAACAGCGGGTATCCCCAGTGATTAAAAATGGCTACCAGTAGTAAATACACGATAACCAGGGCGACCAGGTAATTGGCGGAAAGCGCATCTCGAGTGGCGTCGAGCTGGTCGGCGGCGCCGGAGATATCCAGGGTCACCCCCGTGGGTATCTGTCCGCGGCTGCGCAGATGCTCGACGACGTCGCGACGCACCATGTCGACGCCGGATTCCAGCGCCACGCTGCGGGGCGGAATAATATTGAGGGTCACAGTTCTGCTGCCATTGACCCGGCGCAGGCTGCTGGTATCCACCAGCTCGGCGATAGTGGCGAGGGCGCCCAGGGGCAAAACAGCGCCGCTGGGGGTATAGATGGGCAGCTGAGACAGAGTATCCAGAGAGGCATTCTGACCAACTTCGCTGTAGAGATAGATGTCGATTTTGTCGTCGGCGAGGAAAAACTCGCTGACGTAGCTGCCGTCGGTGAGGGCGGCGACACTGAAACCCAGCTCCTCTGCGCTTAACCCCAGTTCCGCGGCACGCTGCCAGTTGGGGCGAATTTCCACCATCGGTTGTGCCAGGGTGAGGGAGGGGGGAATGGATTGAATACGCGGATTGTCGAAAACCACTTCGGCGCGGCGGTAGGCGGCCAGGGCGACCCGGTATATCTCCGCCAAATTGGCGCCGGAGATATCGACATTGATACTGCGGGTGCCGCCGTCGTTGCTGGTGATAATGGAGCCGCGAGCGGCGAAGGCGCGCATGCCGGGATAGGTTTCAAATTTTTCCGTCAGGGCGTCCATAAGGGCTTCGATATCGCCGGGATCTACAGGTTCGGCGATAATCCGCATCTGCTGGGGGGCAACCCGCATGTTCATATAGGCCAGTGCGGGCACAGGGGCGGCGCCGCGGTGAAAATCGGCGGGGTTTGCCCCCACATAATTCAGCAATTCAGTTTCGATTTCGCGGGCGATTTTTTCCATGGCGGCCAGGTTGTAACCCGGCGGTGCGTTCATGGAAGCAAATACTTTCGGCTCTTCCCCCTCCGGCAAGTATTCTGCCTGGGGGGTGAGAAATGCTATCACGGCGATACTTATCAGGGTGATGAGGGCGATGCAGGCAAGGCGCCGCTGCTGGCTGGCCAATAACCAGTGGACAGCGTCGAGGGTGAGTTTGCTCGCTCTGGCGCCAATATGGCGGGCGCTGATGGCTCTGCCCACGGATGACTGTAAAAGGGGATTGGCTTCGAGACGCAAGCGCGCCGCCGCTGTCGGCAATACACTGATGGCAACCAGCATGGAGGCAAGAATGGCCGCAGAGATGGCAATGGCGATGTCGGAATAGAGCTGCCCCGCCTCTTCCTCGACAAAGGCGACCGGCAGAAAAACCAGCACCGTGGTCATGGTTGAGGCGAGCACCGCCGGCCACACTTTCTGCACACCCACCACCGCTGCCTTAAGCCTGTCGGCGCCGCGACGGCGCTCCAGCTCGATACTTTCCAAAACCACAATGCTGTTGTCCAGGGTCATGCCGATGGCAAAGGCAATGCCGGCGAGGGAAATGACGTTGATGGTGCGTCCGGCAAGCAGCAGGCCAAAAAAGGCGACGATAATACAAAGAGGTATGCCCATGACGCCGATCAGGGTGGCGCGGGTGGAACGCAAAAATAAAAACATTACCGCAATGGCGAGAAAGCTGCCTATGGCCAGGTTCTGCCACACATTTTTGACCGACTCCTCCACATAGCGGACATCGTCGGCAATCAGTTTCATCGCCATGCCTGCGGGCTCAAGCACATCCCGATTGATGGTTGCCAGCTCTGTGGTGATGGCGCGTTTGATGTCGATGACGTTGGAACCCGCTTCGCGGCGAATGGAGACAAAAATATTGGGCTCGCCGTTGTAGGAGGTGCTGTCGAGTTTTTCAAAGTGGTCGAGGCGAACGCTGGCGACATCGCCGAGGGTAATCACCGCGTCGCCGCGGCGCACCAGAATCAGCTCTTCCAGTTCTTTAAGGCTGTCGAAACGGCCAATGGTGCGCACCAGATACTGGCGCTTGCCGGATTCGATTTCACCGCCGGAGCGATCCTGGTTGCGGCTGCGAATGACGTTGCGCACATCCGCCAGGGACAGCTGCCGCTGCGCCAGGCGGGCGGGGTCGATAAGAATCTGCACCTGGCGCTCGGCGCCGCCGCGAATATCCACTTCCGAGATGCCGGCAACCCTGGACATCACCGGTTTGACGTTGTCTTCAATAAAGTCCAGCATCAGATCCATATCGAGCTGGCGAGGATTGCCGGGCAGGGGGCTGATGCTGAAAAACATAAAGGAATTGCTGGAAAAGGAGTTCGCAAAGATGCGCGGCTCATCGACACTTTCCGGGTAGGAGGGTACCTGGCTGAGGGCATTGTTGACGCGAATCAGCATTTCGGTAATGTCGGTGCCAAAGGGAAATTCCAGCTCGATTTCGGCGTTGCCGCTGTTAGCCGTTGAAATAATGCGCGACAAATTGGGCAGGTTGCGCAGATATTCTTCCTGCTCGATAAGGATTTCCTTTTCCACATCCTGAGGGGTGGCACCGGGCCAGTTGGTGCGAATACTGATGGCGCGCACATCGAGGTCGGGAATCATTTGCACGGGGATTCGCGTTGCCGCGAGAATACCGAGGACGGAAACGATCAGCGTAATGACCGTTACCAGGGTGCCGCGCTTGATAATTTCGGCAAACATGCTCAGTCATCCCCACTGTCGCTAACGACGCGCACTGACTGACCGTTTTGCAGGGCTTCATTGCCCTTGACCACCACCCGCATTTCCGGTTCAAGCCCCTCATGGATTTCCACCAGGCCGTCAAATGCCTCTCCGGTGACCACCCGCTTTTCCTGAGCCGTCAAGCCCTCTTTGGACTTGCGGACTGTCCACACCACCACTCGGCCATCGGGGTAGCGCAGCAGGGCGTCGCGGGGAACCACCAGGCCATTGCGACCGCTGGCGATAATCAGGGTAGCCCGCGCCGACATGCCGGGAATCATTTGCGGGTCTGGATTGTCGGCGGCAACCCGTAGCAAAAAGGTGCGCGCTCCAGGTTCGGTGATGGGCACTATGGTGCTCACCTGTCCCCGGAAATGGCGACCCGGCAGCGCGTTAAGGGTGAAATTGACTTTGGTTTTGGGGGTCAGTGCGGCGAGATAGTCTTCGGCGACGGCAAAATCCAGGCGCGGGTGGTCGCTGTCAACCAGCTCGAAAACAGCGGTGCCGGGGGTGACCCACTCGCCCAGTTCACGAAATTTTTTACTGATAACCCCTGAAAAAGGGGCTTTGAGCTGGTGTCTCGCCAGGAGCGCCCGGTGGTGTTGTGCCTGGGCGTGAATTTCATCCAGGCGCGCCTCACCCTGGCTGACTTCGGCCTCGAGTCCGCGAATCAGGGTTTCGGCAATGCCTCGCTGGGAGCCGAGGGATTGCGCCTCCCGCAAGCGTCTGCGGGCGTCGGCGAGGGCGGTTTTGGCTTGGGCAACCTGAGCTTCAGCACTTTTCAGTTCCAGTTCCGCCAGTTCGGGATCCAGTTCCAGCAGCGGCGTGCCGGCGTCGACGCGGTCGCCAATATCCACCGCCATGGTGAGAATAAGGCCGCTGATTGCCGTGGATAGTTGCGCCACTCTGGGGGAGGTCACGGTGCCGGTGATGTCAACCTGGCGGTAAACGGGCTGCTGCTGAGCGGTGATAACGCGCACAGGAAGGCTTTCTTGGCTATTGGCGTCAATTGCCAGGGAACAGAGAACAATACAGAGGCTGAAATGGTGCGAAATGTTGGATGCCAGTTTTTTAAACATCAGGAGGGCTCTTTATTCGTTGAAGACTCTCTATCCGTTCGATCCGTTGAGGGCTCTTTATCCTTTGAGGACTCTTTATCCGTTGAAGACTCTTGATCCATGGAAAATTCTCGATTGGTCGTGCTTGAAAATGGCAGCAGCACGGATTCACACAAGGCTTAATACCCGATTTTTCACGGTTGCAGGGTCAGGATTTCCGAAGGAGCTCGCCCTGCTGGCGAAATACCCATTATCAAGAAGGGTTTTCGCCGGGATGCCCGGCTCCTAGCAAAAAATCGCCGCCTGTAGGAGCCTGCCCTGCAGGCGATGACCTGGATATCGCCGGCGCCGATAGGAACCCCTGGTAAGTTGTTATACCATTGTTTTGATTGGGATAAAACGTTGAATTTTTTAAGGTCTTTGATTCTGTGGGGCGCTTTTCAATATTTATTTTTGTAGAGGTTTTGTCCATGATTGTGCCTGGTTGCCAAGCCGCTCCGCCAGGGTTTCGGCAATCATTACCACCGGGGCGTGGGTGTTGCCGCTGGTGATGGTGGGCATCACCGAGGCGTCGGCGATATAGAGGTTGTCAAAGCCGCGCACCTTCAAGCCGCTATCGGTTACCGCCAGAGGGTCGGCGTCGCTGCCCATTTTACAGGTGCAACTGGGATGAAAAATGGTGGTGGCGATATCCCCTGCGGCGCGGCCAAGCTCGTCAGCTGTTGTCAGTTCTGCCCCTGGTTTTATTTCCACCGGATTGAGCGCCTGCGCCGCCGGTTGCCGGGCAATTTCCCGCGTGATTTCGATGGCGCGCGCGGCGCTGCGGCGATCCTCCTCAGTCCTGAGATAGCGGGGATCTATGCGGGGAGCCTCCAGGGGGTTGGCGCTGCGAATATCCACCCGCCCTCTGCTGGTGGGGCGCAGGTTGCAGACGCTGGCGGTAATGCCGGGGAACGGGTGCAGTTTGGTGCCGAGTTTTTCTGCGCTCATGGGCTGAACATGGTATTCCAGGTCAGGGCGTTCCAGGGTTGATTCCGATTTGAAAAAAGCGCCGAGCTGACTTGGCGCCATTGCCAGAGGGCCTGAGCGTGTCAGTAAATATTCAAGACCCATGCGCGCCCGGCCTTGCCAGCTGCGGCTGAGACAGTTCAGCGTCCTGGTCCTGGCGTTGTTGACGCGAAGCTGAACGCGAATCTGGAGGTGATCCTGAAGGTTGCCGCCAACGCCGTCGAGTTTATGGCGGCAGGGAATATTGGCGGCCCTGAGCTGGCTTTCGCCGCCGATGCCACTGCGCTGCAAAATACAGGGGGAGGAGACAGCGCCCGCCGACAGAATCACCTGGCCAGAGGTGTTTATCTGCTGGCGCTGATTACCAAGGATGACCTCAATGCCGGAGGCTCTGCCGTTTTCCCAGGTTATTCGGTCGACGATGGCGCCGGTTAAAATGCTGAGATTTTTGCGGCCTTTTACCGGATTCAAAAACGCCCGTTTCGCTGAACAGCGCACCCCTTTGATCTGGTTGACATCAAAGAGGCCGACGCCCTCGTTGTCGCCGCTATTGAAGTCAGCGGCTTCAGGAATGCCGTATTCAATACAGGCGTTTTGCCAATGATCCAGTACTGCCCAGCGGAGCCGCTGCTGCTCGACGCGAAGCTCGCCACTGCCGCCGTGGAATTCATTGGCGCCGCGAAAATAGTTTTCTGACTTTTTAAAGCGGGGCAGTACATCCTGCCACGACCAGCCGGGCAGTTGCCAGCTGTCGTAGTCCTGGCGCTGGCCGCGAATATAGATCATGCCGTTGATGGCGCTGCAACCGCCGAGCACCTTGCCGCGCGGGTAGGGCAGGGTGCGGCCATTGAGGCCGGGTTGGGGCTCGAGGCTGTAGCACCAGTCGGCGCGGGGATTGCCCATGGCAAACAGGTAGCCCAGGGGAATATGAAACCAGTGCCAGTTGTCGTTGCCGCCCGCCTCCACCAGCAGCACGCGGCACTCGGGATCGGCGGACAGGCGGTTGGCCAGGACACAGCCGGCACTGCCCGCGCCGACGATGATAATGTCGTAGTGATTGCTAACGGAATTGTCTGTGCTTGCCATTGGCATCCTTCGATCATTGCCCGTGTTTTTGATGGTTTCCTCAGACTCCTGGGCGGGAATGAGGCATTGCCCAGCGTTGCCGTGGTTTTCTACCCTTCGGTGATGACCCGGTTTCTGCCTTCCCGCTTGGCTTTGTAAAGAGCGCCGTCGGCGCGATTCACAAAGGCATCCAGTGTTTCTCCGGGGCGATATTCGCTAACGCCAATGCTGACAGTCACTGCAATTTCTTCCCGGCCAAAAGTGGTGGTGCGCTGTTGGATGAACTGGCGTATATCCTCTGCTCTTTGCTGGGCTTCATCGAGGTCGCAATGCTCCAGCAGGAGCATAAATTCTTCACCACCCCAGCGGCAGAGGGTGTCGCACTCCCTGGTAATTTCGCGAATGGCGGCGGACAGGTTCTGAAGGACATTGTCGCCGGCCTGGTGGCCAAAATTGTCGTTCACCTCCTTGAAGTGGTCGAGATCAATGGCCAGTAGTGCCAGGGATTGCTTGTGGCGTTTCGCCATTTTAGCCAGGTGGTCGAACAGGTCTTCAAAGGCCTGGCGGTTGAGAGCGCCGGTGAGCTTGTCGATGGTGGCCATTTCGATAAGTTGGCGCTGGTAGCCCCGCAGGGTGAAATGGGCGATAAGCAAGACCACAACGGTGATCGCCAGAGAAACCAGAATATTGATGATCAGCGACTTGTCGATTTGCTCTCTGCCGCTGTGGCGGCGCTGTTCGACGATCAGATACCAGTCAAACTCCGGTACCAGGCGGCTGTTGAGATAAAACTCTTCCTGATCCCCCCTCGTGTAGGTGGTGCTGAGGCTGAGGGTGGTCAGTATTTGCGTTGACAGGGCGTCGAGACCGGGGCGCTGGTGCAAATTGGTTTGCAGATTGAAGTCATCGCCGTGAAGGCTGACGTCTCCCTGGCGGTTGACGAAGTAAATCTGGCGGTTGTAACGGCGCTGATAGTTGTTGATAAGGGTAATCACCGATTTGACGGAAAGTCCCACGCCGGTGACGCCAATAAAGCGCCCCTGGTAGTCAAAGACACGGTAGTTGATAAAAATGTTGAGGCGAGAGCGGTCTGCGGTGTCATTATCGACGTTGATGTCGTACTCGCTGGTGCTGTTGCGCAGGGAAAAATACCATTGATCGAGAGGGTTCTCCCTGTCCATGACTTTGATCACCCCAGTGGGGTGGTAGTAATTGAGGGACTGGTCGGCGACGAAAAACGCGGTGATAGTGCCGTATTTTTTTTGAATCTCCCCCAGGTAGCTGCTGATTTGGTCAGGGTTTTTTTCGCCATCGAGGGCCCAGTCGCGGACAAAGGTGTCGTTGGCCATCAAGGATGAGATCAAAATGGGGCGGAGCAAATCCCGCTGGATTTCCGAGTATATGTTGTCGCTGGTGAGTGGCAGCATTTCGTCTGCCACCTGATGATCCAGGGAATTCTTTGCCACCTGGTAGCTGATCAGGGTTGTTGCCAGAAAGCCCGCAGCAAGGAGCGTTGCCAGGATGGCGACAAAAGTTTTTTTCCGGTTAACTACGGGGGCTGTCATCATGTCTGTGCGAATAGTGGTTAACCGTTAACATTAAGGAAAAGCCCTGTGGTTGGCCAGCGATAATTTGTCATGTTGCAAAGGTTTCAGGTCGTCGCAACAGGGTTATGCGATGGGCGGGCGTTTTTGTTGCCGCTGCGGTCAGCACCGCGGGAAAATAGCCCGTTGCCAGGATTGCCACGGCAATAAAAGGGTGGTTAGATAAGCGTTGCACGCAATGTTGGCTGTTTTATTAGGGAAAATAAACAAAGCATCATGATTACCAGCCCGAAGTTCATCTCCTGGAGACTACTGCCGTGGTTATTGTCAGGTTTTGTTCTTGTCGGCGGGGCGATTACCACAGGGTTTTTCTGGAAGCATGCACAGCGCCAGGAGCTGGCCGCTCTCGATATCTTATTTCGCGCAGAATCTGAGCGCGCCGTAGCCAACATCGCCCAAAAACTGAATACCTACCAGGTTGTTATGCGGGGCGTGCAGGGGTTTTTTCAGGCATCGGAAAGAGTCCGTTACGATGAATTCTTTCGTTACGTCTCGGCGCTGTCCGTGCAGAAAAACCTCGGTGGTATTCAGGGCGTGGCCTTTGTCAAAGCCTTGTCCAGGGAAGACCTCGATGCCTATTTGCAGGCTATCAGCACCGAGCTGCCCCTAACCTATCGCATTCACCCCGCCAGCACGCGTACTGTGGTTGCCCCCATTGTTTTTATCGAACCCCTCGCCGGGGATAACATCGCCGCCCTGGGTTTCGATGTTTTCAGTAACCCCTTCGCCCGGGACGCGGCGGAACTGGCGCGGGACAGCGGCAGAATCATTATTACCCAGCCCCTGGCGCTGGTGCAGGATGCGTCCCTGCAGCAAACCCCGTCCTTTGTCATGTATCTGCCGGTGTATGAGATTGGCGCGCCCCTGGATACGGTGGATGAACGCCGGCAAGCTCTGGTGGGCTGGGTGGATGTGCCCTTTCGCATGACCGATTTCATGGCCTACCTGGAACAGGAAATCAATCCCCATATCGATATTGAAATTCTCGATCTGGATGCGGAGTCGGGGCGCAATCTACTTTTCCATTCCGATGCCATTTCCCACGAGCAGCGCCGCAGGGACGGCGAGTTGCAGGTGGAAAGCACCATCGAGGTGGGCTCGCGGCAATGGACGCTGCGGCTGAGCAATACCCCGGAATTCAAAAGTCATGCCACCCTGCCGCCCAGGGCAACCCTTATAGGCCTTGCCGGTGGCGCCCTTAGTATGGCTCTTGCACTGCTGGTGTTTATTATCGCCAAGGGCTGGGATAAGAGTGAACGCAAAGCGGCGCGGTTGGGGCATCTCTATCACGCCCTCAGTGAAATCAACCAGGCCATTGTCAGAATGGAAACAGAACGGGAGCTGCTGCCGTTGGTGTGCCGGATGGCGGTGGAATTTGGCGGTATGAAAATGGCCTGGGTGGGAATACTGGATACGGCATCGGCAATTATTAGCCCCGTTGCCAACCATGGCGAGGGCACGGATTATCTCGATGATCTGAGACTATCCGCCCAGGGCGACATTCCAGAAGGGGCAGGTCCCACGGGCAAAGCCATGCGCGACAATGAGCCGGTGATTATCAACGATTATCTGGCGGAACCCAGCACGGCGCCCTGGCACGACAAAGCGAGAAAATATGGCTGGAAAGCGGCGGCGGCATTTCCTTTGCAGCGCAACGGCAAAGCTTTTGCGGTTTTGAATGTCTACCACGGCAAGATCGGTGCTTTTGATGAGGACACCATTGCGCTGTTGGTGGAAATGAGCGGCGATATCAGTTTTGCCCTCGATAATTTCGACCGGGAAATTCAGCGCCTGGAATTTGAGCGCGCCCTGCGCGACAGCGAAAGCCGGTTGTCGGTGATTTTGGAAAATGTCGGCGCCTGCATCTACCTCAAGGATCGCGAAGGGCGCTATACCTTTGTCAACCAGCAAGTGCTCGATTTATGGGGCATCGACAGAGTCGAGAAGGTGCTCGGCTGCACCGACGACAAATTTTTTGATGCGGCGACGGTGGCCAGTATCAGAGACAACGACCGCCGGGTTCTCGAGCATGGCGAGATCGTGCAAAAAGAGGAAATTGACAGGGTAAAAGCCACCGGAATCACTAGAGCCTTCTGGTCGGTAAAAATCCCCCTGCGCCATGGCGACGGTTCCATCTACGCCCTGTGCGGGATCTCCACCGACATCAGCGACAAAAAAGCCAGCGAAGAGCAAATCCATTATTTGAGCAATTACGATTCCCTCACCGGCCTGCCCAATCGGGAGCTGCTCCACGAAAAAACGCGGCGAGCGCTGGCGGCCGCCAAAGCCGGCAATACAGGGGTGGCTCTGCTTTGCATCGATCTCGACCGCTTTAAAATTATCAATGAATCCCTCGGTCACAGCGTTGGCGATCTGGTACTAAAAAAACTTTCCCAGCGTCTAAGCAGCCAACTTCACCTCGATTCCACCCTGAGCCGCATGAGCGGCGACGAGTTTTTTCTCCTTCTGCCCGGCGTCGATGGTACCCAGGCCGGCGTCATTGCCGAACGCTTGTTGAATGTTATCGCCGAGCCTTTCGATATTGATGGCCGCCGCCTCGCCCTTACCGGCAGCATTGGCATTGCCGTTTTTCCCGAACACGGCCGCACTTTTGAGCAGCTCATCCAGTCGGCGGATGCGGCACTGGCGCAGGCTAAACACAATGGTCGCAATACGGTTCAGCCGTTCACGGAGATGATGAGAACCCAGGCCAATGAGACATTGTTTGTCGAAAACGAATTGCGCCAGGCCCTCAACAAAAATCAACTGGTGCTTCACTATCAGCCCCAGGTGGCCATGGAAACCGGACAAATTACCGGCGTCGAAGCCCTGGTTCGCTGGCAGCACCCCGAAATGGGCATGATCTCGCCGGCAACCTTTATTCCCATTGCCGAGGAGAGCGGCCTGATTATCGATATAGGAACCTGGGTGATGGACACCGCCGCCCGGCAGCAGGCTGCCTGGCGCGCCCAGGGACTGCCGGAGCTCTCTGTGGCGGTGAACCTCTCGGTTGTGCAGCTCTATAAAGACAATTTTTGCGATACGGTGGCGACAATTCTCCGCGCCAACAACCTTGCCAGTGCCATGCTTGAGTTGGAGCTTACTGAGCGTATCGCCATGGAGCATTCCAGCCGCACCATCACCACATTGGGTCAGCTGCAGGCCATGGGGGTGAGCCTGTCCATTGATGATTTTGGCACCGGTTACTCGTCTCTCAGCTACCTCAAGCGCTACCCTGTTCACAAGCTCAAAATTGACAAATCCTTTGTCGATGGCTTGCCCCTTGACGCTGAAGACCAGGCCATCGTCATTGCCATTATCGGCATTGCCCGAGGCCTCGGTTTTAAAACCATCGCCGAGGGTGTCGAAACCAGGGCGCAGTGGGAATTTCTTCGCGCCCATGGCTGCGATGCCTATCAGGGTTATTATTTCAGCGAGCCGGTGGCGGCCGACGAGATCGCCGCGCTTTTTCCAGTGGCCAAGAATTAACCCGGTAAGATTTGCCTCGTTCCGCATTCCCCATGGGAACGCATACCGCCACAAGACACAGGGCTCCACGCAGGAGCGTGGGAACCAGGATAGCTCAAAGGGCGGAACGCCTCTACTGGGTGGAACCCTTTTTTGTGGGAGCTTGCGCTGCAAGCGATTGCTGCGGAGTCGCCCCAACATCCACCCCTATCGCCAGCAAGGCTGGCTCTACAACACAAGGCCAGAGCAGTCCTGAGGGTGTCGGATGTTCCCGCGTGCAGCCTGGCCTCGTTCCCAGCGCTCCGCGTGGAAACGCATAGAACTACAATACACAGGGTTCCCAGCGCGGGCGCGTGGACGTGGAAAAAGTAATTGGCGCAACTTTCGGTAAATAGTTTTGTTGGCAAACTAGCACGACGGGGTTATTCTGGCGGGGAAATGAAAACCGATAAAACCCTGTCAGAACTGATCGAAATTATTCCCGACGCGGCATTGGTTGTCGATCTGTCCGGTTCCATCGTGTTGGTGAACAGCCTGCTGGCGCGAATGTTTGGTTACGATCAAAATGCTCTTCTCGGCGAGCCCCTCGATCAGTTAATGCCCGAAGATGCCAGAACCCAGCACCGTATCCATATCAACAATTTCTTTGCCTGCGGCGAGAATCGCCCCATGGGGCGAGGGCTGAGGCTGTTGGGTATGCGCAAGTCCGGCGAGACCTTTCCTGTTGAAATTATGCTCAGTGTTATCCATTTGGACGCCAACGCCTATGCCCTGGCCTTTGTCCGCGACGCCACCCAGTTTAAGTTGACGGAGGAAAAAATCCGCCGCGAACTGGAGCACGAGCGCACCATGGCCTTGACGGATCATCTGACCGGCCTTGGCAATCGCCGCGCCTTTACCCAGGAATTGGAACAGGATATTGATGAATTGCGCCAGTTCGGCTGGCAGTTTGCGGTCTGTTTTATTGATATCGACAACTTCAAGCATGTCAACGACAACCACGGCCACGACCTCGGGGATCTTGTCCTTCAGGAAATTGCCGGCTTGATTCGCGCCGGTTGCCGGGGTACGGATTTTGTCGCCCGCATTGGCGGCGACGAGTTTGCCACCATTCATCCGGGCGCCACCCTCGACGATGCCCTTCAGGTACTGGAGCGGGTTCGCGCTAGAATTATGGCGGATATGCAGGTGCAAAACTGGCCGGTCACCCTGTCCATGGGGCTCTGCCACTGCGGCAGCCAGGACGTCAGCTACAGTGTGTCGCAAATACTCAGCGCGGCGGATCGCGCCATGTACGAAGCCAAGCAGCAGGGTAAAAACCAGATTCGCATCGCCAACCTGGTTCCCTGAGGGCTGCCCTTGGCGCCTGCAGCCAGGCTCCTGGGGAAAACACGTCGCCTTAAAAATCTCGCCCTGCAGGGGGTGACCAAAATTCGCTTACTGATGCAATCTCCGTATAGGGTCTTACAGGCGCCGCATGGCGCCGAGAAAATCCCGCTTGCCGATTTCCAGCCCCTGCCAGCGCAAAATGTCGTAGGCGGTGGTGGCGTGAAAATAAAAGTTGGGCTGGGAAAAACTCAGCAAAAATTCCTCGGCGACAAAATCGATTCTCAAGCCCGTCATTTCAAAACCCATGGCCTGACCGATAAAGGCTTCCATTTCCTTTTCAGTGATCTGCTCGAGGGCACTGATGGTCTCGGTAATGCGGGTGCGCAGGCTGGCAAAATCTGCGGGTGGCGGCGCGGTGGCGGGGGAAAATACGCCTTTGCGAACCCCCTCTATTGCGCCTAAGGAATGGTGGCACACAGAGGTAATCTGGTAGGCGAAAGGGCGCATATCAGCGGCCAGGCAGGCCTGGGTGATGGTGTCGGCGGCCAAGCCCTTGCTGGCGCAATGCTGCTCCGCCTTGTCGAGAAGACCGCTGACCGCGCCGAGAATTTGCAGGTACGAGGGTATGGTGGCTTTGTAGAGGGAAATGCTCATTTTTGAATCCTTGGTTGTTATGGCTTAAGGTGGACAGATCACAGCTGCTTGGTATAAAACACCATGGCTTTGGCAGATGATTCTACTTCATCGACATCCTTCCAGTGAAAGGTTGTGGCAAGTTCCGGACGGCGACAGTAACCAAAGCGCCGCCAGATATCATCGAGAGGAACATAGTTTGCCGGGCGAAGCGGGTGATTGAGTGGCCTCTGTACTGCGCAAAACGCCAGGGTTTTAATGGCGGGCAAGCTGCGGGCGTGGGCTTCTCGCCCATTAAAAAAGTACTTGTAAACCCCCATGCCGCGGTAATCGGGCAGAAGCACGGATTCGGCGCAGTAGAAAATGTCGCCGACGTTGTAGCCCTTGTCGATGAAGGGTTGAATAAAAGCGGGATCTTCGTCCGCCAGGGCAAGCCCTGTGGATGCGCCTATCACCTCGCCGTTGGCCATTGCCAGCACGGCGATGCTGGTGGCCGAATTGACATAGGTTTGCAGATATTTTTCTTCGTACGCGATGGTGCCATCGTAGAGATAGGGAAATTCGCGAAAAACCGCAATGCGCAGCTGCGCCAGGGTTGGAATCCAGTCGCCAATGGCCGACCCTCTGACACAGTGGATGTCGATCTTTGCCGTCATGCCTGCAGCTCTGCTGTGGGTGTTTGCGTAATCGCAGCAGCGCCGAAGCCGGGCGGCTTCGGCGCTTTCAGTCTACACTTTCAGGCGCTTGTACTTCATGCGCTCTGGGTGGGCGTTGTTGCCTTTGCGCTTGATAAAGTCTTCGTGGTAGTCGCTGAAGTTGCCCTCGTGGAACACCACCTCGGAGTTGCCTTCAAAGGCGAGAATGTGGGTGGCGACCCGGTCGAGAAACCAGCGGTCGTGGGAGATCACCATAACGCAGCCGGGGAAGGCGAGCATGGCTTCTTCGAGGGCGCGCAGGGTTTCGATATCCAGATCGTTGGAGGGTTCGTCGAGGAGCAGCACATTGGCGCCCTGCTTGAGGGTATTGGCCAGATGGAGGCGGCCGCGCTCACCACCGGAGAGATCGCCAACCCGCTTTTGCTGGTCGCCGCCCTTGAAGTTGAAGCGACCCAGGTAAGCGCGGGAGGGCACTTCGTAGCTGCCGATTTTGAGAATGTCGTGGCCGTCGGAAATGGCTTCCCAGACGGTTTTTTTGTCGTCGAGATTTTCCCGGCTCTGCTCCACAAACGCCATATTGACGGTTTCGCCGATATCGATGGTGCCGCCGTCGGGCTGTTCGCGGCCGGCAATCATGCGAAACAGGGTGGACTTACCGGCGCCGTTACCGCCGATAATGCCGACAATGGCGCCCTTGGGAACGCTGAAGCTGAGGTTGTCGATCAGCATGCGATCGCCGTAGCCCTTGGAGACGCCGTTGAAATCGATGACCTTATCGCCGAGGCGTTCACCGGGGGGGATGTAGATTTCGTTGGTTTCGTTGCGCTCCTGAAATTCCCGGGATTGCATTTCTTCAAAGCGGGCGATACGAGCCTTGCTTTTGGCCTGGCGACCCTTGGGGTTTTTGCGCACCCATTCCAGCTCTTCTTTCATGGCTTTCATGTGGGAGGACTCTTCCCGTGCCTCTTGTTCCAGTCTCTTCTCTTTCTGCTCAAGCCAGGTTGAGTAGTTGCCCTCGTAGGGAATGCCCTGGCCGCGGTCGAGTTCGAGAATCCAGCCGGCAACGTTGTCGAGGAAATAGCGGTCGTGGGTCACCGCCACCACAGTGCCGGGAAATTCCTCGAGAAATTTTTCCAGCCAGAACACGCTTTCCGCATCCAGGTGGTTGGTGGGTTCGTCCAGCAGAATCATGTCGGGCTTTGACAGCAGCAGGCGACACAGCGCCACGCGGCGGCGCTCACCGCCGGACAGTTTGGCAACATCCGCATCCCAGGGGGGCAGGCGCAGGGCGTCGGCGGCCACTTCCAGCTGATTGTTGAGGTTGTGGGCATCCCAGGCCTGAATGATATTTTCGAATTCCTCCTGCTTCTTGGCGAGCTTGTCGAAGTCAGCGTCCGGCTCGGCGTAGGCGGCAAACACCTCATCCAAACCTTTGAGGGCGTCAACCGCCTCGCGAACCCCGTCTTCCACATTGCCGCGCACGTCCTTGGCGGGGTCGAGCTGGGGTTCCTGAGGCAGATAGCCGATTTTGATGCCCGGCATGGGGCGCGCCTCGCCCTGAATGTCGGTGTCGAGGCCGGCCATGATCTTCAGCAAGGTGGACTTGCCAGAGCCGTTGAGGCCAAGAACACCGATCTTGGCGCCAGGGAAGAAGGACAGGGAAATATTCTTGAGAATTTCCCGCTTGGGGGGAACAATTTTGCCCACCCGATTCATGGTATAGACGTATTGAGCCATAATGAAACTGTGTTAACCCGGTTGCTTTTCGATGGTTGAAGGTGTCTGTAAAGACAAAACTGTGCCGAATTCTAGCAGACTGCGACAAAACTATCTGCGTCGCTTGAGTGCAGAAATTGATGTCGATGTCATTCCGCTCCAACAGCAGGCAAGAAAAGCGGGGAGTGATTGCGGATAACCGGGGTATTGTGAAAAAAATAAAAAATAATCACAAAATCCTGTGACGTTTTATGGCCTTGGTGCATCTATAGGATTATGAAAAGCGCTTTTGCGGTGGAGATCGATGAACAGCTTGTCCGGCAAGCCCAGGCCGGTGACAGGGGTGCCTTGTTTGAAATTTACGTGGCCTTTGAAAAGCCGGTCTACACCCTGGCCTACCGCTTCTGCCAGTGTCCCCAGCAGGCGCGGGATATTCTTCAGGATGCCATGCTCAGCCTGGTGGAGAATATTGGCCAGTATCGCTTTGAGGCGCCGTTCTGGGGCTGGGCGCGCAAGGTGTTTATCAATGCGGCGCTGATGAACCTGCGCCGCAACAATAGCCGCATGGACAATGTTGAAGTTTTGGTGGACGACCATGCCATAGGCGATAGCAGCAGCGCTGAAATGGCCAGGGATATTGCCTCCGCATTCTCCCGTCTGGCGCCGGAACGCCGCGTGGTGCTGTGGCTGTACGGGGTTGAGGGTTATACCCATCAGGAAATTGCCAGCATGCTGGGTTACTCGGAAAGCTATTCCAAAACCCAGTTAATGCGGGCAAGGCGCCAGGTTCGACAGTGGTGGCAGAGTGGCGATAGGGAGCGGGCGCGCTGCGACGAGGGTCAGGGCGGTGTAGTTAACGGCAGTATTCAAGGGGATATTTGTGATGACCAGCAGTGATAAGCGAATGGATCGGGCTCTCGCCGAATTGGCGGTGCTCTCGCCGCCCTGTTCGGCCTGGTCGGCGGTGGAGGCCTATTTGAATCGGACAGAGATTCGCGGTCGGCGTTGGCGCTATCTGGGTTTTGTCTCCGCAGCAATGGCCGCCTCTTTTGTGGTCGCTGTTCTGGTGAGCAACTTTCCACCCCGATCCGAGGCGATATCCGGCCTTCACAAAACTGTTGAGGCGGCCATTCGCGACGCCATGCCCAAGGCCTCGTTTACAGACCTTCAAATCTCTGCCGGTAAAACTTCTTTGGAAAAGCTGCTGGTTTCCGCCAAACCCAGACAAGCGATACAAGGTAAATTTCTCGGCGGCGCTTCAGCCAATACCGCCAAAAGTGAAAAAGCCGCAAGCCCTAAGGCAAGCCCGGTCAATGAGTTTTAGCAAGGGGAAGAGCGCCAGGGAATGGTGCCAGTAAGATGCAGTGATGTCCGGCCTGTTCACAACGAGAGGACTCGGGGCAGTTATTGCATGGCAGCGGGATACCAACGGATGGATCCCGCTGTTTTTTCTCTAAAACACACCTTTGAGCAGGCTCTTAAGGCTTGATCGTCTTTCTCCTTGCGGCATAATCCCGCGCAAACCCTTCATGGTTCTGTCCGCACAGAAGCCGTGATTGATGAAAAAATCGCCATTTTTCTGGTTACCCGCCCTCTGATCGTGTAAAATCCCGCCTCTTTTTTCCTTCCTTACCTTTTATCACCTTTCACTGCGGGGAAGCGCCGAGACTATGTTTAACAAAGACTTAACCATTGCCCAGTACGATCCTGATCTGTGGACTGCCATCCAGCAAGAAGAGCTCCGTCAGGAAGAACATATTGAACTGATTGCCTCGGAAAACTACGCCAGCCCCATGGTGATGGCGGCTCAGGGCACGGTGCTGACCAACAAGTACGCAGAGGGCTACCCCCACAAGCGCTACTACGGCGGTTGTGAATTTGTCGACAAGGCGGAAGATCTCGCCATTGAGCGGGTCAAGGCGTTGTTTGGCGCCGATTACGCCAATGTCCAGCCCCACTCCGGTTCCCAGGCCAACGCCGCAGTTTTTCTGGCACTTTTGCAACATGGCGATACCGTGCTGGGTATGAGCCTGGATGCCGGCGGTCACCTTACCCACGGCGCCAAGCCCAATTTCTCCGGCAAGACCTATCATGCCGTGCAGTACGGTCTTAACAACGAAACCGGTCTTATTGATTACGACCAGGTCGAAGCCCTGGCGCTGGAACACAAACCCAAAATGATTATCGCTGGATTTTCTGCCTATTCCCAGGTGGTGGACTGGGCAAAATTCCGCGCCATTGCCGACAAGGTCGGCGCCTATCTGATGGTGGACATGGCCCATGTTGCCGGTCTGGTGGCCGCAGGTGTTTATCCCAATCCCATGCCTTTTGCCGATGTGGTCACCTCCACCACCCATAAAACCCTGCGCGGTCCCCGCGGCGGCATTATTCTCGCCAAGGCCAATGAAGAGCTGGAAAAGAAGTTGAACTCCGCCGTTTTCCCCGGTGGCCAGGGCGGTCCTTTGATGCATGTGATTGCCGCCAAGGCCGTCAGCTTCAAAGAAGCCGCCACAGAAGAATTCAAGACCTACCAAAAGCAGGTGGTGGTCAACGCCAAGGCCATGGCGAAAACCTTTATGGAGCGCGGCCTCAACATTGTTTCCGGTGGCACCGAAAACCATTTGATGCTGGTGGATCTGATCGGCAAACCCTACACCGGCAAGGATGCGGATGCCGCTCTGGGCTCCGCCAATATAACTGTCAACAAAAATGCTGTGCCCAACGACCCCCGCTCGCCCTTTATTACTTCCGGTCTGCGGGTCGGCACCCCCGCCGTGACCACCAGGGGCTTTACGGAAGCGGATTGTGTGCAGCTCGCCCACTGGATGTGCGATGTTCTCGATTCCCTGGAAAACGGCACCGCCGAGCAGGTGATCGCCGCAGTCAAAACCAAAGTACTGGAGATCTGTAAGCGTTATCCGGTGTACGGCTGAGTTAACAGATCTATACTGAACCCGTTCATCAACAGGCGCTTGCCCCATGTACTGCCCATTCTGTAATGCGGAAGATACCAAGGTAATTGACTCCCGCCTGGTGGCTGAAGGCTGCCAGGTGCGCCGTCGCCGCGAGTGCCTGTCCTGTAAAGAGCGCTTTACCACTTACGAGATGGCGGAGTTGTTGATGCCCAGGGTCATCAAGAGCGACGGCACCCGCGAACCCTTTGATGAAGCCAAGTTGCGTTCCGGGTTGCAGCGCGCCCTGGAAAAACGCCCGGTGGGCATCGAGAAAATTGAAGCCGCCATTACCCAGATCAAGCACAGCCTGCAAACCGCTGGCGAACGGGAAGTGGCGTCACGGTTGATTGGCGAGAAAGTGATGCAACATTTGCGCGAGCTGGATCAGGTGGCCTATGTGCGCTTTGCCTCTGTGTACCGCAGTTTTCAGGATATCAGCGAGTTTCGCGCCGAACTGGATCGTCTCGAAAAAAACCAGGATCAGGCATCGCCACAGAAATGACGGATTTTAATGGTTTTGACCATGGCTGCATGTCAAGGGCGTTGCAACTGGCTCGCAACGGCTGGTATAGCGCCCAGCCAAATCCCAGGGTCGGCTGTGTCGTTGCCCGCGATGGTCGCATTGTCGGTGAAGGTTTTCATCGCCAGGCCGGCGAAGCCCATGCGGAAGTCAACGCCCTCAATGAGGCCGGCGAATTGGCGCGGGGAAGTACTGTTTATGTCACCCTTGAACCCTGTAACCACCGTGGCCGCACCGGCCCCTGTTCCCAGGCGCTGACCTCTGCTGGCGTTGCCGAAGTGGTTTACGCCATGGCCGATCCCCACAAAACCGCATCAGGTGGCATTCAAACCTTGAAAGATGCGGGTGTGCGGGTGCGCGGGCCGTTATTGCAAGCTCAGGCCGAAAAGCTCAATGAAGGGTTTATCAAGCGCTGCCGTACCGGCTTGCCCTTGGTTACGCTGAAACTGGCGATGAGTCTGGATGGCCGCACCGCCATGGCCAGCGGGGAGAGTCAGTGGATCACCGCAGAGCATGCCCGCCGTGATGTGCAGAAATTGCGCGCCCAGAGTGGTGCCATTATTACCGGTATAGGTTCCGTATTGCTGGACGATCCGGCGATGACAGTGAGGGCGGCGATGTTGCCGCTGGACAACGCCGCAGAGGTGGCCGCCCGCCAGCCGCTGCGTGTGGTGGTTGACAGTGGGCTGCGCACTCCCTGGGCTGCAAAAATTTTGCATCAGCCGGGAAACACCCTGATTGCCACTGCTGCTGAACGCGCAGCTTCGAATGCTTATCCCGCCAACGTTGACGTGGTGGCATTTCCTGGCGCCGATGGCCGGGTTGATCTGGCAGCATTGCTGGCCTACCTGGGAGCGGTAGAGTGCAATGATGTCCTGGTGGAGGCGGGCGCCCAACTTTGCGGCGCTTTTGTTGAGGCCGGGTTGGCGGACAGGCTGGTGATTTATATGGCGGCAAAACTGATGGGCAGTCAAGGGCGGCCGCTGTTGAATCTGCCCTTGGCTGTCATGGCGGAAGCTGTTGAGTTGAATATCGAGGATATTCGCCCCATAGGCAAGGATTGGCGGATCACCGCCGTGCCAGTAAAAGCAGGATGAGCGTATCCACAGACAAGAGGATTTTCTGAGCATGTTTACCGGTATTATTGAAGCCCTGGGCAGAGTGGTTGCCATCGAACGCCTGGGTGGCGTCGAGGGGGAGGATGTTCGTCTCAGTCTGGATACGGCCGGATTGGATATGTCCGATGTGGCTCTCGGCGACAGTATCGCCGTCAACGGCGTCTGTTTGACAGTGGTGGAATTGACCAAAAGCGGTTTTGCCGCCGATGTCTCCGGCGAAACCCTGCGCCTGACATCCATCGGCGGGCTTGGCGAAGGTTCGAGGGTCAATCTTGAGCGCGCCATGCAGTCCGGCGCCCGCTTTGGCGGCCATATGGTGTCCGGCCATGTGGATGGCCTCGCCGAAGTGGTTGGCCGCGACAGCGATGGCCGCTCCGAGCATTTTCGCCTCCGGGCGCCCGCAGCTCTCGCCCGCTATATTACCCACAAGGGCTCGGTGACCATCGATGGCACCAGTTTGACGGTCAATCGCGTGGAGGGCTGCGAGTTTGATCTCAACATTATTCCCCACACCCTGGAAAATACCATTATCGGTGAATACCGGGTCGGCACTCGAGTCAATCTTGAAGTGGATCTTATTGCCCGTTATCTTGAACGCCTGCTGTTGGGCGACAAGGCCGCCGACGCCTGATTTTGCCTGGGAGATATCTGCACGATGAAACTGAATAGCGTTGAAGAAATTATTGCCGATATTCGCGACGGCAAAATGGTTGTCCTTATGGATGACGAGGATCGCGAAAACGAAGGCGACTTGATCATGGCCGCCTCCAGGGTAAGACCTGAAGACATTAACTTCATGGCCAAAAATGCCCGCGGCCTGATCTGCCTTACCCTCACCAGAGATCGCTGCAAGCAGCTCAATCTGCCGCTGATGGTGGACGCCAATGACTCCTCCCACGGCACCAACTTCACTGTCTCCATTGAAGCGGCCGAGGGCGTGACCACGGGCATTTCGGCGGCGGATCGCGCCCGCACCGTTCAGGCTGCAGTGGCGCCCAACGCCAGCCCCAGGGATATTGTTCAGCCCGGCCATATTTTTCCACTGATGGCGCAGCCCGGCGGTGTGCTCACCCGCGCCGGTCACACCGAGGCCGGTTGCGATCTCGCCCGCCTCGCCGGCTATGAACCCTCAGCGGTGATCGTTGAAATCATGAACGACGACGGCACCATGGCGCGGCGACCCGATCTCGAAGTGTTCGCCGAGCAGCACGGTCTCAAAATAGGTACTATCGCCGATCTTATTCACCATCGCATCACCAACGAAAAGACGGTGGAACCTGTTCGCAGCCGGCGCATTGCCACAGATTTTGGCGACTTTGAGCTGCACACCTTTCTCGACACCACCAGAAACGTCTGCCACCACGCGATGGTCAAGGGCGACATCATTCCCGACCAGCCCACCATGGTGCGGGTTCATGTTCCCAACCCGCTGCGCGACCTCCTCGCCCTCAAGGAGCCGGGCAAGGAACAGTTTCCCCGCTGGACGTTTCAGACCGCGCTGGCGCGCATTGTCAGTGAAGATTCCGGCGTGATGATTATTATCAACAGTGACACCAGCCTGGAATCCGGATCCATGGAAACCCTGCTCCAGGAAGCCTACGGCGATCGCCCCAGACCAACCCAGCCGGGATCGGAACATATTCAGTTTCAGCAAGTGGGTGTGGGCTCGCAGATTCTGCGCTCCCTCGGCGTCACGAAAATGCGTCTTATGGGCGCGCCGATTAAATATGCCGGACTCTCCGGTTTTGATCTCGAAGTGATTGAATATGTGGTGGCATAACGCCAGCGCAGACCTTGCATAAATTTTCAGGTATTGGCCATGAGTAAATTAAGACCCGTTGAAGGCAGTTTTGCTGCTGACGGCTTTAACATCAGTGAAACGCGCATTGCCATTGTGGTGAGCCGCTGGAATAACCAGATCACCGGCAACCTGGAAAAAGGCGCCCTGGCGGCACTGGAGCGCCACGGCGTCAACAGTGACAACATCGGCGTTTATTGGGTGCCCGGTGCTTTTGAATTGCCCCTGGCCGCCAGCAAGTTGGCGCGCAGCGGCAAGGTGGATGGCGTTATCGCCCTCGGCTGTGTGATTCGCGGCGATACCCCCCATTTTGACTATGTGTGTTCCGAGTGCACCAGGGGTATTGGCACGGTCAGCCTGGAGACAGGAATTCCTGTGGGCTTTGGCCTGTTGACCTGTGATAACCTTGAACAGGCACAGGTTCGCTCCGCAGACAACCGCGACAATAAAGGTGAAGAGGCAGCCCTCACGGTGCTGGAAATGATCTCCCTGCTTGGCCAGATCGGGTAACTATTTGTGATATCGACATCATCAACGGCGAGATCTTCCAATTCGAAGCCCTCACACCGCAAAAAAGCACGGCACCTGCTGGTGCAGGCGCTCTATCAGTGGCAGCTCAGTGGCACCAGCATCAACAGTATTGAGGCGGAATTTTTCACCGACAACAAAATGGACACGGTGGACACCCAGTTTTTCCGCGAGCTGCTCCACGGCGTTCCCGAAAAGGTGGCGGAGCTGGACGGTCGTTTTACCCCCTACCTGGATCGTCGCCAGGACGAACTCGATCCGGTCTCTCTGGCGGTGTTGCGCATAGGCACTTACGAGCTGCTGTTTCGCATCGACGTGCCCTATAAGGTGGTGATCAATGAGTCGGTCAATCTCGCCAAGGCCTTTGGTCCCAGCGACGCCCATAAATACATCAACAGCATTCTCGACAAGGTAGCGATTGACAGCCGCCAGGTGGAAATCAAGGCTGCTCAGTCCAGGGGCTGATTTCACCCCCGGCACCGCCAGCGGCGGCATCTGACAGGGGCATATGGCATTGAACGAATTTGAGCTCATCCGCCGTTATTTTCGCTTCTCTGAGCCAGTGATTGGCAGCGGCGATCTCGGTGTTGGCGATGACTGCGCGCTGCTCGCCGTACCGGCGGGAGAACAGCTGGCGGTCAGTACAGACACCCTGGTCAGCGGTGTTCATTTTCCCGCCGACGCCCCCCCGGATCTGCTCGCCAAACGGGCGTTGCGGGTCAACCTCAGCGACCTTGCCGCCATGGGCGCAGAACCTTTAGGTTTTCAACTTGCCCTTACTCTTCCCGAGGTGGATACCACCTGGCTGGCCGCCTTCAGCGCTGCGCTTGGCGAGGATGCCCTGTTGTTTCAATGCCCGCTGCTGGGTGGCGACACCACCAGGGGCGGGCTGGCGCTGACATTGACGGTTCTGGGGCGGGTACCCCGCAATGGAGCGTTGCTGCGCTCGAGGGCTCAGGCGGGGGATTTGATTTATGTCACCGGCACCCTTGGCGATTCTGCCGCCGGTCTTTACTGCCTGGAGACAGGGCAGGACAACGATTACCTTCTCAACCGCTACTGGCAACCCAGCCCCAGGCTCGATGCGGGCAAAGCCCTGCGAGGTTTGGCGTCCGCCGCCCTGGATATTTCCGACGGTCTGCTTCAGGATGTTTCCCATATCGCTAGCGCCAGCGGGCTGAGTGCGGTTATTGACCGGCAAGCGGTGCCCCTGAGTGGAGCGATTCGCGCTATTGCCGCGCCGGAACAGGGATATTCCTGGGCCTTATCCGGCGGTGATGATTACGAACTCTGTTTTACCCTGCCCCCCGAACAGAGCGCTGCCATGGAGCAGCGGCTGGCTGCCATCGGCGTCCGTGTGAGCGCCATCGGCAGAATGATTCCCTATACGGGCACTCGAGTTCAGTGTCTTGATGAACAGGGTGCTGTCGTCACTGTTGAGACTCCAGGCTATGACCACTTCCGCTGTTAAGCCGTCAATTGGGCAGCTGGCGCGGGATCCCGTGTTGCTGCTGGCCTTTGGTTTTGGCAGCGGCCTGGCGCCAAAAGCGCCGGGCACTGCGGGCACGCTGCTGGCCGTCCTGCTGTTTCCATTGATCGCCGGGTTGTCGCCGCTGCACTACTTGCTGTTTATGGTTATTGTTTGTCTTGTCGGCGTTGCGGTTTGCGGTCGAGCGGCTCACAAACTGGGGGTTCACGACCACGGCGGTATTGTCTTTGATGAGTTTGCCGGCCTCTGGTTGGCGATGTTCAGTTTTCCTGCCACCTGGCCGTGGCTGCTGGCTGGGTTTGTGGTTTTTCGGTTTTTTGATATCGTCAAGCCCTGGCCGATTCGCTGGCTGGATCGCCGTGTTGGCGGTGGCATTGGTATCATGGTGGATGATCTCGTCGCCGGTGTTTTTACCTGGCTAACGCTTGCCGGCTATCGTTATTTTTTGGGGTGACCTGTCCATGATCAACGTATTTGCAAGGCAGTTCAGGTTGTTAAAGCCACTGGTAATAGCCCTGTTGTCACTGGCGATGATCCCTGCCGAGGCCGCTCCAGAGGTGAAAGTGCAGGGGCTCTTCGCCAACCGGGCGGTATTGTTGATCGACGGCGAGATTCGTCTTTTGAAAGCCGGTGAGCGCTCTCCCGAGGGCGTGTTGCTGGTGTCGAGCACCAGCAGGGAAGCGGTGGTGGAAATCGGCGGTGTTCGCAAAACACTGGGTCTGTCCCAGCAGATTGCCGGCAGTTTCACTGAAGCCGAAAGCAATGAAGTGCGTGTTCCCCGGGATTCCGACAGCCATTACCGGGTCGGTGGCGCCATTAACGGCAAGCCGGTTACCATGATGATAGACACCGGGGCGACGGCGGTGGTATTGAATCTCAACGACGCCAGGCGCCTGGGTATTGACTACCGCAAAGGCACGAAAAGTTTTTCGTCCACTGCGGGCGGTATCGTAAATACCTATAGCGTGGTTCTGGATAGGGTCAGTGTTGGCAATATTCTCCTGTACAATGTCCAGGCTGCGGTGGTTGTGGGTGATTTTCCGCAACAAATACTTCTCGGTAATACCTTTCTCAGCAGGGTTTCCATGGTGGAGGAAGGGGGAGTTCTGGTTATCCGCAATAAGTTTTAATCGTTATGGCTGCCGAGGCGCCCACCTCTGGCTTTACTCAGGCACTCCAGCCATTAAAATAGCCGCTTTTCTTTTTTTGGAATCACAGTGACGCTGCAATTTGTTGAATCTTCCCGACTGCCAACCCGCTGGGGTGAGTTTTATATCCACGGCTTTGATGACCCGGACAGTAACAAGGAACACATTGCCCTGACCATGGGGGATGTCACCACCGGCGAACCGGTGTTGGTGCGCATTCATTCCGAATGCCTCACCGGGGATGCTCTTCACAGCTTGCGTTGTGATTGTGGCGCCCAGCTGGAGGCGGGTATGCGCCGTGTCGCCGCCGAGGGGCGGGGCGCTATTCTCTATCTTCGCCAGGAGGGGCGGGGTATTGGCCTGCTTAACAAAATCAAGGCCTACAAGCTTCAGGATGAGGGCGCCGATACCGTCGAAGCCAATGAGCAACTGGGCTTTGGCGCCGACATGCGCGATTACAGTATCTGCAGATCCATGCTCAATCACCTGAAAATCACCCATATTCGCCTGATGACCAATAATCCCCGCAAAGTGGCGGCTCTCGAGGCATTGGGTTTTACGGTTTCGGAAAGAGTGCCGCTGCAATTCGGCAGCAATCCCCACAATGCCAAATATCTCGCCACCAAGGCGGGCAAGCTGGGCCATCTGTTTCATCAGGGAGAAGAGTGATGGGGTTGGCAAAGCGCATTATTCCCTGTCTGGATGTGGACAAGGGGCGGGTGGTCAAAGGTGTGCAATTTGTCGATATTCGCGACGCCGGTGATCCTGTGGAGGTTGCCAAGCGCTACGACATTGCCGGTGCCGACGAAATTACGTTTTTGGATATCACCGCCAGCCACGAGCAGCGCGACACCATGTTGCACACCGTCGAGCGCATGGCCAGCGAAGTGTTCATTCCCCTCACCGTCGGCGGCGGCGTGCGCACCCTTGAGGATATTCGCGCCCTGCTCAATGCGGGCGCCGACAAGGTCAGCATCAACTCGGCTGCGGTTAAAAACCCCGATTTTGTCCGCCAGGCGGCCGAGCGTTTTGGCTCCCAATGTATTGTTGTGGGGATAGATGCCAAACAGGTGCAAACGGAACCTCCCCGCTGGGAAATCTTTACCCACGGCGGCCGCAACGGCACTGGCATCGACGCTGTGGAATGGGCGGTGAAAATGGAAAAGCTGGGAGCCGGTGAAATTCTGCTGACCAGCATGGACAGGGACGGCACTAAAAATGGTTTTGATCTGGCGCTCACCAGAGCCGTCAGCGATGCTGTTGCCATTCCCGTGATCGCTTCCGGGGGTGTCGGCAATCTCGACCACCTCGCCGACGGAGTTATCTGCGGCGGCGCCGATGCGGTGCTGGCGGCGAGCATTTTTCATTTTGGCGAATACAGTATTCAGCAGGCCAAGGAGCATATGGCCGCCCGGGGCATAGAGATGCGGTTGCTCTGAAAAGCGGTGAGTTTGTTAATGGCGGGCGGCGTTGGCTATTGACGCCGCACCGAAGCTTGCGGAACCGTTAATTTTTCTCTCGTTAAAAGGCGAAGCACCCTTTTGTTGGCGGCGCTGACAAACCGGATATAGGTTTGGGTTTCCTGAGCCGCCAGCTCTCTGGATTCATAGGGTCCCATAATCAAACCTTCCCTGGTGGTGAAATACCAGCGGCTGTCGAGACAGAAATAACGGTCATTCCGGGGTTGGCGGTAGTGGCCGGTATCTTCTACCCTGCGGTTTGCACATGCCTTCATGTCGGTTACCTTTGCAGTAATCACAATGATCCACGAACGGGTTATTTCCTGATGGTCTCGCGGTGCTCCTTTGTTTATTGCGCCACAACTTCTATGGAGTCGGGGCGATTATTGGCCTACTGGCGAAAGATGGCAATACCCTTGAGTATATTCAGGGCTTCGTAGAGCTGGTTGTCATCTTCAACCGTGGACGGTTTCTTTTCCCTGGCGGGGGGTTTGCCCGCTGTTTTCTTGCCGTTTTCCAGGTGCCGAGCCAGATTGGCTTCAGAGATCCCCACCTTTTGTTCAAGCAGTTTAATTTCTGCCGGTTCAACGAGAATATCGGGGGTGATACCCTGAGCCTGAATGGAATTGCCCGAGGGGGTAAAGTAGCGCGCGGTGGTCAGCTTGATCGCCTTGTCTTCCCGCAGCGGCAACACGGT
>JALOAH010000053.1 GCA_023228865.1 Porticoccaceae bacterium | reverse complement strand
ATGGGCAAGCGCTCCAGAGTTACTGGTTTACCCGCGCCGGTTTGGAAGAGCTGGAGGTTCTCCACAATTATCTGGAATCCCTTCCCGAAATTGGCAAGGTCAGCTCTCTGGTAACTGCTTTTCATGCCGCCAATCAACTCACTGGCCACCGCATGAATGACTTTGAACTGGCCTTTATGCGCCAAACCCTGTCGCCGGAAATTAACAATTTTCTGATAGCTCCCTATCTGGATGACAGCAAGGGAGAAACGCGAATCAGTATGCGCACGGTGGAAACCGCCTCCGACTTGAAGCGCGCGGATTTGCTCAACCAGATTGACCAGTTTATCCAGACTGAAATGGGGCTTGAGAAAGACGAGTACCGTTTTTCCGGGTTGATGGTGCTTTATAACAATATGCTGCAAAGTCTCTATAAATCCCAGATTCTTACCCTCGGGGCTGTTTTTCTCGGCATTATGCTGATGTTTCTGGTGCTGTTCCGCTCCCTGAGCATATCTCTGATTGCGATTACCCCCAACATATTGGCGGCCTGTGCGGTTCTCGGCGGTATGGGACTTGCGGGTGTGCCTTTGGATATGATGACCATTACCATAGCCGCAATCACCGTGGGTATAGGTGTGGATGACACCATTCACTATATCCACCGCTTTAAAGCCGAGTTTCAGGAGGATCGCAATTATATGGCCACCATGCACCGCGCCCACGGCTCCATCGGCAAGGCCATGTACTACACCTCGGTGATCATCATCGCTGGTTTTTCCATCCTCACCCTGTCCAATTTTATTCCATCCATCTACTTCGGCTTATTGACAGGCGTGGCCATGCTGGTGGCTCTGCTGGGAGCGCTGGCGTTGCTGCCCAAGTTGATTCTGATTTTTAAGCCCTTTGGCAAGGAAGGCTAAAGCCGGATGGGTATTTTTTAATTCAATGGTATGGGGGTGGCAAGGTTTTCAGCCCTGCCACCGGGTCTGTGGTATTGAGCTAAGGAAACTCTGATTAATTCTGTTTTCGTCACTCCCGCGCAGGCGGGAGTCCAGAAAATCAATCAATTATAGATTCCCGCCTGCGCGGGAATGACATTAATCAGAATTTCCCTAACTGTTGCCGTCGCTAACACTTTGCTGCGAGACGATTTTGCCTTTGTCACAGTTGAGAAAACTGGATGAGTTTAGCCAGTCTTGGTCGGGATAATAGCTGAAAACCAACTGGCCATCCTTGAGGTTGTCCACCACCTGTTTGGCAATCTCGCGCCTGACGGCGGGGCAGCCCAGGCTGCGGCCAATTCGACCCTGACGATCAATCCAGGTTGGGTCAACATAATCGGCGCCATGAATGACAATCGCCCGGTTTCGCGCATTGTCGTTGATGCCGGGCTCGAGGCCGTCAAGGCGCAGAGAATAGCCATGTTTGCCGCTGTAGCTTTCATGGCCTCTGAAAAGACCGATGCTGGATTGGTGACTGCCTTCTCGATTTGAAAACGTCGTGGCCGTGAGCTCTCCGGAGCGCCGCCCGTGGGCGACAAGATCCTGCAGCAGCAACCGACCCCTGTGAATATCAAAAATCCACAGCCGCTTTTCGGTGGAGGGCAGGGAATAATCGATGACGGCGAGCTTGGCTGGCGCATCGACTCCCTGGGTAACGGCACAGCGAGCGGCCTGCAGGGCATTTTTAAGAACTTTGGTTTTGAGATCGGGGGCAGAACGGGAAAGCTTTTGAAAGAGGCGATTATCGTCGAGGCTAGCTGCTATACTGAAAACGGGCGCTGACATAGGGATGATCAGGCATAAAGATGTGCGTATGGCCTTTATCAGGCGTGTTTTTATCGTCACTATGAATTCCCCTTGGTAGTTCTTGGTACGTCCGGAATGAATGATTTTTCCGGTATTGTCCTAAAATTGTTGTGGTCATTCTAGCAAGGATTGCTGAAAAGGAAAAAGTATTGTTTAAAAAATATACAGGCGTGTCTCTTTTATGGCTGCTAATGTCCGTAACTTCTGTTATGGCCACTGCCGAAGTTGAGATGCCGCCAAAAAAAATCGCGGAACGAAGCGCTGCTGAAAATCCTGACAATTCTCCTGTAAATAAGCTACAAAAACTCAGCCAACAATGCGCCAGTCTGCCCTCTGTGCCCCCCCTTTTTGTCGATGGCCTGTGGGCTGTTGAAAATGCCGGACTTTGGCGCCGACCTGGTTCTCTGGCTGAACTGGGGATTGAAGTGGCTGCCTTGGCAGAAGATGGTCTTGACCCTGAACATTATTTTCTCCCGCAGTTACTCGGTTTCGCCAGTAATCTTGCCGCTGGTGGCCAGCTGTCTGACTGTGACAGTATACTGGCCAGCTATAGTTTTATTAGCGCGCTCCACGATTTGGCCTTTGGTCGGGTTAATCCGCAAAAAGCCGGATTTATCTGGTTCGAGGAAAAGGAGAAAAACGCTGCGGATCAGCGAATTTTTCACGACCGGATTGCCGCTGGCGTGGCTGGCATCGGGGCGGCATTTTCAGAAGCACGGCCAACGTTGCCCCAATATCAAAATCTGCGAAAGGCCTATAGGCAGGCCGCAATCTCATTGCCAGAAAGCTGGACTAGCGTGCCCGCTGGCGCGAGTTTGGCGGAGGGCGACAGGGATGCTCGTGTGCGGCTGCTGCGGATGCGCCTTTATGAGCAGGACTTTCTTCCCACAGGGGAGGCGGATGATGCGGAGATTTTTGATCCGCAATTAAGGGGCGCCGTCACTGAATTTCAGCGCCAATACGGCCTGGTTGTAGACGGTATTGTCGGGAAAAATACCCTGGCGGCACTCAGCCTAAGTCCCCGGCAGCTGCTGGCAAAAATTCGCGTCAATCTCGAAAGAATGCGCTGGCTGGCCAGGGAAATGAGCACTGACCTGTTATTGGTGGATATTGCCGGTGCCAGGCTCGCGTATTACCGGGACGGGCAGGTGGTGTGGTCGGCTCTTGCCCAGGTGGGCAGGCCAACCAGGAAAACCCCGGGGCTCAAAACCACAATCACCCATGTCACCCTCAATCCGAACTGGACAGTCCCGCCGACCATTTTTCGCCACGACAAGCTTCCGGAAATACGCAAGGATCCTGCCTACCTGCAAAAAAACCATATTCGCGTCTTCAGCAGAGAAGGCCAGATTCTCGACCCCAGCAAAATAAACTGGAACAATCCGGGAGCCATCGTTTTGCGCCAGGATTCCGGTGCTGACAGTGCCTTGGGGTTGGTGGCGATCCGATTTCCCAACCCTTTTGCTGTTTACCTTCACGACACCCCCAATCGGCATCTGTTTGCAACCCCCGGGCGGTTTTACAGTTCCGGATGTGTCAGGGTCGAGCATGCCATGGAACTTACAGAGCTTTTTTTCAGTGATGCCAGCCAGCAGGTGTTGAGCACCTTCAGCGCGGTTAGGGCATCGGGGAAAACCCGCAATCTTAATGTGCCCCGCCCGGTGGATATTCTGATGCTTTATTGGACTGCAGAGGCGAATGATGAGGGGGCAATACGCTATCGCCCAGACATCTATGTTGAGGACGAGAGGTTGTTGCGGTTGCTTGAAAGACCTCGGTAACCGTTTGCTATCGGGTCTGCTTTTCGCTTGATCTCGCCAGATTTGCGCGCAGATGCTGTTATGGCAGCGTTTGCGTCCACAAGCACACTCAAAACCACAGAATCCGGGGGCTGGCAACCGGGAAAACTTTCGGTTTAATAGCAATCCATATTGGCTTTGACGCTGATCCTTTCGACACGGTTATTCTCGCCGGGGAAATTGCTAAAAATAGCCGCCAGCATCTCATCGAAGATTCGGGATACAACTCCGCAGGAGCCCTCGCTGCGGGCTTTGACTTCATAAACCTTGGTGGCTTTGTCGTCAACAACCTGCTGCTGGTCAACAATATCTATGGTTATCAGAGTTGTGAAGTTGGTGTAGGAGCGGGTCTGGCTGCCAACGATGCCGTAGGTCGGCACCCAATGGGCGCTGCGAACATAGGAGGAAGAACCGTCCTTATTGCGCACCACCGTTGTATAAAAAACCGGATCAAAGCCGGTATGACCCGAAACAGGATAGGACTCCACCTTGGTTTCGCCGTCGTTGATATGGTAGCCAAGTTTTGCCAGGTAGCGGGCGTCCCCCTTGCTGGTATTAACCACAAATCCCTGTTGGCGGAGCTTTTCTTCAAGCTTGAATTGGTAGTGCTTGAATTCGAGGGAGTTTTCGAACTGGGGGTCTGAGGGTACGACAGCGATCGAGGTTCCCTGGGTAGAAAAATCCGGGGTTAGGAATGAATTAACATCTGTGCGCACGACGGACGCACATCCGGCCAGAAATAATGAACCCAGAAGCAGGGCGACAACGGAAAAATAACAGGCCAATTTGGGTTGTTGAATCTGATGCATATAGCCCTACAGGTTTGGTGGAAGATGCCGGATCAATGTAAGCGTTCGATGGCCGTTAGACAAGAAATATTAGTTATTGTTCGCTGGCTAAGCGGAAGAAGATAGTCTCTGCGGGAATTTCTCCAGCGCCGTAACCATGGCAAAAAAACGCCGAAACGGGTTGCCAGGTTACCTAGGCGACGATACCACGACATTTTCAAGCCTGGCTTTTGTAAGGTCTAAAAGGCTTGACAGTCATTCAGCGCGATCACAATTTGCTGCCGACCCTGTTTCCCGGTTCAGAGGGGTTCTGAGCCAGATACCTGTCAAGTTGGGAATGATTTCCGGCAAAATTGGCGTCCCCGAGAGGATTTGAACCTCTGACCTGCCCCTTAGGAGGGGGCCGCGCTATCCAGCTGCGCCACGGGGACTTGAGCGAGCCGAGGATTTTACTGATTGCGGCTCGAGATGTAAAACGGCTCGAGGGAAAAGCGCTGGCAATGTTTTTTCTCGAGGCGACGCAGGCGTTGCCGGGCGATGTTCCCTGCATGGTGGGTGTTGGCGGTACTTGCTGTCGCGACGGCAAGCCTTTGAGCGCTTAGTGTCTGAGTAGTACTCTTTGGTATGGTATTTTGGTTGACAATATCGATGGGTTGACAGAGAATTTGCCGCTTAATTATCTGTTTATGCAAAAAAAGACAGATTTGTTTTTTTGCGCAAGTTTTTGTGTCGTTGTTGCCCGCAGCTCAAATTTGAGTGAGGAGATATTTTGATTGCAAATTCCGGTTCCAGGCAGGGTGCAAGCCATAATGTTCGCAGCGGCTCTAATCAGTCTGGCGCAGAGAGTTGGCAGGAAACCAAGAGCCAGCTAACCAGGGAAGCGATTCTCGAAGCCACCCTTATGTGTTTTATAAACCAGGGGTACGCTAACACGACCACACCGGGTATTGCCGCAATGGCGAAAATTTCCCGAGGTGCGATGACCCATCATTTCAAGTCGAGAAAAGATGTTATCTACTCGGCTGTCGCTTATTTGTACAGAAAACGGATTGCCGAATATCAATCGTTGATGAATGAGGCCGTCTCCAGGCGCAAAAATTCCGATTCTTCAAGGGATGCCGTCAGGGAGGATATGGGCAACGTGGTCAGGGCACTGTGGAAATACTACACCCTGCCCTGCTATTACGCCCATCTTGAGTTAATCACGGCGTCAAGAACCGATCTCGAACTGGCTCAGGTGTTAATGGCACTCAATCAGGACGCCGAAAAGGTGGTGCCGGAGTTTTTTCGCGCAATGTTTCCCCATTGGAGCGCGAGCGAAGAGAATCTTACCCTTACCTTTGACCTGCTGATTTCCACATTGCGGGGAATGAGCGTCAGCTATATGAATATTCGCAAAACCGCGCGTATTGAAAATATGCTTAATCACCTCGTTGAGGTTTGCCTTGATATTAATGATGCGCAGATGTCGAATCCACAATAGGCGAGGGTGGTTCGATTTTATTTTGATATAACGCGCCAGCTGGAGCGTTTTTTGTAAGCGAAGTGACACACAAACTTGTATATAGTGGAGGTGATCGATAAAAAGCTGTTGAGAGTGATAGGAAAGTAATAAAACACATGTTTATAAAAACAAGTAGTTAACTAAATGGACAAACAGGAAGATTTATTATGTTTATCAAAAAAAACAACCCATTGGCTGCGCTGATTTCGTTTGGCGCCGCCGCAGTTTTTTCCGGTTCTACATTCGCGCAGCTGGAAGAGATTGTGGTAACAGCTCAAAAAAGATCAGAAAACATTAACGACGTCGGTTTATCCATAGCCGCAGTTTCTGGCACCAAGCTGGCGGAGCAAAAGCTGACGTCGCTGGAAGAAATTTCCTCCGCTGTTCCCGGGCTGGTCTATTCAACCAGTACCGCTAACACGCCGATCTTTACGCTTCGCGGTATCGGCTTCAACGAGCAGTCTTTGGGCGCCTATCCGGCAACCAGTTTGTATCTCGATGAAGCCCCCATGCCGTTCCCCGTGTTGGCGAGCCACGCAGCCTATGACCTGGAACGCGTCGAAGTGCTTAAAGGCCCCCAGGGTATTCTCTTCGGTCAGAACTCCACCGGTGGCGCTATCAACTTTATTGCTGCCAAGCCCGGCGATGAGCTGGAAGCCGGTGCTGATGTTAGCTACAGCCGCTTCAACAAAGTTGAAATGAACGGCTATGTCAGTGGTCCTCTTACCGATACGGTTGGCGCGCGTCTCGCTGTTACCGGGGTTAACTCTGACGATTGGCAGAGAAGCACCAGCAGGGACGATGAGAACGGTGCCGAAGAATACCAGGCGGCTCGCTTGATTCTGACGTTTGAACCCACAGATACCGCAAGCTATCTGGTCAATATCAATGGCTGGAACGACAAGTCGGATCCCCAGGCGCAGCAGTTTATTGCCCGCAATCCCCAAATTCCCTTTGATCCGGCAATTGGCGCGCCACCCTCCACTTTCCAGCCGCTTCTCGATCAGCCGTTCAGCCCGGAAGATCCCCGTGCGGCTGACTGGTCTACGTCCATGAAGCCCTCGTCAGACAGAGAGTTCGCACAGTTTATTGTTCGCGGCGACTGGGAGCTGTCTGAAACAATGACGTTGACGGCATTAACCACCTATGCTGATTTTGAACAAAGCCAAACCACAGATGGCGATGGTTCACCCCTGATTTCTTTTGACCTTTCAGACAGCGAGGCCAACATTGAAACCTCCATCACTGAAATTCGTCTGACCGGTGATCAGGATATGGCTTCGTGGATTATCGGTGCCAACTACGAAAAAAGTGACACCCTGGAAGACCAGGTGTTGCGTTATATCGACAACACCAACTACACCGCGTCCAACCTGTTTATTCACGGCAGCGGTATTCGCAATGAACAGGAAATTGACTCCTATGCATTCTTTGCCAATTCGGATTTCCATGTTACCGACGCCCTGACTGCCAAAGTCGGCGCTCGTTACACAGAGACCACCATTGACGTCAACAGCTGTAACTATGCAGCGCTGAACTTGCCCGGTTCTATCGTTCTCGACCCATCAACCGGCCAGGTAAATATTGATGCCAACGGCGAAGGCCGCAACGTGGCGTCCCTGTTCAACTTGCTGGGCAGTCTGTTCAACACCACGGGGCAGCCATTTACTCCGATTGGAGGCTATCCCGACTGTTACACTCTGAACTTTGACGGCATTCCCGGTCAGGAATATGTCGATACCCTGGAAGAGGACAATGTTTCCTGGCGTTTTGGTCTGGATTATCAGCTCAATGATGACACTCTGCTTTACGCCAACGTTTCCAAGGGCTATAAAGCAGGCAGTTTCCCCAGCCTGGCGGCATCCACCTTCCTGCAGTATCAGCCTGTAACCCAGGAGTCTGTTCTTGCCTATGAAGCCGGCTTCAAGGCCTCGCTAGCGGAAAATCGGGTTCAGCTCAACGGTGCGGCGTTTTACTATGAGTACGAAGACAAGCAGCTGAGAACCAAGCTTCTTGAGCCGATTTTTGGTTTCCTCGATATTCTCGCCAATGTTCCCGAGTCCGAGATTTACGGTGTCGAGATGGATATCACTGCCATGCTCACCGATTCTCTGACCCTGACAGCGTCGGCCACCTATCTGGACTCTGAAGTTAAAAATTACCAGGGCGTCAGTATCACCAGTCAGGCGGCGCCAAACCCAAATACCGGTCTTCTTGAACTGGTTGACGGCCTCGAAAACTTTTCCGGTGACCCGATTCCGTTCACTCCTGAGCTGACCTATGCCCTGGATCTGGATTATCGAATTCCGTTGGCCAATGGCGGTGAAGTGTTCTCCGGTATTAATGTCACCGGCCAGTCAGAATCCGATGCAGCATTTGGCGGCGGCCGTCTGTTTTACAACGATGCGCTCATTGCCAGGGGGGCAGGTTCCATTACGCCGCTCTTTAACGAAATTGATAGCTATGCTGTCTGGGGCGCTCGCCTCGGTTATCAGTCCGCTGATGGTCACTGGAAAGTGATGCTCTGGGGTAAAAACCTGGCTGACGAGTACTACGTAACCAATGTCGTCGCTTCTTCTGACTCCACATCCCGTTTTGTGGGTCGGCCGAGAACCTACGGTATCACATTGGGTTACACCTACTAAAATGTGTCCCACGGACAGTGTCTGGCATGGGACATGACCCGGTCAGGCACTGCTCGCAATCGTGATCAAACCTATGGCGAAACAGAGCTGCTCTGTTTCGCCATTTTTGTTCAAGTAGAACCATTCGCGGCGCGACATCTCCCCCTGGTTTGATGCGGTACCGTTATCAGTAGCCATGAATTGCACCGATCGACGCCACATTGGCGCGACGGCTGGTAGTTGCAGTCGAGCAAAATTCTGTTATAACTCCGTCTAACTAAAAGAACCCTGCTATCCTATGTTGCGTCCACTACTCATCCTTTTTTTCCTGGCCTTTAGCTTTAATGCAAATGGCAGTAATTTCCCCAGGCCTGCCAAGCTTGAGCCTGCGGTTCAATTCTGGACTAGAGTTTATACAGCAGTGAGTACGAATCAGGGATATCTGCACGATGCCGTTAATTTGTCTGTGGTTTATGAAACCCTCGACCTGCCGGAATATGCCAGCCGTGGGGAAAGAGATCGAATTATTGCCAGGGAGCAGGGGAGGATCAAAACGGCGCTGATCCATCTTGGCAATGGCAAACGCAGCGGCCTCAATGAAACTGAACAGCGGGTTCTGGCGGCCTGGCCGAAGGGCACCGGCAATCAGACCTTCCTGAAGGCGGCTGACCAATTGCGTTTCCAGCTCGGCCAGTCGGATCGCTTTAAGGCGGGACTGATTCGCTCCGGCCAGTGGCGTCCCCATATTCGCCGCGTACTGGCAATGCATAATCTGCCGGAAGAGCTTGAGGTGCTTCCCCATGTGGAATCATCATTTAATCCCAACGCCTATTCAAAGGTGGCCGCCGCTGGCATGTGGCAGTTCATGCCAGCCACCGCAAGGCAGTACATGCGAGTTGATGAACTGATGGATGAACGTATGGATCCATTTATCTCCACAGAGGGGGCGGCGAAACTACTCAAGTACAATTATAAGGTTACCGGCACCTGGCCGTTGGCGCTGACCGCCTACAATCATGGCGCTGGCGGCATCATGCGGGCGGCCAAGGCGATGGGCAGCAAAGATATTGGCCTGATTGCAGAAAAATACAGCGGTCCGGCTTTCGGCTTTGCCTCGCGGAATTTTTACGCCTCTTTTCTCGCCGCCCTGGATGTGGATCGCAATGCTGAGCGCTATTTTGGTGCTGTGAAACTGGATGCGCCCACGGATTATGACAAGGTGTCAGTGCGTGAATATATCCCGGTTGCCGCCCTTGCAGAATCTGCCGGGGTTAGCTTGGAAGAACTGCGTGCCCACAACCCGGCACTGCTCGACACCATCTGGAGTGGCGAGAAATATATTCCCAGGGGCTACGAGGTGCGCATTCCTCGGGAGCGCCTGGGCAATCCGTTACAGGATGTGATCGCCGCCATTCCCGCTAGTCTGCGCTTTGGTTATCAGAAACCCGACGTGCTCCATATTATCAGGCCGGGAGAATCCCTGTCGGGCATTGCCAGCCGCTACAACACCTCCGTGGCCAAGCTGATGGCTCTCAATGGCTTGCAAAATTCCCATCGTATCCGTGCCGGTCAGTCCCTTAAACTGCCTGGCGCTGTGCAGCAGGGTGTTGTTGATACTGCGACTATTGCCGCCGTGGCAGCCCCCAGCTCCCAGCCTGCCAGGGTTTCTCCCCGTTCTGCAGAGGGCAATCTTTATGTGATTAAGCCCGGCGATTCCCTGTGGGGTATTGCTCGGCGCTTTAATGTTTCCCAAAGCGAGCTGGCGGCCTGGAACCGAATCGATAGCACGAGCCCCATCAAGCCCGGCCAAACTCTGAAAATTGCCGCCGCCGGATCTGGCAGTGGTGGCAATCAGTACGTTATTCAGGCGGGGGATTCCCTGTGGGCGATTGCCCGCCGTTTCAATGTGTCCCAGCAGGATTTGCTGGCCTGGAACGGGTTGAAGCGCGGGCAGATCATCAAGCCCGGCGATACCCTGCGGTTGGCATCAAATTAAGCGATCTCTGGCGGCATTGACCTTTGCGGCCAGGTATTCATTGCCGCCCCTGTCGGGGTGGAGTTTCTGAATAAGCCGTTTGTGGGACTTGTTGATGGCCTCTCTGGAGGCGCCGGGTTCAAGCCCCAAAATTTGCAGGGCTTCTTCTTCTGTCATTCCCTGGGACATGGCTTGTGAATCGCTTTTCCCTTCGCGTTTGTCGCCGTCCGTAAAGCCGCCAAAACCCTTGCGCAACATATAAGCTTGGAGAAGTAGGCTGGACTGTCTGTCGTTGAGCCGAAAAAAAGCCAGCTGCTCCTTGAGTTGAGCTTCGGTCAAGTCGGTAAGGGATTGTCCGCCATAGGGGCCTGTCAAAATTTGTCCTGACGTCTCGCCGGTGTTGAGGTTAAAGGTGATGATCAGTCCGCGACTGGTAAAGGTTGACGGGGCAAAATTCTTGCCCAGCAGGCGCGCCAGCGGAATCAACCTGGGCAGCCACAGTGCGATTGTCTTGAAAATGGGGATCAGCGCGGCAATAGCGATGCCGAGCCAATGCATTCTGCCTGTCGCCACCAACAGGACACTGGCAATAAGCAGGGCGGACGTGCCGTAAACCCACAACAAACGCTTGCGCTCTCCGGGCGGTTTCGCCTTGAGGTACTGCCAGCCATACCAAAAGGCAAGGCCAATCATCAGTAGCAGGATCAGTCTGGGCATTGCTATCTCATCGAATAGTCACGGCCTGTCAGTGTACAGGAGTCTGTCGAGCTATCAGGCAATATGGCGCATCAGCATGGCAAACTGCGGGTCGTCGCCAAGTGTCGAGGTTACCGGGAGCGGAATACGGACAAAATGGCCGGAACCCGGAGCGGCGGCGAAAGAAATACCGTCCTTGTTTTCAATGGCTTCGACAGCGAATCTGGTATTGCCCTTGGGCGTGATCAACTCCATGGTGTCCCCGGTTTCAAAACGATTTTTCACTTCCACCAGCGCCCAGCCGCGATCATTGTCCAGTTCCTTGATTTCGCCAACAAACTGCTGGTTGCTGTTGCTGGAAACGCCCTGCTCGTAGTTTTGGTATTCCTGGGGGACGTGGCGGCGGTAGAAACCCTCGGTATAGCCGCGGTTGGCGAGATGATCCAGCTGTGCCATCAATTCCATGTTGAATTGCTGTCCGGCAACGGCATCGTCGATGGCGCGGCGGTAAACCTGGGCAGTGCGAGCGACATAGTAGTGGGATTTGGTTCGACCCTCGATTTTGAGGGAATGAATGCCCATTCCAACCAGCCGAGGCACGTGCTGAACGGCGCGCAGATCCTTGGAATTCATAATGTAAGTGCCGTGCTCATCCTCATAGGCCGGCATCAGCTCGCCGGGACGGTTCTGCTCCTCGAGCAGGAAGATGGGCGTGTCGTCCCGGTGGCTGCCTTCCATATTGCCCTGTACTTTGGCGGCAAGTTGTGGCGAAAAGGTGTCCGGCGTCCAGATCTGGGCATCGGCAACCGCCTTGTTGACGGGAACAATGTCGCCGGTTTCCGTGTCCTTGGCCAGATGGGCGTCGTACTTCCAGCGGCAGGCATTGGTACAGGCGCCCTGGTTGGGGTCGCGGTGATTCATATAGCCCGACAACAGGCAGCGGCCGGAGTAGGCGATACAGAGGGCGCCGTGAACAAACACTTCCAGTTCCATGTTCGGGCACTCTTCGCGAATTTCACCCATTTCCTCCACAGACAGTTCCCTGGAGAGGATAACCCGGCTGACACCCTGCTTGCCCCAGAATTTCACTGACGCATAGTTGACGGCGTTGGCCTGCACGGACAGGTGAATGGGCATATCCGGCCATTTTTCCCGCACCAGCATAATCAGGCCGGGATCCGCCATGATCAGGGCGTCAGGCTTCATGTCGATGACAGCTTCCATGTCGCGGAGGTAAGTGCGAACCTTGTTGTTGTGGGGGGAAATATTGCTGGCAATGTAAAACTGTTTGCGCAGGGCGTGAGCCTCGGCAATGGCGTTGGCCATAATGTCGAGATGGTTAAACTCGTTGTTGCGCACCCGCAAGCTGTAGCGGGGCTGGCCGGCATAGACCGCATCGGCACCGTAGGCAAAGGCATAGCGCATATTTTTTGCTGTGCCAGCAGGTGACAGCAGCTCGGGTTTCAAAGGCTGGTTCATGGTGCGATTCTCTTAACTCCCGCTTGCAGGGCGAGGCCGTGAATTGAGGCGGCAATTCTACCTTTAATGGTGAAAATTTGCACAAATCATTTGTCTCCACGCCCCTTGCCATAGGTGCCACGGAGCGGTTTCGGTCTCTTCGGTAAGGTAGAATATTTGGTTGTTTTTGGCGCCAAAATGGTAATTGACTGCGGCCAGGTTGGCGCTGGCGCGCCTTGATAATTCTCGAAGAGCGAGGTTATTTGCGCAGCTTTCCGCAAGCAATCGGCGCGCAGCGGCAACAAGTTGGCTTTGTGTGCGGTGTTGCCATCCTTGAGCCTGGGGCGACTCTTCGTGGTTTTGGTTGAGCGTGTCACTGAATATCGATGGACAAATGGCAACAACCGCAAGGGATAAAACCATAGTTGTTGTACTATGTGAGACCCATAACTGCAGGATAAAGGCGCCATAGGGCTATTTGACAGCGATCTGGTGGCTGATTGGTCGGCAGTTTTATGATCCCCAGTTGGGCGGGGTAAATCACAACAGTGCAGCTGAGCAAGAGAGGTTTTAATGAACAGTACCCATAATGTCGATCCAAAAGCTTTTCGCCAGGCGCTGGGGGCTTTCGCCACAGGGGTTACCGTGATCACCACGAGGGCTGCAGATGGCAGCGATGCTGGTATCACAGCAAGCAGTTTTAATTCAGTCTCTTTGGATCCACCGTTAATACTTTGGAGTCAGGGCAAGGATTCCGACAGTTTTTCCATCTTCAGAGACGCCGAATACTTTGCGGTTCATGTTCTCGCCGAAAACCAGCGGGATATTTCTGATCGCTTTGCCTTTGGCGAAGGCGACAAATTCAATGGTCTGAAAATTGAGCGGGGCATCGGTGGTGTTGCTCTTCTCGATGGCAGTGCCGCCCGTTTTGTTTGTCGCAGCGCAGCTCGGTACGAGGGGGGAGATCATGTCATCATTGTCGGTGAGGTTCTTGAGTTTGAAGCCTGGAGTTTACCCCCCTTGATTTTCTGTGGTGGCCGCTATGCAGCCCTGGCGCAATGAGGGGAGCCCGGATTTGGGGACTTCAGCAGGATGGACGATCACCTTCGCCGTCGCGATAATTAAAAAAGGTCTTCACTAAAAAGGAAATCAATGACAAAAGTAAGAAAGGCCGCCACGGTGGTTTTGCTTCGCGATGGCGATCAGGGGGTTGAGGCGCTGTTGGTAAAACGCAGTGATCACGGCACTTTTGGCAAACAGTGGGTGTTTCCCGGCGGAACCATCGATAGCGCAGACGATGAAAATGCCGAGCATGAGCTTGCCGCCGCCCAGGCGGCCGCTGCCCGGGAATGCATGGAGGAGGCGGGTATTGTTCTTCAGCCCGCTGAACTCCTGCCTTTCGCCCACTGGACGCCACCGGAATATGTGCCTGTGCGTTTTGCCACCTGGTTTTTTGTCGCCGCCGCTGGTGGCGACCAGGTTGTCAGTGTCGATGACTATGAGATCGTTGATTACTGCTGGATTCGCCCCCAAGAAGCCTTAGAAAAGCATTCGGCTGGGGCTATGCCGATGTTTCCACCCACAGTGGTTACCCTTCACGAGCTTTCCCCTCGAGCCAGTTCGACACAAGTGCTGGCGTTCTACCGGGAGCGGGGCATTTATACTTATTTGCCCCGTTTGGGGGAAAAGATCGAAGGCGGCTCTCTCTTTCTCTATCAGGGCGACGCAGGTTACCTTTCCGGTAACCCGAGCCTTCAGGGGGCGCGTAATCGCTGTTATTTCAAGGAGGGTATTTGTCGTTATGAAAACACCCTTGCCACATAGCGCCAGATTCTTTGGCAGAGCTGTCGAATTGAGGCTTTTGCCGCCCCCGGCAGTTGCATCCTGAAAGCAAAGTCACCATAATTGCGCTCCTTGCAATGGTGGCTCCTATTGGTTCCCCCGCAATGGTCAGCTGTAAACCCCGCCAGGCCCGGAAGGGAGCAACGGTAGCAGTGCGATTATGTGCCGGGGTGTGGCTGGTAGGAGCCATCTCCATTTTCGGGGAGCCCCCCTGTTTTTTTCCATCAGCCCCTCGAGCTTGTCTCTTTAACCTTGATCCTTATAACTATCTCATCCAGCCTTGGAACCGTATAATGGGGTTTCAGGTTAGACAGTCAGGAAAATAATGAGTTATCAGGTTCTCGCACGAAAATGGCGACCCCGGTCTTTTGCCGAAATGGTTGGGCAGGAGCATGTGTTGCGGGCGCTGATCAATGGTCTGGACAACGATCGCCTGCACCACGCCTACCTGTTTACAGGTACGCGCGGTGTGGGTAAAACCACCATTGCCCGCATTCTTGCCAAATGCCTTAACTGCGATGTTGGCATCAGTTCTGTTCCCTGCGGCCAATGCGCTTCCTGCCGGGAAATTGCCGAGGGCCGTTTTATCGATCTTATCGAAGTGGATGCAGCGTCCCGAACCAAGGTTGAGGACACGCGGGAGCTTCTCGATAACGTTCAATACGCGCCCACAAGAGGCCGTTACAAGGTGTACCTGATCGATGAGGTGCACATGCTCTCCACCCACAGTTTCAATGCCTTACTGAAAACCCTTGAGGAACCTCCTCCCCACGTCAAGTTTTTGCTGGCGACCACAGATCCACAAAAATTGCCGGTGACGGTATTATCCCGCTGCCTTCAATTCAATCTGAAAAATCTCAATCCGGAGCGCATTGTTGGCCACCTCAAGTTTGTTCTCGGCGAGGAAAAAATTCCCTACGAGGAAACAGCACTCTGGGAGTTGGGGCGGGCTGCCGATGGCAGTATGCGCGATGCCCTGAGTCTCACCGACCAGGCGATTGCCCACGGCGGTGGCGCCCTCACGGTTGCCGAGGTTAACGCCATGCTCGGCACCATTGACCGCTCTGCGGTTGTCAATATTTGTCGAGCGATTGCAAGCGGGAATACCCAGGCGGTGATGGGCGCGGTGGATCGCCTCGCCGATCACGCCCCGGACTACAGCAGCGCTCTCGCTGCCATGCTCTCGTTTTGGCATCAGGTTGCCATTGCCCAGGCCATGCCCGATGCCCTGGATGCGATGCAGGAGCATCACGGCATTATTGTGGAGCTGGCCGGTCAGCTCAACCGGGAAGATGTTCAGCTGTTTTACCAAATTGCCTTGCTCGGCAGAAAAGATCTGCCCCTGGCTGCAGATCCCCGTTCCGGCTTTGAAATGGTGATGCTAAGGCTGCTGGCCTTTAATCCGCTGACCCCAGATCAGGTGGATTCTGCTGTTTCAAGGGTGGCATCGCAGGGAAGAGAGGCTGCGCCCCCTGTAAAAAAGTCGCAACCTGAACCCGCTCCTGGCGACAGAGCCTCTGCCGTCGCCAGTATTCGTGAGTCGCTGGCGACAACGGCTGCGCCACAATCGACAACTGTCGAGCCTGTCGCCAAGACAGGAATCAGTCAAGCGGCTCATAATCCCTCCGCGAGCCTGACGGCGCCAGCACTTCTGGAAAACACTCCGCCACTGCCGGAGCCGGTGCTGATGCCGGCAACAACAGGGAGGCGGGAACGTCAGGAGGCAGAGAGTCACAACCATGCCCCTGAAACGGTGCAGGAAGCTTTTGTTGAGCCTTCGCCCCCGCCCTGGCTGGACAATTATCCCCTGGGTGACGACGATGGCGATCATTTCAGCCCTGAGCACGACATTGAATCCTCAGGCGCCGCCGCTTCGGCGCCGCCAGGCAATGCCATTGGCAATCGAATGGCTGGCGACCCAGGTATTTCAACGGAGTCCGGCGACAACCCGCCAGCGCAAGAGGCGCCCTGGTTGCAGTCCGGCAATGATTCGGTCGTCGCTGAAGTTTGCCCTGATGGCAAAAAAATTCCCCTGGCCGAACTGGGGGCGGAAACCTGGATGCTAGTGTGCCAGGGGCTGGGGCAGGGGGGGCTGTTACAAAACCTGGCCATCAACATGGTGGTTGAGAGTGTTGACGGGGCTAAACTCGATTTTCTGCTCGACCGGGAAAACAGCGCCCTCTACGAAGACTCCCATCGCGAGCGTCTCGCGGCAGCTCTGTCTGCCTACTTTGACGTTGACATCAATCTGAGTATTCGCGTTGATAGAGTCACATCGGAAACACCGCGAATGACCAGTGTGCGGCTTAAGGCCGAGCGCCGGCAAAAGGCCATCGAGCGCTTGAAATCCGATGCCAATGTTCAGGAATTGTGTCGGGTTTTCGGGGCGGAGCTGGTAGAATCCACGGTTAAACCCATCGATTAAACATACCGGGAGCCTGTTGAAGCAAATAGCCAAAGCCGGCTTTTGTGCAGCAGTTCCGAATTCGGCAGACTTCCGGCCACCTTAAAAAGGTCATTATGAAAGGTATACAGGACTTGATGAAACAGGCGCAGCAAATGCAGGAAAAGATGCAGCGCATGCAGGAAGAGGCGGCCAAGGCGGAAGTAACCGGAGAATCTGGCGCCGGGCTTGTACAGGTTACCATGAACGGGCGCCACGATGTCCGCAAAGTAACCATCGACGCCTCGCTGATGAGTGAAGAAAAAGAACTCCTCGAAGATTTACTGGCGGCGGCCGTCAACGACGCTGTTCGCAAAGTGGAAAAGCACAGCCAGGAAAAAATGTCGGAAATCACCGCCGGTATGAGCATGCCCCCCGGCTTCAAAATGCCGTTTTGATCGACTGCTTGCCTTTACCCGCTTGAGGAGTAACTGACCGCCGTGTTTGGTGCTGTAATTGACGAACTGATCGAAGCGTTGCGCTGCCTGCCCGGTGTCGGGCCGAAGTCGGCACAGCGCATGGCATTGCAACTGCTGGAGCGGAACCGTGCCGGTGCATCCCGTCTGGCTGCGGCAATTGACGTCGCTGTCGACAGGGTTCAGCGCTGCGCCAAATGTCGCAACCTGACAGAGGGCAGCCTCTGTATTGTCTGCGCCAACCCCCGCCGCGATCAATCTGTGATCTGTGTTGTCGAAACCCCCGCCGACCTTTTCGCTATTGAACAGTCTGGCACTTACCAGGGATTGTATTTTGTGCTGTTGGGGCACCTGTCCCCGATCGATGGCGTGGGGCCGGACGCCATTGGCATCGACCAGCTGTTGCAGCGACTCTGTGACGAAGAGGTTGGCGAACTGGTATTGGCCACCAATCTCACCGTTGAGGGGGAGGCCACCGCTTATTACATCGGTGAGCGCGCGTCTCAGCTCGGTGTCAATGTCACCCGCATAGCCCATGGCGTTCCCCTGGGTGGTGAGCTGGAGTACGTCGACGGCGGTACTCTTGCCCATGCTTTCATTAGCCGCAAGCAGTTTTCATGAAGTTACCTCAGCCACAACTTGTCGATACCCAGGAAGCCCTCAAAGCCTGTGCAGCCATCTGTTCCCAGGCCGATGCTATTGCCGTGGATACGGAGTTCATGCGCACAGACACCTTTTACCCGTTGCTCGGCTTGATTCAGATCAGCGATGGCGATTCAGTGTGGCTTATAGACCCCCTTCCCATAGAGGACTTTTCTGCCCTTGAGGATCTGTTCAATAATCGCAACGTCACCAAAATCTTTCATTCCTGTTCCGAGGATCTTGAAGTTTTGCGCCATCAATTGGGATTGGTGCCGACGCCGATTTTTGACACCCAGATAGCCGCTGCTTTCCTCGGTTACGGCCACTCCCGCGGTTACAGTGCCCTCGTCGATGGGGTGCTCGATATTAAGCTGGAGAAGCATGAAACCCGGTCAGACTGGTTGCAGCGGCCGTTGACAGCATCCCAGCTTCAGTATGCTGCCGAGGATGTCTATTTCCTGATCAAGGTTTATCGCTGCCTACTGCCGGGTTTGGCGGATACCGGGCGCCGTCAGTGGCTCGCTGAGGATATGGACGATCTCCTCGCTGCCGCCCGGGGGCCGGAGTGCGGCGAAGACTATTACCTCAGGGTAAAAGGGGCTTGGAAATTGTCCATTGCCCAGCTGGCCATTCTTCGCGAGTTGACCCAGTGGCGGGAACAGGAGGCGCGCCTTAGGAATCGCCCCCGCAACCGCATTATCTCCGATAAAATGTTTCTCGATGTTATTGAGGCAAAGCCGCGCAAAATTGCCGACTTGGGCAGAATCGAAGGATTTCATAGCGGTGTTGTCCGCCGTTATGGCGACAAAATTCTCGCCATTGTTGACGAGGCCACGGATGTCAGCGGCATTGACAGGCTGCCTTCTCCTCTGGATCGCAGCACTCGACAGCTGCTGGCGGATTGCCGAGCCTTGGTGGATGAAAAAGCCGCAGCTCTGGGGGTTGCTCCTGAAATTTTGGCCAGGAAAAAAGATCTCGAAGAAATCATTCGCAGCGCTCAACAGGGGCAGGCAGCGCTGCCGGAAAAACTTGCCCAGGGCTGGCGCCATCAAATTATTGGTAAGGATCTCTACAACCATGTCACACTTATTGCTCTGTGAAATCTATAAAAGTCTGCGGGAAGAGGAAATGTATCTTTTTGTCGATAAAAAGGATCAACTCTCCAAAGTGCCCGCCGCACTCCTCAACCATTTCGGCAAAGCCCAGCTGGTGACTACCCTAAGCCTGACCCCCGAGCGCAAACTGGCCAGAGCCAATGCTGCCAGTGTCATTGAGAGCATTGCCGAGCAGGGTTACTATCTGCAAATGCCGCCGCGTAAACAGGAATCGTCCGACAATCCCATGTTGCAAATGGGCGCCCGCAACGAAAAGCTGCCGCGATGAGCCAGAGATTTTGGGAAACCACGCCCCTCCACCAAATGACGGCCGATGAGTGGGAGTCTGTTTGCGATGGCTGTGGCAAATGCTGCCTGATAAAGCTGGAAGATGACGAGGATGGCGAGGTCTATTTTACGGATGTTGCCTGTCAATTGCTCGATTGCGACAGTTGTCGCTGCACTAATTATGCAGAGCGCTTGACCTATGTGCCAGACTGCATTCAGCTGACGCCGGAAAAAATAGGGCAAATTCCCTGGTTGCCGAAAACCTGTGCGTACCGCCTTCTTTACGAGGGACGCAAACTTCCGCAGTGGCACCCATTGATTTCTGGCGATCCTGCCAGCGTCCACCGTGCCGGAATCTCTGTGCGGGGCGTTGTTGTTTCCGAAACCCAGGTTAAGCAGGAGCACCTGGAAGATCATGTTATTCACTGGATAGAGTAGGAGGCGCCATGTATTCCCATGAAAATTATCTCTGGGGGCTTGTGGCCTATGGTTTGGGCTTTTTATTGCTGCTGCCCCTGATGCTCAGGTTTACAAGGTTTGTGATTCCGTGGAAATCACTGCGAACGGTGGTTTTACTGTTGTTTCTCGCGGTGCTGCTGACGCCGGTTAAAGCCTATAACGACATGTATTTCCTGGCTCCTGCCTGGATGGTGGCGCTGTTTGAATTTGTGCGTCCATCGTCGGTAGAGGGCTCGGCAAGGGCGGTTACGCCGATTGTCGTGGTGTTTGCGGGGTTGCTTCTCGCCGCTTTTGCATGGGTTTTATTGCGCCGCTATGTTTTTCATGGCCAAAAGAAAACAAAAGGCAATTACCGTGATTTTGCTGAAATAGTCGATGAGCGGAAGACTGTCGATGAGGCCAGTAATTCTTCAGCGTGATGTTATGCCCTGTGGAAGCAGCCAGGTTCCAGCTGCCTGAACCTGCTGCCGGCTGCTCCGCAAGCAGGTTTGAGTCGTTACCGAATGACGGCAAATCTGAAATGTACAGTTTTGCTATATTGTCGAATGATAGTGTAACGACTCAGTTGTGACATCAGGGCGTTTATAATAACCAATGTGAAAAAGGGTGCTTGAGCACCCTTTTTCACATCACAGCTTTCAGTCAATCCTGTCAGTTTTCGCTGGCCGTTTCGCTGAAGTCCGTGTCGATGGCGTTATTGATAATATCCACCTTGGCGATATCCACCCATGAGGTGCCTGTACCCCCGGGATTCCCTTCAGAGGAGTTGTCATCGGCAATTCTGAATCTAAGGCTGAGAGTGTTCTGTTCAGGCTCGCCTTCATTGATGACAATGGTAACTCGACCTGTGGCGTCAACACCGAGGCCGTCATCGCTGAAATAGTGGACGCGAACGATATATTCGCCTTCCATCGCAAGGTTGGTGCCGCTGATTTCCAGGGTGCCGTGTTCTGGGCCAAAGCCGGTAGTGTCGTCTATGTCCAGTTCGAGGCCATTTGTCGTTCTGGAATCACCGTACCACATGGTTTCTCCTTCGGGCTCGGTGATATAGAGATCCACATCGGTTTCATCCTGCTCCCAGGTCAGGGTAACCAGAAGCCTTGCCGGAGGCAGGGTGCCCTGAACTTCGCGTATGACCGTGGGGGCGTCGCGAAACCAGTTGTTCTCTGTGCTGGCATCGACACCGGCAAGGGCGACAATAGTGTTTGTGCCGGAGGAAATTTCGATGACGTTGGCAAAGGTGCCATTGGTCACCGTAAGCTGGCGACCAACGCCTTTTACCTCGATATAAAGACTGGTTTGCTCGCTGAGGTCATTGAGGAAGGAGCCGCTAAGGCTGGTTTCCCGCGCATCGATAAGCTCATCTTTCTGGGGGCTGTCGATGGCAAGGTTTTCTGAACCGGGAAATCCAGCGTCCGCCTCCTGGGACAGTGCGGCGAAATTCGCATCGGTGCCAAAACTGCTCAGGGCGGCGTAGCCTATGGCGGACAATGTGCCGTAGGTGCCGAAGCTGGTGCCGTCAAATGTCAGATATTGGCTTTGTCCAGGTACGGTTGAGTCGTAAAAATAAAACCCACCTTCATCATAACCATAAACAACAACAGCCAGGATGGGAGAGGTTTCGCCGAGGGTGAGCACCAGAGGCTGGTTGTTGATAGCCATATAAGTTCTCAGCAGCAGAGCAAGATCTTCATCCTTGAACACCTGCCTCTGGCGCCAGGACTGAACTCCCCAGGTTTCAGCCTGAGCCATTTGCACCCTGGCGGCGGCTATCTGCGCTACCAGCTCGGTGTAGATGCCTGAAAGCGGAGTCGAGTCTTGAGAATAAAACCAGGCAGCGTAGCCAGACATGCCAAAGCTGTTGCCGCCGGGGGAGAAGTAGGTGCCAAAGTTGGCGATATCCCAACCGTTAAGTTCAGGTAAAAACCCGGTATCCAGACTCGCAGGACTGTTGCCATCGGTTTCGACAAGGACAAAGGTGCTAAAACGTCGCGATTCAAAGCTCAGGGTGTTTTCCTGTTCATTGCGTTCGAAAATTGTCACTGGCTCGTAGTCGGTGCCGTTAAAGTAGAGAACCAATAAATTGTTTTCCGCCTGAACCGATCCCGGATCATAGGTCATAGTGACTGTTATCGAGCCGTTGAGCAGTTGCTGATCTTCGTCGCTGATAACTACGTCAATGGCATCGCCAATTTGGGTGAGTCCCTGGGGCAAGGCAGTGCTCAATGCGGCACTGCTGATGGCGACATCGATGACCTCAAGCAGCGATCGCCCTGGCACCAGAACCGATGTGCTGCCCTGACTGACAACAATATCGTCAAGAACGGGGTCGTCCTCGATAACAACAGGTTCTTGACCGCTGCTGCCCCCAGTGTCACTGCCACCTTTGGGGTTGAAACCTTCTTCAGCACTACCACCACCAAAAGAGATGTCGGTGCTGTCATCGCTGCCACCGCCACCGCAGGCGGAAAGAAAAAAACAGATCAGCACTACGGGCAGTAAATAAACTCGAGTTGTTTTGTTATTAAGCATTATCACTTCCTATTGTGAGCAGGAATTATTGAGTTAAAACTGGTACACCATAAAAGAAAAGAGCTTGCTGCTATTTGCTGAACGAAGTAATGTCCGTATGGGTTTATGGAGCAGCCAACAGTTTGTTGGCAAAAGACAAAATTTTCGCCTTTATCACCTGCTTTTAGCCCTAACTCTTAAAAATCAATCGTATACTCTTTGCACTGGTCAAAGTTTAAAGCAATCACGGCTCAAACCATAGGGCGAAAATCGCAATCTGGCAACGATTAAAGCATGATTAAAACAGATTTCTGTGGTTGCTGTTTGTTGGGTTGCTCAGTGGTACCAATGTTCGACAATAGCAGCGATCAAATCTATGGCAGATAATATGTCCGGGTTCTCTTTTGTGTTGATCGCGCTGGTTGTGTGTGTGGATATACTGGTTGTTATGGTGGCTCTGAGAATTCTACCCTGGCGGGTACTCATTCGTGAAAAGGCCATTCAACATCTGTTTTTTGGCTTTACCCTTGGTCTGATTTTTTTGTGGTCGCTGCGAGCCGGGTTATCCGTCGGGCTTTCTGTACATTTTTTGGGTATTACAACCCTGACGCTAATGTTTGGTTGGGATCTCGCCGTTTGCGCTGGTGTGCTTGCCACTCTGGGCGTCACTGTTATTGGTCGCGAGGCCTGGTTAGATCTGCCTGTCAATATTCTGTGTTTTGTGATTGTGCCCGTTGCCCTTAGCTATTGGGTGCTCAAGCTGGTTGAATGGCGGCTGCCCAAGCATTTTTTTGTTTATTTGCTGTGTTGCGCATTTGCCGGGGGCGGCCTCGCTGCGGCGGGTGGCGGTGTTGTTATGGCCGGGCTTCTGGGATTAGCGGAGATTTATCCGTGGAGCAAAATCTATGACGAATATTTGGTCTATATGCCGCTGATTTTCTTTCCTGAAGGTTTGATCAACGGCATTATCATGGCGGCAATGATGGTCTATTATCCGGATTGGATACGCACCTTTGACGCCAGCAGGTACATCGATGGCCAATAGGATTTTCAGGGGCGGGCCTGACGCGGCCAAATGGCAGTGAGGGACAAACGCAGAGGTCGTCGCTATAATGGCGGGTTTTCATTCTGGACACACGCCATCCATGGGTAATTTTCTGCAAGACCTGGCCAAACGCCGTACTTTTGCCATTATCTCGCACCCGGATGCGGGTAAAACCACTATCACCGAAAAGCTGCTCCTGTTCGGTCAGTTGATTCAGATAGCGGGCACAGTCAAAGGCAAAAAAAGCGATCGTCACGCCACGTCCGACTGGATGGCAATGGAAAAGGAGCGGGGAATTTCCGTGACTTCGTCGGTGATGCAGTTCCCCTACAAAGGCCGGGTGGTCAACCTGCTGGATACGCCGGGTCACGAAGACTTTTCCGAGGATACCTACAGAACCCTGACGGCTGTTGACTCTGTGCTGATGGTTATCGATGGCGCCAAAGGTGTGGAAGATCGCACCATCAAACTCATGGATGTGTGCCGCCTGCGGGACACGCCCATTCTCAGCTTTATCAACAAGATGGATCGGGATATGCGCGATCCCATCGAGGTTCTCGACGAAATAGAATCTGTGCTGAAAATTGCCGCTGCCCCCATCAACTGGCCGCTGGGCATGGGCAAACAGTTTAAAGGGGTCTATAACCTGTATGCAGACAGTATTCATGTCTATCAATCCGGCAAAGGTCACACCATTCCCGATGATATTCGCATTGAGGGGTTGGAGTCTGATGACGCCCGCAAGTTGCTGGGTATGGACTATGAAAGTACGCGCAATGAAATTGAACTGGTGCGCGGCGCTACCCATGAGTTTGATCTTCAAGCCTACCTGAGGGGCGAAATGACGCCGGTATTTTTTGGCACCGCGCTGTCGAATTTCGGTGTTCGGGAAATGCTCGATCATTTCGTCGACTGGGCGCCGCCCCCTCAACCTCGCCAGGCGGAAACGCGCGTGGTTGCTGCCAGTGAAGAAAAATTCAGTGGCTTTATTTTTAAAATTCAAGCGAATATGGATCCCAAGCACCGGGATCGTATCGCCTTTATGCGCATTTGCTCCGGCAGCTATCAGCAGGGTATGAAAATGCGCCATGTGCGCCTCGGCAAGGATATTCGCATTGCCGATGCGGTCACCTTTCTCGCCGGTGAACGGGAAAACGTTGAAGAGGCCATCGCCGGGGATATTATTGGCCTGCACAATCACGGCACTATTCAGATCGGCGATACCTTTACCGATGGGGAAAACCTCAAATTTACCGGCGTTCCCCATTTTGCCCCCGAACTTTTTCGCCGTATTCGTATGCGCGACCCTCTCAAGGCGAAACAATTGCACAAGGGCTTGCAACAGCTATCGGAGGAGGGTTCTACCCAGGTGTTTTTTCCCATCAATAACAACGATGTGGTGGTTGGCGCCGTGGGTCAATTGCAGTTTGAGGTGGTGGCCTACCGTCTCAAGGACGAATATGGTGTCGATGCACTCTACGAGCCGGTAAATATCAGCACCGCCCGTTGGGTGGAGGCGTCGTCTGCCAAGGAAATTGAAAAACTGAAGGCGAAAGTGCCGGAAAACCTTGCCATCGATGGTGGTGGTCATCTTACCTATCTGGCGCCAACCAGGGTGAATCTCAGTCTTACCCAGGAAAGGCATCCGGATGTCAGATTTTTCGCCACCAGAGAACACTGATGCCTGCCCGTCGTGGAGACTGCTAAGAAGCCTTGCTTGTGGCCGATACCGAGTCTGAAAACCTTGCACGGTGGGTGCCTGGCCATCATCGGGCATATCGGTCTGCCTGGGTGCGCCGCCTGGCAAACGCTGTGTTTTGTGCTGCGGGCTGGCGTCTTCGAGGAGAAGTTCCCGATGATAACAAGATGGTGTTGGTGGTAGGCCCCCATACCTCCAACTGGGATTTTGTTGTCGCCATGGTCGCCATGCTGGCTCTCGATATCAACATTCACTGGCTGGGCAAGCACACATTGTTCAGAAAACCGCTGGGGCGGCTGATGGTCTGGCTGGGGGGTATTCCGGTCAATCGGACAAAAGCTGAAGGTTTTGCCGCTGATATTGCCGGGGAATTGCGTCGGGCTAATCAATTGCTTCTGGGAATCACCCCGGAGGGAACCCGCAGCCCTGTGGCAAAACTTAAAACCGGTTTTTCCCGTATCGCCCGAGAAACCCCCTGTCCAATTGTTCCCGTGACTCTTGATTTTTGTCGCAGAGAGCTCTGTATCCATCCGCCCATGCAGGCCAGTGATGACAGCGAAAATGACGCCTCTCTGGTCAGGCAGATTTTTGCCACGGCGCAGCCTAGAAATCCTGCCAATTTTTAAATCTGGCGTCGTTCGCGGCTGTTACCGCAAACCGTGCATCAATCCTAAGTCGGACTAGACTTGCGAAAACGGCAAGCCTTGCACAGACTTTATTATCGACGCAATGCGGAGAAGGTTATGTATACCCCACGAATGACCCATATTGCGCTGCATGTCGACAATCTTGAGGATACCATTGAGTTCTATAAAGATTTTTGCCGCATGAACATTGTCCACCAGCGCGAAGCGGGAACAAAAAAGATCGTGTGGATGGCAGAGCCAGGGCGAGAGCAGGATTTTATTTTTGTCATCATGAATCAAGGGGCAGACTTACAGCTGGCGGAAGATGACTATCGCCATTTCGGGTTTGCTGAGGATGCTGTCGACGAGGTGGCCAGAAGAGCCGAAAGAAAAGGGTGCCTGGTATGGCCGCCGAGAAAAGAACCCTTTCCCGTTGGTTACTACTGCGGCCTCAAAGATCCCAATGGCAATTACGTTGAATTCAGTTACGGCCAGCCTTTGGGCCCAGGTGCGGTATTGGCAGCAAGTCAGGAGATTCCTGAGCCCTAACTGATCCGTACTTGATTGTGGAGAAACAGCAGAACTTCAGCCATCAACTGGTGCGCTGACTGGTATTTTTCCAGGGGCGCTGAGAGAATTTCTGCAGCGGTCTGTATATAAGGTTCATCTGTGAGCTCGTTGCCACAATTGGCCACCAATTGGCGGGCGGAATCCCCTGTGGTCTCGAGGTGAAACTGCAGTCCTATAACGGCAGAGCCCAGTTGAAAGGCCTGATTTTCGCATGCGGCAGTGGAGGCGAGGCGTGTTGCCCCTACCGGCAGATCAAAGGTTTCGCCGTGCCAATGAAAGACATCCAGGCGCGACGGAAACCGGAATACCGCCGAATCCGCTGAAACCGTGCTTTCTACAGGAAACCAGCCGATTTCCCTGGCCTTGTTCGCGTAGACACTGGCTCCGGAAACCGCAGCGATAAGCTGGGCGCCGAGACAAATCCCCAAAACTGCCTTGCCAGCCGCTATCACGTCAGCAATAAATTGTTTTTCCCGCTTAAGCCACGAATACTGATGCTCGTCGTTGACGCTCATGGGGCCGCCCATGACCAATAAAAAATCAATGTCTTCAGGCTTTGGCAGCGCGCTGGAGGCGTCATAAAAGGATGTCTGGGTGATGCGGTAGCCAGCGGCCGTCAGCCAGGGCTCAATGGCGCCCAGACCTTCAAAGGGAACATGTTGCAGATAGTGGGCGCGCATAGGGCGGAATCCTGGCAAAAAATTGCAACGGGTTCAGGCAAAAATTTCCGCGAAAAAGTTTTGCATGGCGATCCAGGAACGGCGGTCGGCAGTGGCATCGTAAACGGTGCCAAATCCGGGATCCTGAGCATCTGGGTTGGTGAAAGCATGAACTGTATTGCCGTATGCGTGCAATTGCCAGTCGGCGCCCGCAGCGCTGAGCTCGGCAGCGAGTTCAAGGACACTTTGGGGTGGCGCCATAGGATCGTCGTAGCCGTGCAGACAGAGAACGCTGGCGCTGATTTTGGTGCCTGCGGTATTTCCCGGAGGATTAAACAGGCCGTGAAAACTGACTACGCCTTTGACATCGCTGCCGCTGCGCGCCAGGTCGAGGACGCAGAGACCGCCAAAACAGAAACCCATGGCACCGACCTTGGCCGGGTCGACTTCCGGCTGTTGACGAAGCACCGCTATGGCCAGATTGATTCTCTTTTGCAGCATGGCGCGATCATGCAAAAATGGTGTTATCAGTGCGCTATTTTCTTCGTTGTTTTGTCCGCGAACCCCTTTGCCGAACATATCCAAGGCAAAGCCCGCATAGCCTAATTCCGCCAGTTTTTTCGCTTTGTCGCATTCGAAATCTTGCCGTCCGCTCCAGGCGTGGGAAATGGCTACAGCGGGGCGGGCGCCGGTGATACTGTCATCCCAGGCAAGGAACCCTTCCAGAAGGGTGTCACCATCGCGGTATTCGATAAGGCGAGTTTGAATAGTCATTGTTGCTCCAGAGTAGGGTGGGTGGCTAGACGGCTGTCGGACTCAGGGTTGGCCAGCCACAAAAAAAGTCGAATTTGGTCGTTTTTTAATCAATTTATCCTTAAAGAGTATGGTTACTCCCCTCAAAATTGCTCAAAAATGACGCACGCGGGACTTTCCTTGGCTGCGAATGGCTGAGCTCGGCATCCTCTGAGAGTGTATTTTTATAGCGGGCGGAATTAAAGGCTCTCAGGGGAGAAATTTGGACGTTTTTTGCGGGTTGTCCTGATTTCGCTGATATGGCAGGGAGATTTTTTTTGCCGCCAACTCTCCGGCGCCCCAAGTGTAGCAAGAATTCCGCTTTTTACTGCAAAAAAACCAAGTTAAGTTCGTTGACATTTCACAATCAATGCTTATATTTAATGTTGTTGGAAATCAGTATTCTTAGTGTACATCGTTCGAAGATCCTTCCCGAAGTGCTCGTATGTAGTCATAAGCAATCTCTGGCTTTCCCGCGCAACGTCCGTCAGGACTTTATTCGTTATACCCCGCAAGGGTTTTTTAGGTTTCACAAAGGTTTAGTTATGTCTACTACTACAGGCACTGTCAAATGGTTTAACTCTGAAAAGGGTTATGGGTTTATTCAGCAGGATAATGGTCCGGATGTGTTTGTTCACTACCGGGCAATCGTTGGTGATGGCTTTAAAAAGCTTGAAGAGGGGCAGCGCGTAGAGTTTCGCGTCGCTCAGGGACAGAAAGGCCCCCAGGCGGAAGATGTAAAACTGGTTTAATGCCCTGTGTATTGAAAACCGAAAACCTCGGTTAGGACGCTAGCCGGGGTTTTTTTATAGCGGGATTGCGCACTTTTTTGCTCTAGCCCGGAAATTGCACCAGTACAGGCTGAAATCTGAGTTTTGCGCGGGTATAACAGGCTTAAACATCATTGCAGCTCGGTAACAGTTTGCTACCGGCTACGTTTGCCTGTTTTTCACTGGATCTCGCCCGATTTGAGCGCACAGGCTCGCTCCGACGTTGCTATGGCAGCGGTTACGCTCACGAGCACCCTCAAGTCGAACGATCTCGGTGCGAAAATTCAGGCAACTGGTGCAATTTCCGGGCTAGCCGCCTGTATTCTGGCTAATCAGATTCTGGCAGATCCGTGGCCGCCGGTTTGCCATTGGCACCGCTTGGCTTGGCTTCCACCAGCTCCAGTGATGTTTCGGTGGCCTCAATTCCAATGTGGTAGGCGGCATAGCCGGGCATAACAACCTGGTTTAGCGCCATGCCAATGACCCGTCCTTTGTACGGTGAAACCATTGGAAAAATCTTGTTGTTGATGGGGTTTACAACATCGCCGAGTTTGTCTCCCGGCACAACTTTATCGCCCACTTTCACCGTACTTAGCAGCAGTCCGCCCTGTTCGCTGCGCACCCAGCGCGAGTTGACGTAGATGGGTTCGGCGTCAGACCAGAACTTGGGCTGTTTGTACATGCTGAGATTTGTCATCAGATTGCGAATGCGTTCGACACCGTCTGCAACCACCTCTTCCTGAATGCGCATGGGTTCTCCCGCTTCGAGGGTGACTGAGGGAATGCCCGCATCCACGGCGGCTCTGCGCAGGGTGCCCTTGGCGCCCTCGCTATGCAGTACGATCATGCCACCAAAGCCGTGAACCAGCTGGGCGACCTTTTCGCTGCGCATATCGGCGCGCAACTGGGGGGCATTGGTGCGATGAAAAGACCCTGTATGGATATCGACAAGAGCATCGCAGTTGACAATCACTTCGTTAAAAAAGGTGTAGGCAATGCGAGATGCAGAACTGCCCTTGGGGTCGCCGGGAAAATAGCGGTTCAAATCCCTGCGGTCGGGGAGGTAGCGGGAGGTCAGGCGAAAGCCCATCTGGTTGACAATGGGAATACCCATCAGCACACCGGAAAGATCGAGAGGGTCTACCTCAAAAAAAACGCGGCGAATAATTTCTATGCCGTTGATTTCGTCGCCGTGTACTGCTCCTGTAAGACATAGAGTCGGACCTGGCGTGGCACCATTGAGTACCAGCACGGGGGTGGGGGCGGCAATGCTCTCAAAGGTGTCCTGAGGCTCCCAGTAAAGTCGTGTCGAGGTGGCTGGAGGAATGGCGTGACCGAGAATGGATATGCCACCGTGGACTATTTTGTCCTCTTCCTTGTCAAGCTTGAAAAAGGGAAATTTAAAGCTGAACTTAAAGCCCTTGCCCTTTTGGGCTTCAGGTTCCACCGGCATGGCGCTGTAGTCTTCATCATCCTGATTTTCTGTGCTGAAAGCCGCTGGTACTTGCAGGAGCAGTGCAATGACAATTGTGCGGATAACCAGTGAATATCGTTTTGATGTCAACATTCGAGTCCTTGAGTCTGGGTGATCAACGCAACCATTCTACGCTAATCAGGCGCTACTATTGATTTGCTGCGATAACATTTGGCGACTATATCGAATTCGTTGTTGCTTGGGAATTGACGGCCATGGGGACGGTGATTATCTGTGACCTCGATTCAATCAGGCGGGCAGGGTGTAGACAATGACAGGCGCTGCCAACGGCTTTTGTCACTGCTGTTTGAGCTGTGGCAAAAGCGTACTGAATAGCCACTTGCTTTAATTCGCGAGGGTGGTTAGTCTGTCGATACTCAAAGATTTGTCGAGTTTTTAAGCGTCGGCTCCGAGCCTTGGGTCTGCGCATAACTATAATTTTAGAGGAAATTCATATGGGCAAGCTTGAAAATAAAGTCGCTGTTATTACCGGGGGTGTGAGCGGCATTGGCCTGGCAACAGTAGAACTTTTTGTTGCTGAAGGAGCCTCCGTTGTTGTCGGCGATATTCAGGATGATCTCGGCGCTGATCTGGAAACCCGTTTCCCCGGCAAGGTGGTTTACAAGTTCACAGATGTCACTGACGATGCCGCAATTGAAGCCCTGGTTGACACCGCCGTGGATCGTTTCGGCAAACTCGATATCATGTTTAACAATGCCGGAACCGGCGGTGATCGTGCCGCGATTGTTGATCTCACCGCAGAAGGTATGTCGAAAACCCTTGCGTTGCTCACCACTTCGGTGGTGTCTGGTCACAAGTATGCGGGGCGGCAGTTCCTCAAGCAGGGCACTGGCGGTTCGATTATTTCCACGGCCAGCGCTGCGGGAATAGAAGGCGGTTGGTCTTCGGCAGCATACACAGTCGCCAAGCACAGTGTTCTCGGTATCGTTCGCCAGGCGGTGGCTGAATTTGGCCGGGACAACATTCGCAGTAACGCAATTTGCCCCGGCGTCATCATGACCCCTATCATGGCCTCGGCTTTTGGTATAACCGCCGACAAGGCCTCTGAATTTGAAACCTTTCTTGCCGCGCGCCTGGCTAAAACCCAGCCCGGTGGCCGCGTCGGCTATCCTCGAGATATTGCCGAAGTGGCTGTTTTCCTTGGTAGTGACAGTTCCGCCTATGTCAATGGTGCCGTCATTCCAGTGGACGGCGGTTGTACAGCAGTGACCATGGGCACCTTTGCCACGGAAGCGGTGCAGGCCGCGGAAGAATTTTTGGCTCGGTAAATGTCCTTGTCTGTGAATGGTCGCAAAACTGGCGCAATAGTATTTTTTGTTATGAAAAAAACCCCTTATGTGAGTATTCGTTACTGTGAGTTTCTTTTCATAATCCATACCATCGCCTAGTCTTAAGAGCAGCGGCTCGTTTCCGCTGCGGGAGATGGGTATGAAAAGACATTATTTTGTTAGCAAGGATCTTGACGCGGTCGAGGAAATGGAAAATGACCTCATGTCCGCAGGTATTCCTGAGCACCAAATACATGTGCTCAGCAACAGCGAGACCGAGCTGGAAATTCACCACCTTCACCCGGTGGCCGATTTCATGAAAACCAACGTGATTCACGGTGGTTTGCAGGGATTGTTTGTTGGCAGCCTGGTGGCTATTGTGATTGTGCTGTTGACGGATCTTATGGGTTGGTCACAGCAAATCGGCTGGATGCCATTTTTGCTTCTGGCCATTGTGGTTGTTGGTTTTTGCACCTGGGAAGGTGGTTTTTTGGGTTTTCAGCAGCAAAACAGTGAATTTCGGCGCTTTCAGGTCGATTTACGCAACAATCGGCATGTGCTTTTTGTCGATGTGGAGCCTGCTCAGGAGCAGATTCTGGACGGCATTTTGAAAACCTATTCGAATGTCATGCCAGCGGGAGAGGGGGCGGCGATGCCCTCCTGGATAATTGCCGCAAGAGGCTATTTCAGGGATTTCGTTCGCTGGGCGCCCTGATAGTCGATCCCACCGCCACTCGCCATGTTAATCGAACTGGCCTGTGCGCAACAGTACCAGAGTGCAGGCCTGCTCAACGTCAATGCCATTGTTTTGGAGTTGTTGCATTGCTGCGGCGGACTCTGTTCCTGGGTTGAAAAT
>JALOAH010000052.1 GCA_023228865.1 Porticoccaceae bacterium | reverse complement strand
CTCCTGGGCGGCAATAACCTGGTCGAGGCGATTGAGGTGCTTGATTCCGGCAAGATAGGGATTGTGAGGCAGCCTATACCTGCAAACCTGAAGGGTCAAACCCGGAGAATCTGCGGGCGCTTGCGCTGCTGGAAACCACTGCAGGATTCTGGTCGCCTCCCCAGGCGCAGCCATGCGATAACCCCGGTTTCCCACTCCGGCAGTGATCATGAGTTTAAGGACGCCAGCATCGGGAATGGCTGCGAGCGCCCTCCGCAGCTCCAGCGCCAGCACGGCGTCGTCGAGAGCAATCTGTAGCGCCCCAAGCCCGCGCTGCAGGCGTTGTCGGTGAAATCGCCACAGGGGTATCTGGCCCGCAGAGAGCACCATGGTTTCAAAAACCCCGTGGCCGTAACAAAGCCCCCGGTCTCTGCTATCGACACCGGTTTCCGGTTTGCCATTAATAAAGAGCATGGAATCCGCCACTGCTTTTCTTTGCTGTTTACCCGTGCGCCGGGTCGGCAACATCGCCATGGTCAATGGGGGTAAAGAAAAGGCCGTACTGTTTGCGCAGTACGGCCTGTGATTTCTACTGGGAATTGCCCGGCAATTAGTTCAGATTATTATTGATGTAATCGATAGCCTGCTGAACTGTGGTGATTTTTTCTGCATCTTCATCGGGGATTTCAGTATCAAATTCTTCTTCAAGAGCCATGATCAGCTCAACGGTATCCAGGGAGTCGGCACCGAGATCATCCACAAATGAGGATTCAGCCTTAACGTCTTCTTCTTTTACACCAAGCTGCTCGGCAACCATTTTGATTACGCGTTCTACGATGCTGCTCATTTTTTGAATACTCCTGTTGCTAGGGATCTATTACTAGGGACTGTATTAATCAATGCCTTTCTCTTAAAGAGAGGCTGTTTATAAACCTTGTCAGGCTTTTGTTTCGTCGGGCATTTTAACCCAAAATCCTCAATTCGTAACGGATTTTATAAAAAAGGGTAAATCTTTTTTAAAAACAAAAAGTTAAGCCATATACATGCCGCCGTTGGCGTGAATGGTTTCACCGGTAATGTAAGCGCCGCCATCGCTGGCAAGGAAGGCGACTATTTCGGCAATCTCTTCGGGTTGTCCCAGCCGTCCCAGGGGAACCTGGCCGAGCATGGCCTCCTTAAGATTTTCCGGCAAATCTTTGGTCATATCGGTTTCAATGAACCCCGGCGCCACCGCATTGACGGTGATATTGCGGGAACCAAGCTCTTTGGCCAGGGCGCGGGAAAAGCCACCGACAGCGGCCTTGGTCGCAGCATAATTGGACTGCCCGGCATTGCCCATGGCGCCAACAACGGAACCGATATTGATGATCCTGCCCCAGCGCGCCTTGGTCATTCCCCTCACCACGTTGCGGCACAAGCGATACACGGCGTTGAGGTTGGTATCGATAACGTCATACCACTCATCATCTTTCATGCGCATCAGAATATTGTCCTTGGTGATGCCCGCATTGTTGACCAGGATTGTCGGCGTCCCATAATTGTCCTCAATGGCTTTGAGCACCTCGGTCACGGAATCGTTGCTGGTGACGTTGAGCACCATGCCCTGGCCTTTTATGGCTTTTGCCGCCAGGCGGGCAGAAATGCTGTCTGCACCAGCTGCAGAAGTGGCAGTACCTATCACCGTAGCCCCGCGACTACCCAGCAAGTCGGCTATGGCTGCGCCTATGCCGCGACTGGCTCCTGTGACCAGGGCAATTTTTCCTTCAAGACTCATAGAGCTCTCCTTCAATCATGACTTAGGCCTCAGATGCAGGCTTTCAATTAATAACGCCCTCAGCAGCCAGCGGCTTTTGCCACTCGCTTTGAGGGGATTTTCACGCCACCAGTTTTTTCAGACTTCGCCAAGGGCTTTATCGAGGCTGTCCGAATCCTCGGTATTAAAGGCATTAAAACTCTTATCGATGCGCTTGGCGAGCCCCGCCAGCACCTTGCCCGGGCCACATTCAACCACGACATCAACGCCACTGCTGGCCAGTGACTGCATACAGTCAACCCAAAGCACCGGACTGCAAATCTGCTCGATCATCAACTCTTTGATGGCATCGGGGTTGGCCTCGGTTTTGCCGTGAACATTATGCACCACCGGAATTTGCGGAACACTGAACGGGGTGGCGCGAATATGCTCGGCGAGACGATCTGCCGCAGGCTTCATCAATGAGGTATGGAAAGGCGCGCTCACGGGCAGTGGCATAGCCCGCTTGGCGCCCGCCTCTTTCAGAGCGCCAATGGCGCGTTCAACCGCAGCGGCATTGCCGGCAATCACCACTTGACCGGGGGAGTTGTAATTGACCGCGGAAACCACCTGATCACCAGCGGCTTTGGCGCAAATTTCGCGGATCAACTCATCGTCGACACCGATAATCGCCGCCATGGCACCCTCGCCAAAAGGCACCGCTTCCTGCATAAAGGCTCCGCGCATACGCACCAATTTGACGGCGTCGGCAAAAGCGACACTACCGGCACACACCAGCGCCGACCATTCGCCAAGACTGTGGCCGGCCATAAACGACGGCATAGCGCCCTGTCTTTGCTGCCAAATCCGCCAGATGGCCACAGAGGCCGTCAGCAAAATCGGCTGGGTTTTCTCAGTGAGATTAATGTCTTCCTGCTGACCGTTTTGCACCAGATCCCACATATCGTAACCCAGGGCACCGGAAGCTTCGGCAAACGTGGCCTCAACAACGGGATACAGTTGCGCCAGCTCCGCCAGCATGCCGATTTTCTGCGAACCCTGTCCGGGAAAAATAAACGCCAGATTGTCTTTTTTCATGGAACCCCTCAATCAACTATCAGTATTGGCCGTATCGGTGCATTCACACCATACACCTGACATCATTCTATAAAAACCGGCGCCCGGGAACCTGCAAAATCCTCACCCATATCGCCACGACCTCGAAACCCGTGAAGGCTAGACGGCATTGCCATCAAAACCACGACAAACCAGCACGCATTGACGCAGACGCGCCGACAGGGGTAAAACAGGTGTCGAGAAATTACGCGGCAGACGCGGGGGAGAGAAACCTGAAGACGAGGGAAAACACTGCCCCGAAGCCCACAAGGGCGAGGCAGTTTTCCATCTTCACTGGCGAGGTTGCGCTGTGGGCGGAGAGCCGACGAGCGCAGAAGGGCGCAATAAACAGTATCAATAATGGGGCGAAAACTCTGGCTTTCGCCCCCAGCAGCAATGGCCAAACGGCAATTGTGCTCAGACAAACGGATTATTCGTCGCCGGAATCAACGATCTTGCGGCCACGGTAAAAACCGTCGGCAGTCATATGGTGACGACGGTGCTTTTCACCGGAAACCTGGTCTACAGACAGGGTCGGGCCAGTGAGGCTGTCGTGTGAACGACGCATGCCGCGTTTTGAACGGGTTGTACGATCTTGTTGAACGGCCATCTTAAACTCCTGTGCTTACACACTTATCAAACTTGTCAAATTTTCACAATCAGGGCAACAGCAGATTGTTTGCTACTTCTTCAGTTGCGCCAAAATACTAAAAGGGTTTTCCCTGGATTCCTCAACCTCACCGGTGGAGTAGTGCCCTGAACGCTGGCACTGACCTTCCTGGTGATAGGCAACGATGGGCAGGGCGAGAAGAATTTCATCCTCCAGCAGCCCATACAGATCCACACTGTCGTCACTGACCACCAGCGGATCCAGGGTTTTGGGCAACACCGCAGCGCGCTCCTCGTCCCAAACCACAGCCAGGCACAGCTCGCCACTCAGCGACTGGGTCACTGGCTGCAGGCAGCGCTGGCACTCCATATCGACATCGATATGAAAGCTGCCTGCGATAATGGTGCGATGGGCTTCGTCCTGACTGAAAGCCAGAGCCACCTGTGCCGCCTGCCGCGCAGAAACCACAGCCGACAGCAACCGATCCATATCTGCAGTGGGCACGGAGCCCTGCAGCTGGACTCCCTGAGCCGCCAGTTTGCGGGGATCCACAGACTTCGGCAGTCGGTTCATTTTTTCGAGGTCTGACATAGGCGCGCAATTCTATGAATCTCCGGCTCCCCTGTCAAAAAAATATCGCGCTAAATGACTATTTTTGTGGTTTTTCAGACCGACAGCGGCAAATTGCCCCAGACGGCGGTGAAATTTACGTAAAATCCCCCACTCCGGTCGACTTTGCGGTGACGCTTCATGCCATACCCTGTTGTTCTCGCCTCTTCTTCCCCCTATCGGCGCACCCTTGTCGACAGGCTGGCAATCCCCTATGAGTGGAGCCCTGCAAATATTGATGAAACGCCATTGCCCGGCGAATCCCCCAGGCAATTAGCGCGCAGATTATCCCTTGAAAAAGCCAGGGCACTGGCGCCTGCATACCCTGACCACCTCATTATCGGCTCTGACCAGGTTGCCGCCAGCGCTGATACGCTCCTCGGCAAACCTGGAAATTTCGAGACCGCAGCCCGGCAATTGCGCCTGGTTTCCGGCAAGTCCGTGAATTTTTATACCTCGGTCACTCTGCTGAACTCGAAAACGGCCACTTTCAATACCTATACAGACACCACCAGAGTCTATTTTCGCCAATTGACAGACGGGGAAATCCGCACCTATCTGGAGAAGGAACAACCCTATGATTGCGCCGGCAGCTTCAAAGTGGAAGGTCTGGGCATCGCCCTCTTCAAGCGCATTGACAACAGCGATCCGACAGCACTGGTGGGGCTGCCGCTGATCAAACTGACGGCGATGCTGCGGGACATGGGAGTCGACATTCTCCAGGAATAACTCCCCGCCAGCGCGGTTTTTTTTGCGTTGTGACAATAACCCCAGCGATAATCGCGCAAAGCCGTTGGAGCCAACCACCATTGCGGTTACAGTAGCATGACAACCCATCCTTGCTTCAGGTGATTCCATGGTGAACTCAGACAACGCGCTCGCAGACACAACCCTCGACGAAATCCGCATTCTTGCTCTTTTTAATCCCGCCTCCACGCTGGAAGGTATCAAAGTTCATCACAATGCCGCCCCATCAGCCATCAGCGCTGCGCAGCGGCTTTTTGAAAAAGAGCTTATTACTCTCCCGGATGGCGGCTATCTCACTGCTCTTGGCCAGGAAGCCCTGCGCCATCTCGACGGCCTTTTGACCATTATCTGCCCGCAGAAATAGGCACGGCCGTTGCCGGCAGCGCATTCAATAGGGATGATCCCGCAAATTGAATCTATAAAGAATTCGCGAAGCCAGTAATTCACACACCCAAAACGCCGCGACAATACCAACAATGCCAGGGACAGACAGATCGAGCCTCTGCTGAAAAATCAGCAGAGGCAGCAGGGCTTCGGGGATCTGGTCAAGTCCCGGACACATACTACTGGAAGGCTTGCCGAGGCGGCGCTTGATAAAACTGGAGAACAGATCCCCCACCATGGAAGCAGACGCAAACAGAGCGCCAAACAGCATCGGCATTGCCAGCAGTGGCGCCACCAGCGCCGTTAGCAATACGGACGCCACCAATCCGCGCAACGTCTTTGCCTCCCCTAGCAAGGGACGGCCATCAAAAAAGTGGCGCCCGCTGTCGATGGGGAAACTCAGCCGTGCACCGAGAAGCTTTCTCGCCAGCAGCGGCGCATAATTTGCCGCACCAAGCAGGCAGAGCAACTTGATAAACAAAACTGTATCCACGAAAAATCCAACTCCCATCACCCATTTGCCAGGAGTTTAGCCCGAATATTGTCTCAGTAGCCGGAATTTTCGCCGAGAAATCTCCGCCCTGACAGTGCTCAGACCTGCGCCGAAAAGATTCCCCCTCTAGGCACTTCACTGTAGAATTCGCCCCTTTGACATCCCAAGGGAGCAGCTGCGAAATGGGCAGAGCTTATCAGAACCGCAAAGAGTCCATGGCCAAAACCTCGGACATGAAAGCCAAGGTGTACAGCAGGTATGGCCGCGAAATCTACGTTTGCGCCAAAGCCGGGGGTATAGATCCCGACGGCAACCTCAGCCTCAGAGGCCTGATCGACCGCGCCAAGAAAGACCAGGTGCCCAGCCACGTGATCGAAAAAGCCCTCAACAAGGCCAAGGGGGGTGGCGGCGAAGACTTTTCGCCCGCCCGCTACGAAGGTTTTGGCCCCGGCGGCTGCATGGTCATTGTCGACTGCCTCACCGACAATCCCACCCGCACCTTCAACGATGTCCGCCTTTGTTTCACCAAGGCAAAATGCAAAATTGGCACGCCGGGCAGTGTCAGTCACATGTTTGACCACTCCGCCATCATGGTTTTTGCAGGCCAAAATGAAGACGACGTTCTCGAAGCACTCATGGAAATGGACGTGGATGTCACCGACATTGAAAGCGACAACGGCAAAATATCCCTGTTCGTTCCCCACACGGAGCATCACAAGGCTCGCCAGGCGTTGCTCGACGCCTTTGGCGATATTGACTTTGATGTCGACGAAGTGCAGTTTCTACCTCGAAGCAGCACCCCCATCAGTGGCGATGATATCGGCCTTTTCAACAAATTTCTGGACATGCTCAACGACAATGACGATGTTCAGAACGTCTACCACGACGCCGAGCTTTAGCCTCACCGCCCGCCCGATAACACTGTTATTGGGCGGCGCCCTTTCTTGTCGCCAGTAAATATTCCCCCCGCGCTGTGGTTAGCAGCAATTTCTTTGCCTGGCCGTTGACAACGGGACAGGGAGCAGTGAAAACTCCACCGAAGGAATGCCACAAACTCTTACCGGCGGGAAACCATGAAAAACCTTGGTGCAGCTTTATTATTGACACTGTCACTACCTGCTAGCGGCGCTGAAGTCTATAAATGCACGGCTCCTGACGGAAAAATTTCCTTTTCCAGCAACCCCTACTGCGGCCAGGTACAGGCCTACGCGAAGAACCGCAATGAACCCCTGGTGGAGATCAGCCCCGCCAAACTGGCAAAAATTTCCACCCAGGAGAAAATCGAGCTCCACTACGCCCGCGTCGACCTCGCGGATGTTGTTGAAATAATCGGCGATGTCGCCGGTATCGCCATGGAGCCTATCGCCCTGGAAGGCAAGATTATTTCCCTGAACCAACCTCCCCGCCCCTGGCTGGACACCTTTAACGATCTGGCGGTGACATACAATCTGGATTATCGCCAGGCCTATGGCAAACTCTACGTCTATCAGCTCGGCGGCATGGGGGAAACCATTGTCCACAGCCCGGACTTACTGCGCTGGTACCAAAGCGCAGACACCTGGGATATTGTTCTCAAAAACGATGGCATTCTCCTCGCCATGCGCGCCTACCAGGAAACAGACCTCAAGGAGCGCTTGCCCAACCTGTTGCGCCGAGTGCGCGAAGAATTGGGCGAGCAGGCGCACACCAACGCGGCGGAAACGGTTGCCCTGAAACGATCCAATGCCGGAGTCTCCGGCTCCATTGCCAGCAGTGGCAACCTGGATCAACAGAGCCGGGCGCTGGCTGAGGAAAACGCCAAAAAACGGCGCATTATCGAAAAGCGCCTGTCCAACAGCCAGCAGCGCCAGCAAAACAGCCAATCGCGGTGTTTTTCCTCCGGCTCCGGCTGCTAGGCAGGTCTTGCCAGACAGGCACCCAGACACTGTAAAACCACCAATACAGAGAGAGGAATATGCTTCGCCATCGACTTGTTGCCCACCGGGGTTACCAGCGCAATTTTCCCGAAAACACCCTAATCGCCATGACGGCGGCGGTCGCCGCTGGTGCCCTCTATATTGAAACCGACATTCAGTTTACCCGCGACCAGCGCCCGGTTCTTTACCACGACCCCTTCCTCGCCAGGGTGTCCGGACTGGAAGGCAACATTGGCGACCTCAACGAGGCCGACGCCCTCGCGACACCGGCATCGGAGCCTTTTCGCTTCGGCGAACGCTTTGCAACCGAGACCATTGCCCCGCTGAGCGCCCTGGTCGATTTCCTGCAAAACCACAGGGAGGTGACTGCTTTTATTGAAGCCAAGGAGGAAGCCATCGCCGCTGTAGGCAGAGAAACCGCCTGCCACACCCTCATGACAGCGCTCGCCCCTGTGCAGGATCAATCGGTTTTAATCAGTTTTGACAGCGACTTTATCGCTGTCGCCAAGGCCCAAGGTTTTCCCAGGGTGGGGCTGGTTGTCAAGGACTGGCCACAGATTGACAGTGAGACCACCCGAGCTATCGATCCGGCATTTATTTTTACCAATATCAAACATATTCCCGACAGCGAAGATCTCAGCCGCTTCAGCGCTATTGTGGTGGTTTACGAAGTCGCCGAACCGGACATCGCCATCAACCTTTTCAACCGCGGCGCAGATATGGTGGAAACCTTTGACATTGGTGGTATGATCGACTCCCTGGCCAGCCACAGCCTTTAAAACCCTATTGAAAACAGGGTCTTGAACGAAGGCCGGAAAGACAACGCGGCACAATCAGGCAGCCGCCACTACACTATCACGGAGATCATTATGACCATAAAGATTGGCGACAGCATTCCGCAAATGGATCTGCACACCATGACCGACGATGGCCCCAAAGCCATTGCCACCAACGATATTTTTAAAGGCAAAAAAGTGGTTCTTTTTGCTGTTCCCGGTGCTTTCACCCCCGGCTGCTCCAATACCCATATGCCCGGCTTTATTGTTCACGCCGACAACATCAAAGCCAAAGGGGTGGATACCATCGCCTGCGTTTCCGTCAATGACGCCTTTGTCATGGGCGCCTGGGGTAAAACCCAGAACGCGGAACACCTGTTGCTGCTGGCTGACGGTTCAGCCCAGTTTACCAAAGCCCTGGGGCTGGAACTGGATCTCAGCGACAAAGGCCTTGGGGTTCGCTCCAAGCGCTACTCGATGATTGTTGAAGACGGTAAGGTGACTGCTCTCAATGTGGAGCCCAGCGGCGCTGGAATTGACAACTCCACAGCAGAAAAAATTCTTGAACAACTTTAATTCAAACTGAACACAGTTGCTGTCTCGCTATTTATCTGTTGTTTTTTTAAATAGCCTGACAGCAACCCCCCCCCTACGCCCACAATTGATTTCTGATTGTGGACGTATTTTTATTTCCCTTGCACTGCCCCACCACCTGACGGCAAAACCAGCCGCCTCTCGCTCCATGCTTTCAAAGGCCTTGCACTTTCTGCGCGCCGCAGCGGCTGCAGCGAAAAACCGTAATCAACTTTCCCTTGCTGACATCAAACTTTTTATTCTGCCAAATGACCCAATCGTGAAAGCCGTGTTGACACATGCCCAGCTTTTTCGCTTTTGGTTTTTTAAAATCGATGACATCACCCATGGCGACTCCCAGCTACAACCGGCAAAACCCCTATCGCCGAATAGTAACATTGCACTGAAAATATTGGCGGCCTGTCAGTGCGGAGGGTCAAGAATTTCACCGGTGGTGGTATTGATACGGAACCAACCGGCAATGCTGTAACGCACCCGGTTTGCGGGCAGTACTTCATGGGGAAAATCTTCACTGAGGAAAACCGCCATGGTGCCGGCTCGCGGTAAAAAGGCATGCCCCTCAGGGGCGTCTTCGGGATAGATAACGAACTCCCCTCCATCCCCCGGCTGCCACTGGGGGTTGAGATAAAGAACAACAGAGAGGATGCGGATGCCCTGCCCCTTAAAGGCATCGAGATGACGTTTATAAAAACTGCCGCAGCCATAGCTGGCATAGTGGCACTCGAATTCAAACAAGCCAAGAAAGAGCCTGCTGTTGAGCACCAATCGCAGCTCTTCCATCAGGGCGAGCCATTGCCCATCTTCCCCATTGTCTCTGTCAAGCCAGCGAATGGCGTCGCTGCGGACAAAGGGGTTTTCCCGAAAGCTGTCCCCCCGCCCGATTCCCGCCGGAGTATAATCGTCAATACTCTGGGCGCGCTGCAGCAGTGGCAGCCAAAATGACTGGTCAACAAAATTGGGCAGCACAATCCAGCCCTTGTCGCGCAAAGCGTCGACAATAACCTCAAAATAGCCTTCCGGCGGCAAACTTGCAGAAAATGATTGCAAAGCCAACGGGATCATATCTCCACGGGAAAGGCGATAACTATATCGAGATTTACTGGCGGAAAGAATTTTTTTCGCGGGATATTACTGATTTTTTAAGATCTACAACCGGCAAGGCTCGGCACTGAATTTACTCATTTTCAGTCAGAACAACACAATGGCCACGAATAAACGATGTGCGGCCAAATTGACTTTCAACCACTGTATAGCCCTCCGGGCAATAACCGGTCTCTTCAAGCTTTAAATGAAGCTGTTCCAGTACTCTGGGCTTGACCATTTCGGCAAACTTATGGGGGTCTGAAATAGCAGAACCCGCCGGCCTGCGAACAGCTGAGCCGTTACTCCCCGCCGGCATCCTCGAATGGCGCTGCTCTTGCGGTGGCACGGTCATTGTAAAATTAAATTGCCTCAAACCCTGTTGCGACAGATAAATATCAAAGGTGTCGCTTGTGGCTTGGTGACGATCAGATGCACAGCCAGATACCATGCCTAAACAGAGGACAATGGCGCACAGGAAGACAGATTTTAAACCAGAAAAAATCACCCGATTGCTCCGCTAACGAATGGATCAGAAACAACAGAACAGGGATAAGCTAAACAGTTATCAGGGAATTTGAAGGGGAAACTACAGCTCAAACGTCCTTGCCATTGCTGTAGCTCGAAAATTTGGTCGGAACGAGAGGATTTGAACCTCCGACCCCTACACCCCCAGTGTAGTGCGCTACCAAGCTGCGCTACGTTCCGAAATTTTTGCCAGGTTACTGCGGCACTCCGTATCGCCTTCTGACAGCACCCCGTAAAAGGAGGCGCAATGATACCCAAATAGAATTTTATTGCAAGGCGAAAGGCTAATTTTTAAGGACGGAAAGGACTTCTTCAAGTTCGACGATAGTCTGTGCTACCAGCTGGCGAACCTGAGTCGCCTCCTCTTTGGCATCTTCGCCCACCAGGCGCTGCCTGGCGCCGCCGATAGTAAACCCCTGCTCGTAAAGCAGGGAGCGGATCTGGCGGATCAGCAGCACATCCTGGCGCTGATAGTAGCGGCGATTGCCCCTGCGCTTGACCGGGCTGAGCATGGGAAATTCCTGCTCCCAGTAGCGCAACACATGGGGCTTGACGTCGCAAAGGTCGCTGACTTCACCGATGGTGAAATAGCGCTTTCCTGGAATCGGGGGCAGCTGTTCGTTATTACTCGGCTCCAGCATAGCTCTCTACCCTGGCTTTGAGTTTTTGTCCGGGCTTGAAGGTGACAACCCGACGGGCGGTGATGGGAATTTCTTCACCAGTTTTGGGGTTGCGCCCGGGGCGGGTGTTTTTATCGCGGAGATCGAAATTGCCAAAGCCGGACAGCTTCACCTGCTGGTTGTTTTCCAGAGCCTGGCGAACTTCTTCAAAAAACAGCTCAACTATCTCCTTGGCCTCTCGTTTATTGAGGCCAAGATCCTCATAAAGCATTTCTGCGAGGTCGGCTTTAGTCAGCGCAGACATGTCGGCTTACCCCCTTAAGGTAGCTTGATAGTTGGTTTTTAGGCTGGCGATAACTTCATCAACAGACGCAGTCACCTCAGATTCGTTAAGAGTGCGCGATTGCTCTTGATACGTCAAGCCCAGAGCCACGCTTTTTCTATTGTTTTCAATACCCTTACCCTCATAAACATCAAATAACCTGATGTCGACGAGAAGACTTCCGGCCGCCGCGCGGGCAGTATTCAAAATTGCGCTCACCGCTATGGCTTTGTCGACAATAACGGCAATGTCGCGGCGCACTTCGGGGTAGCGGCTGATGCCTTTGTACCTGGGAATGCGGGCGCTATCCAAACCGCTGAGGCTGAGTTCAAACATAAAGGCCGGCTGATCCAGATCCAGCTGCTTTTGGACACTGGGATGAATACGCCCCAAATAACCGATGAGGCGATCCCGACGGTAAAGCGCCGCACACTGCCCCGGATGCAGCGCCGAGTGGCTCGCGGCCTCGTAGCGAAATTCATCCTCACAGGCGCAGAGATTGGCCAGCGCCTGAACATGGCCTTTGATGTCGTAAAAATCCACTTTTCCCCTGGCCTGAGTCCAGCTTTCCTCCTCCCGTTCGCCATAGATCAACCCGGCGATCATGGGTTCCTGAACCAGCTCGTCGCCGCCGATAAAACGCAGCCCGGTTTCAAAGAGACTGACCCTGTTTTGCTGACGACTGAGGTTGCGTTTCAAGGTGTCGACAAGACCGGCCCAGAGGCTGGTTCTCATCACCGCCATATCGCTGGAGATGGGATTGGCAACATCGACAAAGCGGCCCTCGGAATCGAGGGTTGCCATGAGTTTGGGGTCAACAAAGCTGTAGGTAATCACTTCGTTAAAGCCGCGATTGACGAGGGTCGACTTGAACGCCGACCTGTCGAGCTGTTTTTCCGGCGACGGGCGAATAGCCAGCTGGGCATTGAATGTACTGGTGGGCAGCCTGTTATAGCCGTAAATTCGCGCCACTTCTTCGACCAGATCCGCAGGAATGGCGATATCAAAACGCCAGCTGGGCACTAGAACTCGCCATTGTTCACTGTCTTCAGACTCAACAATCAAACCCAGGCGGGTAAATATGTCGCCGACCAGGGCGCTGTCGAGATGGAGCGCCAACTGCTGGGCGAGGCGTTCCTTTGACAGGGTTACCAACTTTGGCTGCGGCAAGTGCGCCCGCAGCTCTTCACAGATCACAGCGCCCGGCTCGCCGCCGACAATATCCACCAACAACCGAGTGGCGCGCTCCATGGCCTGGAGGCAGAGTTCGGGATCGACCCCGCGCTCAAAGCGGTGGGACGAATCCGTGTGCAGGCCGTATTTACGCGCCCTGCCGACAATGGCCAGGGGGCTGAAAAAAGCACTCTCAAGAAAGATATCCCTGGTCTCAGCGCTCACTCCGGAGCCTTCTCCCCCCATAATGCCGGCCATGGCAAGAACGCCATTGTCGTCGCCAATCACCAGGGTATCATCAGTCAGTTTTTGTTCACTGCCATCGAGAAGTCTGATTTTTTCGCCATTGCCCGCCAGGCGCACCTGAATGCCGCCATTCAGGCGGGCGAGATCGAAGGCGTGCATGGGCTGACCCAACTCCAGCATCACATAGTTGGTCACATCCACCACCGGATCGATGGTGCGAATACCACTGCGGCGCAGTTTCTCCACCAGCCACAGGGGCGATTCAGCGCCAATATTGATATTGCGAATAACCCTGCCCACATAGCGCGGACAGGCATTGCCCGCCAGCAGCTTGACGGGAAACCGATCGGCCACCACCGGGGGGACGGCCTCTGTGGCGGCAGGGGTGACATCCATGGCGCAGAGCACGCCAACCTCCCGCGCCAACCCTTTAATACTCAGGCAATCACCCCTGTTGGGGGTGAGATCCACTTCGATAAGATTGTCATCGAGGCCAAAGTAAGCGCGCAAATCCGTCCCCACGGGAGCATCTGCGGGCAACTCCCACAAACCCTCATCATTATCGGAAACACCCAGCTCTTTTTCGGCACAGAGCATGCCAAAGGATTCGACACCGCGCAGCTTGGCGCGTTTGATTTTGAAGTCGCCGGGCAGCACGGCGCCAATGGTGGCAAAAGGAATTTTGATACCGGGGCGGGCATTGGCCGCACCGCACACCACCTGCAGAACACCTTCCGGGGCACCCATCACCTGACAGACCCGCAACTTGTCGGCGTCAGGGTGCTGCTCGGCAGAGATGATTTCCCCCACCACCACGCCACTGAATATTTCCGCTGCGGGTTCAACAGCATCCACCTCAAGGCCAGCCATGGTAATGCGACTGACGAGCTCGTCTGTTTCTATACTCGGATTAACCCATTCCCGAAGCCAGGATTCACTGAATTTCATTACCAACTAAAACCTGTCGTTTTTTTAAAAGTTACATTCTGCGTTTGGTGCTATCAGAACTGTCGAAGAAAGCGAATGTCGTTCTCAAAGAAGAAGCGCAGATCGGTTACACCGTAGCGCAGCATGGCAAGGCGTTCTACACCCATGCCAAAAGCAAAGCCACTGTATTTTTCAGCGTCGACATTGCAGTGGCCAAAGACCTCGGGGTGTACCATGCCGCAACCCATCACTTCGAGCCAGCCGGTATTGCTGCAAATCCGGCAGCCTTTGCCACCACAGTTGCTGCACTGAATATCCACCTCGGCGGAGGGCTCGGTGAAAGGAAAATACGAGGGGCGGAAACGCACCGGCAGATCCGCTTCAAAAAACGCCTTGAGAAACTGATCAACAGTGCCTTTGAGGTCCGCAAAGCTGACATTTTCATCAACCACCAAACCTTCCACCTGGTGGAACATGGGCGTGTGGGTGAGATCGGAATCGCAGCGGTAAACCCGACCCGGACAAATAATTCTGATGGGCGGTTTTTGCGACTCCATGACGCGAACCTGAACCGGCGAGGTATGGGTGCGCAGCACTCGGTTGTCGACGGTGTAGAACGTATCGTGCATCGCCCGTGCGGGGTGGTGAGCAGGAATATTGAGCGCCTCAAAATTGTGATAATCGTCTTCAATTTCCGGCCCTTCGGCAATGTCATAGCCGATATTGGTAAAGAACGCCTCGATACGAGCCATGGTGCGGGAAACCGGATGGAAGCTGCCCTTTTTGACATTGCGGCCATCGAGGCTGATATCCAGGGTTTCGGCGGCCAGCTGCTCGGCGATATTGGCCTCATCCAGAAACAAACGGCGGGCATTGATATGCTCCTGCACGTCTTCCTTGGCTTTGTTGATGAGCGCCCCTGCCGCAGGCCGTTCCTCTGCAGACAATTTGCCAAGACTTTTCAGCAGTTCGGTGATTTTGCCTTTTTTGCCCAGGTATTCCACTCTCACCTGGTCGAGCGCAGCAACATCCCCGGAAGCCGCCACCGCAGCGATGGCCTCTTCTGTGAGCAACGCTAGATTTTCCATTGCCAATTCCTTACGCCTGAATACTTTGTATTGAGCGCATCAAATAAACACGCCCGAAAAGAAAATAGGGAAAGAGCCGGAACCCTTTCCCTATTGGTTTGCATTGAAAACTTCGGCTGCCGATCAGGTCGACCCGGTCAAGCCGAAAGCTACTTATGCAAGGGCCGCTTTTGCCTGAGAGACAATGGCGCCAAAAGCTGGCTTGTCATAAACTGCAAGGTCGGCGAGAACGCGACGATCCAGCTCAATACCGGCTTTCTTGAGGCCGGCAATAAAACGGCTGTAGCTTACACCCTCAGCGCGCGCCTGGGCATTGATACGGGCAATCCACAGGGTACGGAATACGCGCTTCTTGACCTTGCGGTCGCGGTAAGCGTACTGACCCGCTTTGGTTACTGCCTGCTTGGCAACGCGATAAACGCGACTGCGGGCGCCGTAGTAACCCTTGGCTTGCTTGAGAACTTTCTTGTGACGACGGTGTGCCTGAACACCACGTTTTACTCTTGCCATGATCTATTCCTCCAAAAATGTCTTCAAACCCGCAGCATGCGGTCAACCAGTGGTTTATCCGAGGCGTTCATGACGCTGGTACCACGGAGGTGACGTTTGCGCTTCTGGGACATCTTGGTGAGGATGTGACTTCTCATCGCGTGTTTGTGCTTGTAGCCAGCGCCGGTTTTCTTAAACCGCTTTGCCGCGCCGCTGTGTACTTTTGCTTTTGGCATTGGATTAACTCCGCATTGTAAATGCTAGTATCTAGCTATAAATGGAGAAGAAGCCGCCCGGTCAGCCTGCCATGGGCTGAGCACAGTACGGAACTACTACTTCTTCTTGCTTTTGGGGGCGATGACCATGGTGAGCTGCCGACCTTCCATTTTCGGGAATTGCTCTACCTGCCCAATTTCGAGAAGGTCAGTTTCGATGCGTTTCATCATCTCCATGCCCAACTCCTGGTGCGCCATCTCGCGGCCGCGGAACCTGAGGGTTACCTTGGCTTTGTCCCCGGCTTCAAGGAAACGTATAACATTGCGTAGCTTAATCTTATAGTCTCCCTCGTCCGTTCCTGGACGAAATTTCATCTCTTTGACCTGCGTCTGCTTCTGCTTTTTGCGCTGGGCAGCGAGCTGCTTCTTCTGATCAAAAAGCTTTTTGCCATAGTCCATAACCTTACAGACTGGTGGCTCAGCATCGGGCGAGATCTCAACGAGATCCAGATTTGCAGCGGTGGCGGCGGCTATGGCCTGTTCAATGGTTACGATACCTGCCTGCTCACCATCTGCGCCTATCAAACGGACTTCTTTAACGTCGATCTCTTCATTGACTCTCGAACGCTTAGCCCGCCCTTTGGCATAATCTTTCTTAATAGCAAATTCTCCTGGTTATTTATTAACTAATCACGACTCAGCATGGACACGACCGCGGCTCTGTTCTCCGCGCGCGATCAAATCGGCAAATGCCTCGACCGACATGACTCCCAGGTCTTCCCCGGTGCGCGTGCGAACAGCCACGGTGCGTGTTTCGGTTTCTTTGTCGCCGACAACGGCGATGTAGGGAACCTTCTGAATTGTGTGCTCGCGGATTTTAAAGCCGATTTTCTCGTTTCTCAAGTCGTTTATGACGCGAAAACCGCTGTTTTGCAACGAAAGCGTCACTTCGCGGACATAATCCGCCTGTTTGTCGGTGATATTGGCCACCACCGCCTGCTCTGGCGCCAACCACACAGGAAAGGCACCTTCGTAATGCTCGATCAAAATGCCGATAAAACGCTCAAAGGAACCGAGAATAGCCCGGTGCAACATCACCGGCACCTGACGGCTGCCATCTTCGGCCACGTACTGGGCATCGAGACGTCCCGGCATGGAGAAATCCACCTGGATCGTACCCAGCTGCCAGACGCGGCCGATGCAGTCTTTCAGGGAAAATTCGATTTTCGGCCCGTAAAATGCGCCCTCACCGGGAAGAATTTCGTAGGGCAGACCTTTGCTGTCCAGGGCATCGCCCAGAGCCTTTTCCGCCTTGTCCCAACTTTCGTCAGAACCGACGCGCTTCTCCGGCCTGGTGGAGAGACGGTAAATAACTTCGTTAAAACCGAAATCCCGGTAAACCTCGTGGAGAAAATCGATAAATTCAGAGACTTCCGGCTGAATCTGTTTTTCTGTACAGAAAATATGGGCGTCGTCCTGAGTAAAGCCGCGCACCCGCATAATGCCGTGAAGAGAGCCGGAGGGCTCGTTGCGGTGGCAGGAACCAAATTCCGCCAGGCGCAGGGGCAGATCCCGGTAGCTTTTCAAACCCTGGTTGAACACCTGAACATGGCAGGGGCAGTTCATGGGCTTGATGGCAAAATCCCGCTCATCACTTTTGAGGGCAAACATGTCATCGCCAAATTTGTCGGCATGACCGGATTTCCGCCACAGGGAAAAGTCCACCAGCTGGGGAGTGCGAATTTCCTGATAGCCGCGGCGGGTTTGCATGCCGCGCATATAGTGTTCGATGGTTTTGTAAATGGACCAACCCCTGGGATGCCAGAACACCATCCCCGGCGCCTCTTCCTGCATATGGAAGAAGCCGAGTTTTTTGCCGATTTTGCGATGATCCCGCTTTTCCGCCTCTTCAATGCGGTGGAGATAGGCCTTGAGATCTTTCTTGTTGCCCCAGGCGGTGCCGTAAATCCGCTGCAACATTTCGTTGTCGGAGTTGCCGCGCCAATAGGCGCCCGCCACCTTGGTCAGTTTGAAGGCGGCAATTTTACCGGTGCTGGGCACATGGGGGCCGCGACAGAGGTCGATAAAATCCCCCTGGCGATAGAGGGAGATATCTTCGTTGCTGGGAATAGAGGCAATAATTTCCGCCTTGTAGTCTTCCCCCATGGCTTTAAAGAACGCCACGGCTTCGTCTCTGGGCATCAGCTCGCGAACAACGGTAATATCCTCGCTGGCCAGCTCTTCCATTTTCGCCTCGATTTTCTCGAGGTCTTCCGGCGTGAAAGGGCGGGAAAAGGCGAAATCGTAATAAAAACCGTCGTCAATCACCGGGCCAATGGTCACCTGGGCTTCGGGGTAGAGGCTTTTAACCGCCTGAGCCAGCAAATGGGCGCAGGAATGGCGAATCACCTCTATGCCGTCGTCGTCGCGGCCGGTAATGATAGCGAGCTCAGCATCATCGTCAATGACATAGGAGGTATCCACCAGCTTGCCATTCACCTTGCCGGCAAGAGCCGCCTTGGCGAGACCTGAGCCGATGTCCTCGGCAACCTGAAACACAGAGACGGCGGCGGCAAAGCTGCGCTGGCTGCCATCGGGAAGAGTGATTACGGGCATTGCATGTTCCTTTTCCAGTGGTGACCCCTACTAAAGGCCACGTGGGTACAGAGATGGAGAGAATTGGTAGGACCAGGCGGATTTGAACCGCCGACCTCTACCATGTCAAGGTAGCGCTCTAACCAACTGAGCTATGGTCCTGCGTTGCGAGGCGCGAATTCTATACATAAACAATCCTATATTCAATATCTATCTCTACACCGGATTAATCACAAAGATCAGAATAAAATCCCAGGGCGAATAATTTCGCCATACTTGATTTACAACAGTCGCCCCTGATGTTGCCGGCATAAGAACTGTGGAATACTGCAACCTCGCCCGCTGCCAGCTTCGACGCACTGGCTTTAACCCACCCGATAAATCTAATTAGCGAGACAAACAATGACAACTGCGGCATTTGACAGTAAAAAATTTGAACAACTCCAGGGAAAAGTTCTCGGCGACATTGGCGGCGCCATTGGTCTCTTTATGGCCTATATGGGCGACCAGACCGGAATTTACCGGGCGCTTGAACAGCGTGGCTCCTGCAGCCACAGCGAGCTGGCAAAGATTACCGGCGTTAACGACCGCTATTTGCGCGAATGGTTATCCGCCAACGCCGCCTTTGGCTATGTGGACTACAACGGTGAAGATGACACCTTTTCCCTGAACCCCGAACAGGCCGCCCTGTTTAGCCACGAAGGTGACCCCAGCTGCCTGCAGGGAATTTTTCAAACCGTGATCAGCCAGATTGCCACCCATGACACCGCCATCGAGGTGTTCAAATCGGGAAAAGGCCGTCCCTGGGGAGAACACCACAGCTGCTGTTTTTGCGGCACCGACCGCTTTTTGCGTCCCCTCTACACCGCCAGCCTTATCGACCAGTGGATACCGGCTCTGGCCGGTGTCGAGGATAAACTGAAAACGGGGGCAAAAATTGGCGACATCGGTTGCGGGCACGGCTCGTCGAGCTTGCTGATGGCCTCGTCTTTTCCCAACTCCCAGGTTTACGGCTTTGATTTCCACGAACCGTCCATCACCGCCGCCAGGGAAAAAGCAGATCACGCCCAATTAACCAATGTCCATTTCCAGGTCAGCACAGGTCAGGCATTTCCGCAAAACGATTTCGACCTTATCTGTATCTTCGACGCCCTCCACGATATGGGCGACCCCGTGGGCGTTGCCCGCCACGTCAGACAGGCTCTCAAACCCGGCGGTATTTTTATGGTGGTGGAGCCTCTGGCCGCCGATTCCCTGGGGGATAACCTCAATCTTTTTGCCGGCATATCCTATGGCATGTCGACTACCATTTGTGTGCCTGCATCCAGAGCCCAGGACGTCGGCCTCGGCCTCGGCGCCCAGGCGGGGGAAGCGCGGCTCACCGCCATTCTCAAGGAGGCGGGTTTCACAAAAATAAGGAGGGCGGCGGAAACAGCCGTAAACATGGTGCTTGAAGCCATTCCCTGAAATGGCCGTTTGGGCAGGGAGAGCATCAAGCTTCTGGCAATTTCTCGTTGGCCACGCCATGGGGCACATGCCCGGTGGCCACATGGGGGCTGGCAGATTCGCAGTGTTGCTGCTGGTCATCGAAAAAGACATCGGCGCCATAGGCTTTGAGAAACTCGCCCTTGGACAAACCGCCGAGAAACAGGGATTCGTCGATGCGAATGTTCCATGCCCGCAATGTCATCACCACCCTTTCGTGGGCGGGTGCGGAACGGGCAGTAACCAGTGCAGTGCGAATCGGGCACTGCCCTGGGTCGAATTCCGCCTGCAACCCCTGCAGCGCGGAAAGAAAATTTTTGAAGGGTCCCGCGCTCAATGGCTTTTTCGCGGAGGCTTTTTCACTTTTGGCAAAGGCCTCCAGCCCCTGGGTTTTGAACACCTTTTCCGCCTCATCGGAAAAAATAACCGCATCGCCATCAAAGGCAAAACGCAGTTCGTCGTCGGCTCTTACGGATTTGGATGACGGCAGCAGCGTTGCCGCAGCGACACCGTGCGCCAGGGCGTTTCTGACATCCTCGGCGTGGGTGGACAAAAACAGATGGCAGCCAAATGCCGACACATAGCGGTAGGGGCTTTCGCCACCGCAAAATGCCGCCCGGCTGATACTCAGCTTGTAATGCTCAATGGAATTAAACACCCGCAGCCCGGTATCTGCCGAGTTTCGCGATAGCAAAATGACTTCCACTCGCGGCTCACCGCCAAGCTTTTCATTAATGCGCAATAATTTCTGCACCAGGGGAAAGGCTTCGCCAGGCGCCAGCACTTCGCTTTCATGGTCTATCTGATGCTGGGAGTAGGCGGCCAACCCCTCCTCGCGATAAACCCTGTCACTTTCCGAGAGATCGAAAAGCACCCGCGAGGAAATCGCAATCACCAGCTTGTCACCAAAATTTGTCGGCATCTGTGTTGTCCCCAATCAGGGTTTCTGGTCAAAATAGGCTTTGGTTAATGTAAAGACTACCGGACTCAGTAACAACAGGGCAATCAGATTGGGAATGGCCATCATACCGTTGAGGGTATCGGCGAGCATCCACACCAGATCCAGATGAGCCACAGCACCGATAAACACCGCCGCCACCCACAGCACACGAAAAGGCAGAATGACTCTCACGCCGAGAAGATATTCGGCGCAGCGCTCACCGTAGTAACTCCAGCCCAGCAATGTGGTAAAGGCAAACAGGGCGAGGCAGAGGGCAAGAATCTTGTCCCCGTAGGGCAACACCGAAGCCATGGCATTGGCCGTGAGTTCGACACCGGCCGCAGGGCTGTTCCAGACCCCGGTAACCACCAGCATCAAACCCGTCAGGGTGCAGACGATTATGGTGTCGATAAAGGTGCCTGTCATAGCGATGGTGCCCTGGGTTACCGGACTGTTGGTTTCCGCTGCGGCGTGGGCGATGGGCGCACTGCCGAGACCGGCCTCATTGGAAAAGATGCCCCGCGCCACACCTTTTTCCACAGCAAGCATGACCGTGGCGCCGGCAAAGCCACCACTGGCGGAAATGGGCGTAAAAGCGCTTTCAATCACCAACCACAATGCCGCGGGCAATTCGGCAATATGAACCACCAGAACGATAACAGAGCAAATCAGGTAGATCACGACCATCAGCGGCACCAGGGCGCCGGATACCGCACCTATGCGCTTGATACCTCCGATCAACACCAACCCCACCAGCACCGCCATCACCAGTCCCGATACCCAGGCGGGAATGGCGAAGGCATTGGTCATCGCCGCAGCCACCGAATTGGCCTGCACCGAACTGCCAATACCAAAACCCGCCAGCGCGCCGAAGAGGGCGAACAGAAACGCCAGCCATGTCCAGCGCTTGCCGAGACCGGTGCGAATATAGTACATGGGGCCGCCCACTTTGCGCCCCTGTTCATCGGTCTCGCGGTAATGGACGGCGAGCACAGATTCTGCATATTTGGTGGCCATTCCCACCAGGGCGGTACACCACATCCAGAACAAGGCACCGGGACCGCCGATACTCACGGCAGTGGCGACGCCGACAATATTGCCGGTGCCGACGGTGGCGGACAGCGCCGTCATTTGGGCGGCAAAGGGGCTGATATCCCCTTCCCCCGAACCCTTGCGACCGGCAAACATGGCGCGCAGACCAAAGCCCAGTTTGATCAGCGGCATCAGTCTGAGGCCAATGGTGAGGTAAATCCCGGTGCCGAGAATAAGCACCAGCATCAACGGCCCCCAGACCAGGCCATTGAGCCAATTCAACCCTGATTCAAACATATTGCTTCCCCCCCAAGAATTCCTCAAATATTGGCGAACGCCAAACCCGCTGTGAGCTGCAGGCTAGTGCCCCCGCGGTGGCCGCTGAAAACCCAGGGCGGCAGACTGCGCCATAAGTCCGAAGATACCGCCGGTGTGGACAAAGACGATATCCTTGCAACCATCGAGCCGACCGCTGTGAATTTCCGCCACCATGCCGTGAAAGGCTTTGCCCGTGTACACTGGATCGAGAATCAAGCCCTCCTCACGGGCAAGCCAGCGAATGGTTTCAAACACCTCCGCAGAAGCCTGGGCGTAACCTGCACCGATGTAATTGTCGTTGACCTCGACAGCGATATTCTCAACATCAATATTCGGCTGATACAGCTGTGCCCAGTGGCGCAGATCGGCCTTTACCTTGTTGACAAAATAATCGGTATCGTCACACACCGCCATGCCCATCACTCGGCAGGGCAACTGGTAAATGAACGCTCCAGCGCTGAGACCCGCCTGGGTGCCGCCGGAACCCGTGGCGTGAAAGAGCATTTGCGGGCGAATGCCCTGGTTGTCAAAATCTGCCGCCAGTTCTCGGGCACAGTTAATATAACCCCAGACGCCATGGCCATCGCTGGCGCCAACGGGTATCAGCCAGGGTTTTCTGCCTTTGGCCCTGCACTGATCAGCAATGTCAGCAAGCAAGGCCTGTTGATTCTGGACATAGCGCTTTGGGGCGACAAGGGTAACTTCCGCTCCGGCAAGGTAATCCAGCAACAGGTTGCCCGCGGGTTGGGGGCTGTAATCCCCTTCATCCCGCAACAACAGGTGTACCTTTAGGCCGAGCCTGGCGCCGAGCAATGCTGTCGCTCGACAATGGTTTGACTGCACGCCACCCAGGGTAATCAATGTGTCGCAACCGGCCTCAACCGCTCTGGCCAGGACAAACTCCAGCTTGCGAATTTTATTGCCGCTGACGGCGCATTCGGTGAGGTCATCCCGCTTGATCCAGATGCGCGTACCGAGGCTGGCAGACAATCTCTCCAGGCAATAAAAGGGGGTCGGCGTGCGCGCCAGCTCCAACTTGGACGGTAGAACAATGGCCATCAGCAATAAACTTCCGATCTGTTGTTATTGGTTGGTTTTCGGCTCGGCGAGCCAGGCTCCTGACATCAAGGTGAATTGTTTATCAACGGCTCGCTATATAAAAAGGCCGCTGTGCGGCCTTTTTATGACTAGATTGATTTGAGTGTGCCCTTGGGCAAAACCGCATGTACGGCAACTTTTTGAAACTTCAGCTTGAGATTTTCATTAGCTTCAACTTCGATGTAATCACCTTCAATTTTGGTGATTTTACCCAGCATACCGCTGGTCATCACCACCTCGTCACCCTTGGCGAGGCTTTCCACCAGTGCCCGCTGCTCTTTCTGGCGCTTGCGCTGGGGGCGAATAATCAGCAAGTACATAAAAATGAAAAGACCTGCGAACATCAACAACGTAATCATTGGATTGGGTTCGCCAGCGGGGGCGGCAGCTGCATAGGTCACAAGATCAGCGGGTAAATTCATGGGGTTCCTCTAGTGTGGATAGCATTCAAAGCTGGCAACTTTACCTGTTTAGCCCGCGGCGAACAACGCATTGTGCAAAACTGGGGAGGCTGTGGCCACAGGCACCGGGGTTGCTAACCCAGGTTCTCGCGAATCCATTGCTGGACATCCTCGTGGTGGGTTTTAGTTTTGACCTTGTCGATGATGTGTTTGAGCCTGCCGTCTTTGCCGATGATATAGGTGAAGCGGTGAATGCCATCGTATTTTTTGCCCATAAACTGTTTCGGCCCCCAGGCGCCGTACTTGTCAGCAATACTGTGATCCTCGTCGGAAAGGAGATCAAAATTCAGGCTATCCCGCTGCTCAAACTTCACCAGGCGGCTGACGGGATCCGGGCTGATACCGAAAATAACTGTATCCAGCCTGTCAAACTCGGCCTTGCTGTCGCGAATGCCGCAGGCCTGGGTGGTGCATCCCGGCGTCATGGCCTTGGGATAAAAATAGAGAACGACATTTTTAGCGCCGCGAAAATCTTTGAGAGACACTTTTTCTCCGCGCTGATTGAGGAGATTAAAAGCCGGCGCCATATTGCCAATCACAGGTAATTCCATGGGGTTGTCCTTATTTACTGGAAGAATGCGTGAGACTCTATCAGAATAGCTCATTGATTCAATGACTATAAGCATCAGGAGCAGCAGATGGGTCGACGGGCTTTAACACTACTGGCAGTTTCACTCTCTATTTTATTAGCCGGGTGCACCAAATCCGAACAACCCCAAGCCGTTGACAGCAACGACACCCTCGGCAGCACTGCGGCAAACGCGGCTCTGGAACCGGCGCAAACAGCTCCATCAGCAAGCGCCTGGATGAATGATTGCAGCGCCGACATTCGCGCTATTGAGGCATCCATAGCCACACTGGAAACTCGCGGCAAACCCTACAGCGTTGCCACCGTTCTCGAACCCCTGAACCGCATTGAAAGGCAAATTGCCGACGGCGCCAACTTTGCCGGCCTGATGGAAAATGTCCACCCGGACAACAGCGTTAGAGAACATGGGGCAACCTGCACTACCGCCTATGCAGATATAGCCACCCGCCTCAGTCTTTCCCACGGCATTTATGAGGCCGTGGCCAACACCGACGTCAGCACAGCGCCCGCCGATACCCAGCGCTACCATTTCCGCACCCTTCAGGGTTTCAAACTTTCCGGCGTCGACAAGGACGAACAAATCCGGGCGCAAATTCGCAATATTAATGATCAACTCACCCAGCTAGGCCAGCAATTCGATCGCAATATTCTCGAAGATGTGCGCTATATCGAAGTCACCCCCGAGCAACTTGAGGGCATGCCCGCCGACTTTATCGCCGCGAAAAAAATTGAGGACAACGGCAAAATCCGTATTTCTACCCGCTATGTGGACTCCATTCCCGTTTACACCTACGCCCATTCCGATGAAGTGCGCAGGCTCTTGCGGCAAGAGGACAGATCCCGGGGTTACCCCCAGAATGAAAAAGTCCTGAAATCCATGCTGGAATTGCGCCACCAGCTCGCCAACCTGCTCGGTTTTGATAACTACGCCGATCTGATCACCAACGACAAAATGATCGGTTCTGCCAATAACGCCCTGGAATTTATCAAGCGCATTGACGCCATGGCAAAACCTGCGGCGCGCCAGGATACCGGGGAACTACTGGCGAGACTGAAAACCATTGATCCCGAGGCAACCCAGGTTGAACGCTGGCAGACTATCTATCTGGAGGAGATGATTCGCCGCGAAAAGTATGAGGTCAACGCCCACGAACTGCGGCAATACTTTCCCTACAATCGGGTCAGGGATGGTATTTTCAGCCTGGTAGAGCATCTTTTTGATGTCAGCATTCGCCCCTGGCAAACGGAAACCTGGCACCCCGCAGTGGAGTCCTACGAAATGTATCAGGGCGACCAGCTTATTGGCCGCTTCTATATGGACATGCACCCCAGGGACGGCAAATACCAGCACGCCGCCGCCTTTATCAACCAGGTCGGCATTGCCGGAGAACAACTGCCCGTATCCACACTCGTGTGCAACTTTGCCGGCGGCACCAATCCCGCTGAGCCCCTGGAATTTTCAGAAGTGCGTACCTTTCTTCACGAATTTGGCCATTTGCTTCACTCCCTGTTCGGCGGCCACCAGAACTGGGCGCTGCTCAGCGGCATTGCCACAGAATGGGATTTTGTCGAGGCGCCATCGCAAATGCTGGAGGAGTGGATTTACGACAAAGACACATTGCAATCCTTCGCCATTAATGCCGATGGCGAGGCGATTCCCGGCGAACTGGTGGACAAACTCAGGGCAGCGCGCCAGTTCGGCGAAGGCGCCAACACCGCTGTGCAAATGTTTTATTCGGCACTGTCCCTGGAATACCATCGCCTCAACCCGAACAGCTTCAATTTGGTGGACAAAATGCTGGAGCTTGAGGCCACCTACTCCCCCTTTCCGCACCAGGACAACACCTACTTTTTTGCCAACCTCGGCCATCTCAACGGTTACTCCGCCATTTACTACACCTACATGTGGTCAAAGGTCATCGCCGTCGATTTGTTCAGTGAATTTGAAAAACAGGGTCTTCGCGACAAAAACACGGCGCGGCGCTACCGCGACACCATCCTAGCTCCCGGCGGCGCAAAACCCGCAGCTGAGCTGGTGGCAGAGTTTCTCGGCAGACCCTACAGCTTTGACGCCTTTTCAAAGCGCCTGGATTATTCCTCCGGCAAAGAATAGGTAGGTGAAAATCATTGGTAGTTGATATGGATTAAGGACGCCACCAACGCCAGCCGTTAATGTTGAGCCATTGAATAGCGACCCAACAGGCGGAAACAAACATGGCGTACATGAAATGGACCAGCGACCTGGATACGGGTATCCAGGTCATCGATAACCAGCACCAGCGCATCGTCGAATACATCAACCAGCTCCACGATGCCATCGAAAACCACAGCCGGGAAGAAGTAGGCACAGTACTCGAACAAATGGTGGAATACACATTGTCCCACTTTGCCTTTGAGGAAGACCTGCAGGAAGAATCCGGCTATCCCTTTGTGCACGCTCACAAAAAAGTCCACCAGCTGTTCACCAAAAAAATGGCCGACTTCCAGCAGCGCTTTGAGCTTGGCGAGGATATCAGTCGGCCACTGCTGACATTGCTGCGCACCTGGCTGGTCAACCACATCAAGCGCGACGATGCCGACTACGCCGAGTCCGTAAAAATTTTTATGGAAACCAGCGGCAATCCCATAGCCAAGAAAAAAGGCTTTTTTGCCCGGCTTTTTGGTTAAAAACCCAGCGACATTCTTTTTTTAGCCGACTATTGACTTAGCCGCCTCTGGCCAACACTTGGCATTATCTTCAAGTGTTGGCCATTCTTTATTCCGACAACCGCGAAAAATATTTTTATTGGCCGCTTTCCATCATCCAGCTGCTGAGCAAAAACAGGATTCTGGCGCCCACATTGCCATCCCATTCATCCTGGGGATTTTCCGGGTTGGGACAGACTTCGCAGAGATCAAAGCCGACAATTTCCCTGCCACTTTTTACCAGCGCCTTGATCAGAAATCTGGCCTGGTCAAATTCAAGTCCCCCGGCAACGGGGGTGCCTGTGTGGGGGCAGAGATCCGGCTTGAGGCCGTCGATATCAAAGGAAACATACACCTTTTGCGACAGCTCGCCGACAATAGCCTCGACAATACTAGCAAACGTGGCACCGCGGTAAAGCGCCTCTTTTATATCCTCATCGTAAAAAACGCTGATGCGCCCATCATCGGCGGCAAAACGGCACTCCTCTTCACAAAAATCGCGAATACCCACCTGCACCAGTTTTTGCGGCGCTTTTTCCAATGCCATCACATTGCGCATAATGGAAGCGTGGGAAAACTCAAAGCCCTGATAGCTGTGGCGCAGATCGAGATGGGCATCGATATGAAGTACGGAAAAATCCCCCTGGTATTTTTCGCCGATATGGCGGATCAACCCCAGGGGGCTGGAATGATCACCACCGATCAGGGCAATTTTTTTTCCCATCGCGTCCAGCTCGACACAGCGCTGATAAACCAACTCATTGACCCGCCGCGAGCCTGCATTGACCGTCTCCCGCGCCGCAACCAGATCCGGCCTTCCATTGAGATTACCGCGGCTTTCCAGTTCTTCTTGCACTGCCTGCGCCAATGGCTTGCAGCTGTTATTAAGGCAACTGATTTCCTCCTCGGCTTCATCGAGATAAAAACCCTGCAAATAATGGTCATCAAGATCGCGGCAGTAAAGATCGAGTTGGGGGCTGGCCTGAAGAATGGCGTTTGGCCCTTTGGATGTGCCGTTACCGTAAGAGGTGGTCGCCTCCCAGGGCACAGGCACATAAACCAAAGCCGCCCCATCGAGGCTGCCGGCTATGCCGTAAATTCCCTCGTCGGCGGAGCCTGTCAGCGCGGGGTCAAAACCTGTATTTTCGGGGGCAGCCATGGTCAACTCCTCAAAGGGCTTTAATTTAGAGGCGGGCATTGTAACGGCAAAGCCATTATTTTTTGACGCTGTATTCAACGGCGCTGGTTGTCAGTGCTGTCGTGATTGAAATCGTCGCGGAGGTCATCGAGAACTTTTTGCAACAGGGCGAGCCCTTCCTCGGTGAACAGCACGCGCCGCCCACCTGTGTAATGGCTTTCGGCAATATCCAGGCAACGCTGTTGTATCTTTTCCAGTTCGGCATCATGGCGAATGGGGTAACCGGCAAACACCTCCCAATCAGCCTCCGTCGCCTGCCCGGAAAGGATAAGCTCCAGAAGCTTGACGATATTTTCCTTTTCGACACGGTAAAAGGGAGCGCCAAATTTCCAGAACAGCAACAGCGCCACTAAAACCACAACAAAGGCCAGGGCAAGTGTCATCAGAAATGTCGCAACCATAAATAGCGCTACTCTCAATACTCAGCAGCTGTTCCCTGCTACCAACCCAAAAGCTATTCAAGCTATCAGGGCACCAATTGCCATCTTTATCGATTTAACCTATCACAGCACAACGCTTGGAGTACATTACTGCCGAACCAAGCCACTGAGAACTTCTCTGAAGCTATTCAGTCCTGCCTCCAAGTTTTCAATAATTTCTTCAGCGAGGTCATCCGGTTCTGGCAGATTGTCCAGATCCGTCAGACTCTTGTCCTTCAGCCAGAAAATATCCAGGCTGGTTTTGTCGCGAGCGACCAGTTCTTCATAGCTGTATTTGCGCCAGCGACCCTCAGGATTCTTTTCAGGGTGCCAGGTTGCCTTGCGTTTATTGGGATTCTTTGGGCTATAGCAGGCAATAAAATCCGCCAAGTCGTCAAGGCGTAGCGGTTTTTTCTTGAGGGTATGGTGGACATTCGTGCGGTAATCGTAAAACCAGACCTCCTTGGTCTGTGCTTTAGGGCTGGCGGGCTGGTTATCAAAAAACAACACATTGGCCTTAACCCCTTGGGCATAGAAGATGCCAGTAGGTAAACGCAGAATGGTATGCAGGGTGGTATTTTCCAGCAGTTTCTTGCGAATCGTTTCACCCGCGCCGCCTTCAAACAGCACGTTATCCGGCACGACGACGGCGGCTTTGCCAGTGGTCTTTAACATGCTACGAATATGCTGAACGAAATTGAGCTGCTTGTTGGAGGTTGTGGCCCAAAAGTCCTGGCGGTTATAAGTGAGCTCGTCAGTCTCCTGTTCACCTTCTTCGTTGGTAAAGCTCATTGAGCTTTTCTTGCCGAACGGTGGGTTAGCGAGCACATAGTCTACGCTAACGGGGCTGGCCGCGATTAGCGCGTCATTAGGAGACACCAGGCTATCGCCATCAATTTCGCCGATGTTGTGTAAAAACATATTCATCAAACACAACCGTCGGGTATTGGCGACGATTTCATTGCCATAGAACGTGCTGTGTTTCAGGAATTGTTTTTGCTCTTTATCGAGTGAATAGTTTTCCGGATTGGTCAGAAAGTCATAGGCCGCCAGGAAAAATCCACCCGTACCGCATGACGCGTCGGCGATGGTTTTGCCAGGTTCCGGTCGAACGCACTCCACCATGGCGCGGATCAATGCCCTGGGTGTGAAATACTGGCCGGCACCCGATTTGGTATCCTCCGCGTTCTTTTCCAGCAGCCCTTCGTAGATGTCGCCCTTCACATCGGCACCCATCATGATCCATTGGGTGCTGTCGATCATGTCGATCAGGCGGTACAGCTTGGCGGGGTCTTGAATCTTGTTTTGCGCTTTGGTGAAAATCTGGCCCAGCATGCCTTTCTGCTTACCCAGCTCGCGCAGCAACTCCACATAAAGCACCTCAAAGCGCAACGGCTGGCTGTTGTTTACCCACTTGAGTTTAGCGTTGGCATAACCCTGGGACTGGCCTTCAGCCATGGTGATTTTCTCTCCCCAGGACTCGGGCTTGGCTTCAATGACGCCGACGGCCTGCTTATCCACAAACAGTACGTAGTCAGCGGGGCCGACATCGGTTTGGTACTCGCGAACCGCTATGCCTAACGAAGAAGAAAAATCCATTTTGTTTTTATTCTGCACAACCCAGCCCGCTTTTGCCAAAAGATCATCAATCTGATCGCGGGCGAGCTGTTCCGGGGTTTGGTTGAGCGTTGGCATAGTCACTCCATTGATGATTATCTTACTTGCTGTGACTCAGTACATTGTCAGCGCTTGCAGTTATCCCGCAGCCTCAAAAATAGACATTTGTTTTCACCCGGCAAATAAACAAGCTGACAGTAAATGATCAATTTGGCCATTATTCATGAAAGGTTGGCGTCTTTGTTTTCGCAAAGATTAACATAGGTTGTCAATTAGAGTCGGACTTTATGCGCTTCGCCAAACCCTCGGCTACTCATTGATCCGCTTAAAACCCGCAGCGCGAAGCTGCCCCTGCAATCCTGAGCTCGCCATTTTGGGAATTGTGAAAAAGCCAAATTCCCGCCGCAGAGGGTAGTGCTTACGCAGGCTGTCAAACCCGGCAGCAAGGGAATCTTCCCCCCTGTTGATCAGGCGCAGTCTGGCGAAATCATTCTGGGGATTGTAGGCGGCGGCGATAATCGCTTGCAGCTCCTCGTCGCCCGCTCCTTGTCGCAGCAAGTGCTGGCAATGGCTCAAATCGAGAGGCTCTGTGCTCGGAATATTGCAAAGGGTTAACAAACCTTTGAGGTCTTTAATCTGTGGTTCTACTGTCAACCATTCACAAAAACGGTGATAGATCATCAAGGTGCCCCGCAGCCGCCCTTCCAGACTGTACCCGGCAATATGGGGGGTACCCTGGGAGACTAGATCTAGCAACTCCGGGTTAATGTTGGGTTCGCCTTCCCAAACATCCAGAGCTGCCCGCACTTTTCCGGCTTTGATGGCGGTGATCAGGGCACTGTTGTCAATAACAGCGCCGCGGCCGGCGTTGATAATTAGAGCGCCGGGTTTTAGCCGGCGGAGTACGCGATGATCGAACAAATGCCAGCTGGGATAGGCGCCATCCGTGGTTAGCGGCGTGTGCAGGCAGAGGATATCGGCCTGGAAAATATCGCCAAATTCGCAAAGATTTTGCTGTTGCTGCGCCGTTAAAAATGGGTCGTAGCAGAGGCAGTTGACACCCAGTTGCACAAGACGGTTGTAAAGGCGGCCACCCACATTGCCACAGCCGACAATGGCGAGGGTTTTGTGACGCCAGTTTTCTTCAAGCTGACAGAGTGTCGCCAGTACGTAGTCGACCACGGCCTCTGCATTGCAGCCGGGGGCGTGGGCAAATTGAATGTTGCGGCTGGCCAGGTAAGCGCTGTCTATATGGTCTGTGCCTATGGTGGCGGAACCCACAAACTTTACCCCGCTGTTTGCCAGTAACGCTGCGTTGACCTGGGTGACGGAACGCACCAGCAAAACATCGGCGTCCTCCACATCTCTAGGGTCGAGATTGCGACCGGGAAGCAAGCGCACATCGCCAAAAGGGGAAAACAGCTGTTCCACTCCCGGCATATTTTCGTCAGCAACGATTTTGACCATGGCGTTATCAGGCTCTAGAGCGACAGCTGTTTATAATTGTCTGGATTGAGCGCATCCACAGTACCGTAAAAATCCGCCAGGGCACGGATAAATTGCGCCGGACGCGGGGACAGCTCCCCATTGCAATAGGCAATGGCCTGACGTTGCAAGGCGTCGAGAAACCTCCTGGAAGGCGCCATAGCCCCCGCTTCACTGGCACCAAGATTATCGGCGCTAACCCTAAACTTAATCCCCGCAGCTACGGAAAACAGCCATTCCAGCGCCTGGGGCTTCACCTCTACCTGCTCAAAGGCGCGCTGCTGGTTCAGCGTGCGGCCATCGGGGTTGTACCAGTAACCAAAATCCACTAACTGGCGGCGTGCGTCTCCAGCAATACACCAGTGGGCGACTTCGTGGAGAGCGCTGGAGAAATAATCCTCCCGGTAAAAAATGTAATGGCTGCCCTGTTGATCCGTGGCGGGCTGGTAAAGAGGCTCATCAACACCACCCACCAATAAGGTGTTGTAGGCATCAAAAAAAGTTTCTCTGAACAGAGACTCGAGCTGAAAAGCCTGTGGCTGATCGGCCT
>JALOAH010000166.1 GCA_023228865.1 Porticoccaceae bacterium | reverse complement strand
ACTCCCAGGGGATGACGGTTGTTCTTACCGGGCGTTTGAGGACGTTCCCAATATATTGCCCAAGTTTTTCCAACCCCAGGCGGCGCAAAAGGCCGGTGCTGCTCACATCCACGCCAGTGAGGACAAACAGATCACCTGCCCTGGCTAGCTGCAGGTCGTTGACCCGCACCAGCCGTTTTCCCTCGGTATCAACGATTTGTTGATCCAGAACCCGGTCCAATAACGGTAATTCATGTCCAGTCGGTTGATAGGGTTTGATGTGGTCTGCGCCGACCTTAAGCGTCATACTGGGCCACAGGCTGGCAATTTGGCTGGCAGGAATCATCTCAATTCCAAGTGGATTATTCTTCACAACCAGCGCCACAATCGGCGGGAGGTTCTTATCGGTTCCATTAACAAGGATGTCTTCCAATCGGCCTATATCGCCCCCATAGCCATCCCAAATATGCTGGTTAATCAATTTGCTGACGTAAATCATCGCGCACCTCTTTTTCGTGAATTTTCTATACAGTGATCGGACAATAACAAGAGCCTGATGCAAATCAGGCTCCTGCTGCATTCAAGAGGTGAGCTCAGCCTAAATTGTTTGCATCTGGCAACCCGTATTTGCTCCCCGGCGTCTATCGCCGCTGGAACTATCACTGTCTAACGTGCTTGTTTCGTTATTTTCTGTCATTGTAAATAGCTAACACACTCATTTAACTTCTTGCTATCATCCCTCTGTGTTCTGAGGCTAACCGTACGACACAGCATGAAATCTGCCCTAATTATACACCTGAATTTGTCAAGAAAGTGCTGATGTATGGGTTGGTTCTTAATTCAGCGTCATTTGTAGGGGCGGACTTTCACGTAACACTCCCTGTGCCCTGCAAGGGTATTGAGCTGTGGTTGCCCAGGGCAGGCACAGCTCGAAGAGTGCTTCGCGAAGGTTCGCCCCTACGATGGGATTATCTATTTCGGGTGCATCACCAAAAACCGAGATCGTTTCGCAAGTTCGCGATGACAAACAAACGCGTTGTCATTGCGATCGGAGCGCAGCGGAGAGAAGCAATCTCTGGTGGAAACATGAGATCGCTTCGCAAGCTCGCGATGACAAATTCGCATTGGTTGGTGGCGCTTCGCAGTCATAGCTTGTGATGACAGGCAAACGCGTTGTCATTGCGATCGGAGCGCAGCGGAGAGAAGCAATTTCTGGTGGAAACATGAGGTCGCTTCGCAAGCTCGCGATGACAAATTCGCATTGCTTGGTGGCGCTTCGCAGTCATAGCTTGTGATGACAGGCATTGTCACGTGGTTCACTGGCGTGAACACACGGTGACCTACGGATTTTTTACCCGTGACCCCGGGCTGATGCATCAATCGCAGGGAGTTTGATTTGTTGGTAACCCGTAGGGGTAACCCTTCGCGAAGCACTCCCCTACGAATTATGATAATATTCATAATATTCATACATGTTATAAATTATTGAGTTCATTCACAAACCGATTATTAAATACAATTTGTTTTTCAACACTCTCTGTCAAAAAGCTTGACAAAAATCCAAAATGCATTAAAATAATGCATGAATATATGCTCATGTATTTATGGAGATGACGATGCAAGCTGCGACAAATACACCTGTTGAAATTAATTACGAAGCCCTCTCAGAAAGCGCGATCCACGCCATGGCAGAAAGCTTTAAAGCCCTGGCAGATCCCACCCGGCTGAAAATCCTGGCTTTGCTATTTGCTGAAGAGCGCTGTGTAGGGAATATCGCCGAGCATTTGGACGTCTCACAGAGCGCGGTGTCTCACCAACTGCGGTTATTGCGCAGTCTTAACATTGTACGTTATCGCAAAGAGGGGCGCGAGGTGTACTACGACCTGGCTGACGATCATGTCCGTGGCATCCTTCTGCGCACCTTTGAACATGTTCTGCATGATTGAGGCGAAATAGATTTATGACAGAAACAAATTTAAAGATTACCGGTTTAGATTGTCTGGATTGCGCCCGCGGGCTGGAAGCCTCAGTGGCTGCTGCACCCGGTGTGGAAACCGTCGAATTGCATTTTTTTGATGGCTCGTTGACGGTACGCGGTGCTGTCGATGAAGGTCAGTTGCGAAAGCTGGTCACCCAACTGGGCTACGGTGTGGATGACGGCACGTCTGCCAGCCTTCCGCCTGCCGCAGAAGCAAATGCCCTGGTGGGCTTCTGGCGTTACATGCTCCAGCAAATCGAAGCGAAATTAGCCTTAATCGCTGGCGTAATCATTCTGCTGTCCCTCGCGGTGAACCGGCTGGGAGCGCCCGGTTGGACAGTGATCGCGCTGCAGATTGGGGCTTTGATTCTGGCCGGCTGGCCGATCGCCCGCAGTGGGCTGGTTCACCTATGGGTTAACCGCAGCTTTAATATCAATTTCCTGATGACCGTCGCCGGCATCGGCGCGGTGGCCATCGGCGAATACGCCGAGGCAGCCAGTATGATCCTGTTGTTCAGTATCGCTGAAGCTCTGGAGGGTTTCACCAACGAACGCGCCCGCGGCGCCATTGCCCAGCTGAAGGAATTAACCCCCACCCACGCACTCAAACTGGCAGACGGCCAGGAGCAGCTCGTACCGGTGGAGAAATTGTCCCCGGGCGACACGATCCTGGTCAGCCCGGGAGAGCGCATCCCGATTGACGGCGTCGTGTTGGAAGGCAACAGCGATGTTGATCAGGCAACCATTACCGGCGAGAGCATCCCGGTCTGGAAAGCGCCGGGCGATGACGTCTTCAGCGGCACGGTCAACGGGTCTGGAAAATTGGTCATCCAGGTCACCCGTCTGGTTGGCGACAGTTCACTGCACCGCATCATCGAACTGGTCACCCAGGCGCAGTCGCGCCAGTCTCAAAGCCAGAAATTCATCGACCTCTTTGCCCATTATTACACCCCCGCGATGGTTCTGCTGGCTCTGCTGGTGGCTATTATCCCGCCCGTGGTCCTGGGTGCGCCTTTTTTGAACCCGGCTGATGGCAGTCGCGGCTGGCTGTACCGCGCCCTGGCTTTATTGATCATCAGTTGTCCCTGTGCGCTGGTGATCTCCACCCCGGTCACCATGGCTGCCGGATTGACCCGCGCGGCCCGAGCAGGGGTTTTGTTCAAAGGCAGTATCTTCCTGGAGGCTCTATCCAAACTGCGCACCTTCGCCTTTGATAAGACCGGCACCCTTACCCGCGGCGAACCGCAGGTGGTGGACAGCAAAGATCTGGACTGCCTGGGTGGGGTCAATTGTGAACCCTGCAATGATATGATCGCCCTTGCTTATGCCCTGGAGCGCCACAGCACCCACCCATTAGCCCAGGCGATCACCAGGGAAGCTGAGCAACGCGGACTGACGGAATGTTATCCAGCAGCGGAAAACTTGGTGGCGCGCGGTGGTATGGGTCTGGAAGGTCTGATTAATGATCATCTGATGACCATTGGCAGCCGACGTTTATTTGCAGAAGAGCACATCGTCCCGTCCCAGGTGGATACCTGGGTTGACCAGGCGGAAGCCGAGGGAAAAACCGCCATGCTTTTATGCGACGGGCAGCGGGTGCGCGGCTTCATCGCTGTTGCCGATACTCTGCGCAAAGAATCAGCCAGTGTGATTACAGAGCTCAAAGGAATGGGGAAGAAAACCATTCTGCTGACCGGGGACAATCGCGTCGTCGCCAACAAGGTGGGCGGCGATATCGGCATCGACGAGGTCCGCGCCAGCTTATTGCCCGGCGACAAACAACAGATCGTTGAAATACTGCGCCAGGATTATGGGCCGATTGCCATGGTGGGCGATGGGATCAACGATGCTCCCGCACTGGCAGCCGCAAACCTGGGGATCGCGATGGGGGGCAGCGGCAGCGCTCAGGCGATGGAAACCGCCGATGTGGTATTGATGGCGGATGATCTCCACAAACTGCCCTTTGCCATCCGGTTATCGGCATTTGCCAATCGGTTGATCCGCCAAAACATCAGCTTTAGCCTGGGCAGCAAACTGCTGGTGGCGGTATTGGCGCTCTTCGGCTTTACGCCCCTGTGGCTGGCGGTTTTAGCAGATATGGGCGTCTCGCTGTTGGTGACATTGAACGGTCTGCGCGCCCTGCGCTTTGAGCGGGAGAAAGGGGGAGCCAGGAATTGGTGAGTGGTGATTCGTCCTAAATAGTGCCCGGAGAAACATCTGCCCAGCCACCTACTACCTACTACCAGCTATCTCCTATCACCTACCCCCTGATCTGTGATAAAATCTTACTGTTAGTAAACTACAATATTTCACTACAGATCAGGAGACGTACTTCCTCATGACCGACAATTCAATCTTTAAGCTCACGTATTCCACTATGTTCGACCCTCCGGAAGAATTACATACCCGCTTTGCAGAAGCGATGAGGGTGCAGAAACAAAACCTGGGGCTGGAAATTCCAATGTTTATCGCTGGTGAAGAACGCTTCTCAGCTGAAAAAAATAAACTGGTTTCTCCCATCAACACCGATTTGCACCTCATCACTTACCAGAGAGGCAGTATACAGGACGCTGAGGATGCCATCGCAGCCGCCCAACAGGCCTTCCCTGGCTGGAGTCAAATGTATTGGGATGAGCGGGTATACCTGCTCCGCAAAACCGCAGATTTGATTGACCAACGCCTGTTTGAGATCGGCGCAGCGGTCACCCTGGAAGTCGGCAAAAACCGCATGGAAGCCCTGGGCGACGTGGCTGAAACACCCGAATTGATCCGCTATGCCTGCGATCAAATGGAAGCCAACCGCGGCTACCGGGCAAGGATGGGAAAAGACCCCCTGATCGGTTTTGATTCCTCCAATACCTCAGTGCTCAAGCCCTACGGTGTGTGGGCTGTGATCAGCCCTTTCAACTTCCCACCCGCCCTCACCGGCGGCCCGGTCGGGGCTGCTCTGGTGGCAGGTAACACCGTGGTGATCAAGCCGGCCTCGAACACGGTCTGGTCGCCATCCATCCTGGTGGATTGTTTTCGCCAGGCTGGCATCCCTGACGGCGTGGTCAACTTCGTGACCGGACCCGGTTCAACCGTGGGTAAAGCCATCGTGGAGAGCAAAGACATCGACGGAATCACTTTTACCGGTTCCTATGATGTGGGTATGGGTATTTTCCGCAGCTTTGCGCAGGGCGAATATGTACGCCCTGTCGTCCTGGAGCTGGGAGGCAAAAATCCGGCGATCGTCTCCAAGCATGCCAATCTGGATGACGCTGCCATCGGCATTGTCCGCTCTGCTTTCGGATTGCAGGGGCAGAAATGTTCCGCCTGTTCACGGGTGTTTGTCGAGGCAGAGGTGCATGACGCGCTTGTCGCCCGCATGGTTGAGCTGGCTGGAACATTAAAAGTCGGTGATCCTGCGGAGCGCGACACCTATATGGGTCCGGTAATCAATCGTGCTGCCTACGAAGACTATCAAACCTTTACCGCTGAACTTAAAGCAGCCGGAAAAATACTGACAGGCGGAGAGGTGATCACCGAAGGCGATTATGCCAGAGGTTATTTCTGCCAGCCGACCATCGCCGTCGAGGTCCCCCTGGAGCATCGGTTGTGGAAGCATGAGATGTTCCTGCCGATCGTCATGGTGCACGCGGTACGGGACCTTTCGGAAGCGATGACCCTG
>JALOAH010000165.1 GCA_023228865.1 Porticoccaceae bacterium | reverse complement strand
CAGTCACGAATATCATTGTAGGTTGATTTGTAATCCTGAATCTTACGATCGGCCGGCAATCTGATGCTCTGCATGGCCGCCAGGTCCTCGTCGCCCAGATAGTGTTGTTCCTTGAAGGCTTCCACAACCTCGGGATCATTGATATCGATGCTCTGCAGGGCCTTCAGGCTGGCAAACTCGTCGAAGTTCTGCAGGATGTTTTCCACCCGCAGATACTCACCGAACAACTTGGCAAATTCCTTCTTGTTCTTCTCCTTGGTGATTTTATCCGGCTCGGGAAAGCGCTGCTCCAGCTCTGACACCACATCCATAAAGCCACGGCGCGCTTCACCGGTCACAATATCCGTAAAACCTTCCATGTACTCCTTGTAGCTCTTCTCCAGCACTACATTTTTGGTATTGCTGTCACCAAACAGGGTGATGGCATCGATGGTGGCTTTTTCCAGATCGCGGAAAGTGACGATGTTGCCGAAGGTCTTGGTGGCATCGTAGATGCGGTTGGTGCGCGAGTAGGCCTGGATCAGACCGTGGTAACGCAGGTTCTTATCGACAAACAGGGTATTGAGCCGTGGGGCATCGAACCCGGTGAGGAACATGCCCACCACGATCAACAGATCGATCTCTCCGGCCTTAACGCGCTTGGCCAGATCACGGTAGTAGTTCTGGAAGCCGTTACTGTCCACGCCGAAGCTGGTCTTGAATAAGGCGTTGTAATCGTCGATAGCGGCGCTTAGAAACTCCTTGGCGCTACTGTTCATCGCCGAGACCTCAAAGCTCTCATCCGGAATGTCACCAATGGCATCCTGCTCCTCGTTGGCAGCGAAGGAGAAGATGGTGGCAATCTTCAGCGGCTTATCACTGTCTGCCTGCTGCTGGTTCAGCGTCTCGTAGTAGAGCTTGGCAGCATCCACACTGCTGACCGCAAACATCGCATTGAAACTCTTTGCCCCTGGTTGCAGGCGATGGGTTTTTTGCCGGTAATGATTGAGGATGTACTGGGATATCTCACGGATACGCTCGGGGTGCAGCAGGGCCTGACGGTTCTCGGCTGCGGTCAGCTTCTGCTCATCCTGCTCGGTCTCGATGGCTTTGAACTGCGGGCGCACATCGTTGTAGTCCACCTTGAACTTGAGCACTTTTTCATCACGGATGGCATCGGTGATTACATAGGAATGCAGCTCGCTGCCGAACACGCTGGCGGTGGTCTCGGCACCCAGTGCGTTCTGCGGGAAGATCGGCGTGCCGGTAAAACCGAACTGGTAGAATTTCTTGAACTTCCGCTTCAGGTTCTTCTGCGCTTCACCAAACTGGCTGCGATGGCATTCGTCAAAGATGAACACCACCTGCTTGCGGTAGATCGGCAGGTCGCTCTCGCTCTTCATCAGGTTGTTGAGCTTCTGGATGGTGGTGACGATGATCTTGTTATCGTCCTTGTCGATATTGCGCTTGAGCCCGGCAGTGCTGTCGGAACCGTTGACGCTATCCGGGGAAAAGCGCTGGTATTCCTTCATGGTCTGGTAGTCCAGGTCCTTCCTGTCCACCACGAAAAACACCTTGTCGATAAAGTCCAGCTCGGTGGCCAGTCGCGCTGCCTTGAAACTGGTCAGGGTTTTGCCGGAGCCAGTGGTATGCCAGATAAAGCCGCCGCTTTCCGGCTTGCTCCAGTTCTTGGCGTTATGGGAGCTGTTGATCTTCCACAGAATGCGTTCGGTAGCAGCAATCTGGTATGGCCGCATCACCAGCAGAGTGTCGCTGACATCAAACACCGAGTACTTCAGCAGCACTTCCAGCAGGGTCTTCTTCTGGAAGAAGGTGGCAGTGAAATCCTTCAGATCCTTGATGGGCTGATTGTCCGACAGCGCCCAGTTCATGGTGAAGTCGAAGCTGTTCTTGTCGCGCTTGGTGGTATTGGCAAAGTAGCGGGTGTCGGTACCGTTGGAAATCACAAACAGCTGCAGGTATTTGTACAGGGAGTTGTCGCTGTTGAAGCTCTCCTTGCTGTAGCGGTGCACCTGGTTGAAGGCCTCACGGATCGCCACACCGCGGCGCTTCAGCTCCACTTGTACTAGTGGCAGGCCGTTGACCAGAATGGTCACGTCATAACGGTTGGCATGGGTGCCGGTCTGCTCGAACTGCTTGATCACCTGCAGCTTGTTGCGGGCCGGACTTTTCTTGTCCAGCAGATAGATATTCTGAATGCGGCCATCGTCGAACACGAAGTCATGAATCCAGTCGTCGTGAATCTTGCGGGTCTTGTCGAGAATGCCGTCACTGGGCTTGTCCAGAAAGGTTTCGACAAAGCGCAGCCACTCGCCTTCGCTGAAAGTCACTCCGTTCAACGTCTCAAGCTGTACACGCAGGTTGGCCAGCATGGCCTGAGTGCTGTTTAAGCCCGGCAGGTATTCGTAACCCTGGTTGAGCAGATCCTGAATCAGCTCCTGCTCCAGATCGGTTTCGCTCTGGTAGCTGTCGGCTACCTGCCATTTCGGGGTGTATTTATCCAGAACGATAAAGTGATTCAGCTCGGCAATCGTTTTGTAGTTGGTCATTGTTATTCTCGGTCATCTGCTTCCAGCAGGATAAAGTGCTCAACCAGCCGGATCATCAGCTCCTTCTGATCCGGCTGACTTTCGGCCACCAGCAGTGCCAGTGCCACCAGAGTATTGTCATTGATCAACTGCTCCACCGGCTTGGCCAGCAAATGCTGGTTGATGCGCAAATACCACAGGAACAGGAACGACCCGCTACGCTTGTTGCCGTCCGCCAGCGGGTGATTCTTGATCACGAAATAGAGCAGATGGGCCGCACGGCTGGCCACGTTGGGATAAAACAGCTCACCACCAAAGCCCTGCTCGATGGTCGCCAGCGCCGAGGCCAGGCCGTCACCGCGCAACTGCCCGAACAGCTCGGTCGCCTCGCCCTTGGCGATCAGCGTCTTTTTCAGCTCGGCAATGGCGGCCAGGGCATCGTCCAGCACCAGCGCCCGCATACTGGCCTGCTTGTTGGGTAGTTCGCCGAGGCTTTGCTCGTCATAGCCCTGCAACAGGCTCCAGCTGCGAGCGTAGTCGCTGATCACCGATAGCACCGCCTCGCCTTCGGGGTTGACCAGCTGCTGGTTGGCCAGGGTCCGCGACAGCAGGCACACAGCCTGCTCGAACTCGATGCCGCGCTCCTGCAGGCGGCGCTGGTTGAGGGTGTAGCCCTGCACCAGATGCTGTTTCAGGGTGCGGGTGGCCCAGATCCGAAACTGGGTGGCGCGGCTGGAGCTGACCCGGTAACCCACCGAAATAATGGCATCGAGGTTGTAGTGCTTCAGGCTACGCTGCACCTGTCGCTTGCCTTCCTGGCGAACTACCGAGAAATCCTCGGTAGTTACCTCTTCGCCAAGCTCTTGCTCTGCATAAATATTCTTCAGGTGGAGGCTTACGTTATCTGTGCTGGTGGCAAAAAGCTCGGCCATCTGGGCCTGGGTCAGCCACAGGCTTTCCTGCTCCAGCCGGAGCTCCAGCTGCACCTGGCCGTCTTCGGACTGGTAGATCTCGATGCTATTGGTCATGGCAACCTCCTTGTTGTGATGCGGTGGTCAACCCGGCATTCCCTGCCGGGCGGTGGTGCGTGGCGAGCAGGCGTCAGGCGGCGGGCCATCTCAGGCGGCCGCCTCGCCGGGCTTGGGGAAGCTCAGCAGCAGATCGCGATAGTATTCGTATTGCTTTTGGCGCAATTCGATTTCGCGGGGCAGGCCTTCACTGATGGAGTTGGTGAGGGCGTCGAATTTGTCGAGGATGGCGACGATGCGGCTTTGCTCAGCAAGTGATCTTTCCAAGTCATTTGGATAAGGCACAGGTATCTTCACCTTTGAGAGTCCACTTATCAGCAGAGTATTTACTTTCGTTCTTGCCACATACTTTGTCTTCTCTGCAATAAAGGATGCGGTCTGCATGCAGTATGAAACATATTTCGGATTCATAGAGTGGCGAAACGCATAGCAGTGGTCGTGGATAGCCACTTTCTCGTCACCGAGCCATGCCACAGCTTTGCCCACATCTTCCACGGTCTCGCCAACATCCGTTAACACCACATCACCCCGCTCTGCATAGCGTAACGAGTCCGCCAATTCTGGCCTGACTCTGGAAAGGGCTTGTTCAGCAAACACGCCATATCGAGTATAAATTTCACCATAGTGAATAACATTGACACCGCTATCAGCGTAGTCAGCTTTGGTAAAACGCTTTCCACGAATAAATTCGCCAATGTCACCCAGCATCTTCCACTCTATTCGTTCGTTCGTTCGTTCGTTCGTTCGTTCGTTCGTATTATTGGGCGAATTTTCGAAAGTCAAGAGATAATCCCGATAATATTCGTATTGTCTCTTACGCATGTTAAGCTCGGCAGTCAGCTCGGCAGTCAGCTCGGCAGTCATGGCGGTAAATGCGTCCAATCTGCGGACGATTTCGGCCTGGATCTCAAGGGATTTCTTGGGGTTTTCAGGACAAGGAATGGGGGCGAGTATCTTTGCCAAACCCCTACTCGACACCCTGCGCACTTTCGCCCCGGTAATATACTTTCTTTTCTGCTCTTGGAAACTGCCTGTCTGAATAAAATAAGCCAAGTATTTAACATTCTGCGCATGCCGAAAAAGCATCATGTCGCCTGATATCGCCACCTGACCACCAAGCCATGCCAGCGGCTTTACTAGATCTTCATCATTCTCTGAAGTTGTCGCCAACAAAAGATCGTTCTTCCCCGCCTTTTTAAGCTTTGCGGCCAACGAATCTGACACATATGTAAAGGCTCTATCGGCGGACAAGCAGTATCGGGTATAGATTTGCCCATAATGAATTGCAGGAAAGCCCCTTTCGATGAGATCTTTCTTCTGCAACCCATTGCCCCGTATAAATTCGCCAATCCTGCCTAGCGGCATCCACTCAACATCAACCCCATCCAGTAGCTCCTCCAAAAAGCTCACGCGGCTCATGCCTCCAACTCCTTACCTTCAATCTCTGCCACAATCGCATCGATCTCTGTACGCAACTGATCGATTCGTGCCACGGTGGTTTTCAGCTCGGCATTGAGCTGGACGATATCAATCACCTCGCGGGTGTCTTCGGCTTCCACGTAGCTGCTGACCGAGAGGCTGTAATCGTTGCCGGCTACCTCCTCAAGAGGCACGGAGCGGGCAAAGTGGTCGACATTTTCCTTGCTGTCGAACACCCGCATGATCTTGTCGATGTGTTCATCAATCAGGATGTTGGTGTTGGTTTCCTTCTTGAACAGGCCGCTGGCATCCATGAACTGGGTGCTGGTGTCGTTCTTGTGCTTGGACAACACCAGAATGTTCACGGCAATGGTGGTGCCAAAGAACAGGTTGGGCGCCAGCGAGATCACGGTTTCGACAAAGTTGTTATCCACCAGGTACTTTCTGATTTTCTGCTCGGCACCACCGCGGTAGAAGATGCCCGGGAAGCAGACGATGGCAGCCCGCCCCTTGCCGGAGAGGTAGTGCAATGCGTGCAGCACAAAGGCGAAGTCGGCCTTGGATTTGGGTGGCAGCACCCCTGCGGGTGCGAAGCGATCATCGTTGATCAGGGTTGGGTCGTCCGAGCCAATCCACTTCACCGAATAAGGAGGATTGGAAACGATGGCATCGAAGGGCTTATCGTCGCCAAAATGCGGATCGATCA
>JALOAH010000164.1 GCA_023228865.1 Porticoccaceae bacterium | reverse complement strand
CTACATACTCCAAGCTCGTATTAGGGTCAGTCTCCAACATGTAGAACAGGAAGCCCATATCTTCTTCTGGCGCCAGCTCGGAGGGAGAGTTAACAAATAAAAAATAACAAGACACTAGAATCATGGCGCCAAACACCAAGACTCCCCCCTTGTCGTCCAGCACTTTGTGTAAGTCTTTTTGGTAAGCGAGTCGCAACCGCTCAAAGTGAGTATCCAGCCAGCGAGCCAGTCTTCCTGTCTTATTTTCTTGTTCATGGGGCTTGAGCAATTTGGCGCACATCATCGGCGACAGTGTCAGTGCTATTACCCCTGACAGCAATACAGCTCCAGCCAACGTATAGGCAAATTCGGTAAACAGCGTGCCAGTAAGGCCACTGACAAAACCGATGGGGAGATATACCGCCACAAGCGTGGTTGTCATAGCTATGACAGGCCAAGCTAGTTCTCGAGCGCCAAGCAAAGATGCCTCCAGAGGCGTCATACCATCCTCTACGTGGCGGTGGATATTTTCCAGTATAATAATAGCGTCATCCACCACAATACCGATAGCGAGCACCATGGCCAACAAGGTCAGCAGATTGATGGAAAAGCCCATCAACAGCATTAGAAACAGAGCACCTACCAGAGACAGCGGCACAGCGACAGCAGGGATAATTACCGAGCGCATTGACCCCAGAAACAAAAAGATCACTACGATAACGATCAGTACTGCCTCGATGATCGTACTCTCCACATCCGAAATAGCGTTACGGATATAATCAGTCGCATCATAGTTAATGTCCGCGACAAGCTCCTGCGGCAACTGTGGAAGAATCTCGCTATTCCACACTCGTCGTACTTCCTGGATTACATCGAGCGAGTTGGCCTCGTTGGCTACACTGATAGCAACAAATACCGCCTGTACCCCAGTAAAGGTAGTGCTGACAGAGTAGTCTTCGGCCCCCAGCTCGACCTCCGCCACATCCCTAAGGCGCACGATGGTATTATCTTGCTGGCGCAGCACGATGTTCTCAAATTGCTCAGGACTGTTGAGATCAGTATTGGCCTTGAGATCCATCATCATCATGGAACCCTTGGTAGCACCTACTGCCGACAACACATTGTTAGAAAGCAAAGCCTGACGGACATCAGACGCTGTAACAGCCAATGCTGCCATACGCGCTGGGTCAAGCCATACCCTCATAGCATAAGCTCTATTATCTTCAATCTTAGCGCGCAACACGCCCGGGATCGTCGCAAGCTTGGGTTCTACTTCACGAATCAAGTAGTCAGTGATCTGATTGGGAGCCATGCTTTCGCTCGCGAAGGAAAGATACATCTCTACAATATCGTCCCCACTGCCAAGCTCAATAATTGGATCTTCGGATCCAGCTGGCAGCTCCGAGCGGAGCTTGTTGACCCGGCTCAACACCTGGGTAAAGACTTCGTCGGCATCAACATCCTCACGCACGTTGACACGAATACTGCTCATACCATTGCCACTGGTAGATGTGAGGTAGTCAATCCCCTCAGCGGTAGCGATTTCCCTCTCCAGCGGTGTAGTGATAAAGCCCTGCACCAAGTCAGCATCGGCACCCACATAAGCTGTGGTCACCGTAATCACTGAGTTCTCGACAAAGGGATACATCCTCACATTGAGTTCTGTAGCAGAGCGCAAGCCGAGCAGTACAATGAAAAGGCTCACCACTATGGCAAGCACCGGCTTGTGAATAAAAATATCGGTAAATTTCATGAGCTGTGCTCGCCTCAACCTCTGGGCGGCAGAGGTTTCAGCTCCGCCTCCGGCAGGATGTCGTTATTAATGCGGGTGGTACTACCAGGGCGCAGCTTGAGCAGGCCACTAGTCGCCACTGTTTCGCCCGCCTCAAGCCCTTCGACTGCCAATAGATCGCCGAGGGTCGCTCCGACAGCTACGAATCGCTGAGTAACTGTATAAATATCGTCCTTGGCGGGAGTGAGTCCATAGACGAAGGTGCCATAGGAGCGGTACGAGACTGCGCTGGCAGGAACGGCGACAAGCTTCTCGGAGCTACCCAGAGGCACCTCAATATTGGCAAACATTCCCGGGCGCAATACACCATCAGGATTACGAATAGTCGCTTGAACAGCAAAGTTGCGAGTGATAGCGTCCACTTCAGGCTCAATGGCGGTCACTTCACCCGTCAGCAGATTCTCGCTAACGGAAGCCACCCTCACTCGCACAACCAAACCAGTAGCAATATTGTTGCTATATTGCTCCGGGAGAGTGAAATTGACATAGAGCGGATCGAGCCCCTGCAAACCAATTATTGGATCACCAGCGGCCACATACTGGCCAACGTTGACGTGACGAATGCCGAGTTGCCCCGCAAAAGGGGCACGCAATTCTTTTTGCGCCACTCTCGCTTCTTGAGCGGCTACCTCGGCGTGCGCCTGGTCTAGCTCGGACAAGCGGCGGTCTAGCTCAGAGCGTGACACTGTTTTACTCTGAAACAGGGTTTTGACGCGCTCCAGTTCAATCTCCGCTAGCCTCGCGGTGGCCTTAAGAGAGTTCAATACAGCCCGGTCGGTCTCTGCCACCAGCGACACCAGAACTTCACCAGCCTCAACCGCAGCGCCATTGGGGTGGTGGATGTGCTGGACAATGCCCGCCACCTCCGTCGTTAACTGAGCCCCGTTAACTGCCACTAAGCTACCAGCAACTTCGACTGTAGGCACCCAATCCACGACTCTGGCTTGGGCAGAGCTTACGGTGACATCTGGTGGTGGCATATTGTCGAAGAATTCGTTCATCTTCTGTCTGCCAAACCACTGCATAAAGAATAGCCCGCCAAAAACCACTCCTGTCAAAATCAGGAGCACCCACATGCGGGGACCAAATAGCCGCTTTTTCATGAACCGCTTTCCGTTTCGTGGCTGAATCCAGTGATAACAATGAATTCGGGGAGGTCAGTACCTGCGTAGTACCGCTGGAGACAGCTGCTGCAGGCCGAGTGAGGATATCACGGGGCTGTGGGTGAATCGACATCCAGCTCCACGGATCAGAGCGATTGTGTCATGTCCTTTTGGTGGTTTTTCCGCGGTCCCACTGGACTGCGGCATGAACGATGCCGACTATGAACGCTGGGAAAGGAGTTTCGGGCGTCCCCATCCGGACAGAAGTGAAAAAAAGAATGGGGACGAGACGGCTTAGCAGCTCGGCCTTTGCTCACTCGATAACCAGCTTGCCCTTCATGACCGCCCAGTGGCCCGGGAAAGAACAGAAGAATGTGTAATCACCACCTTTTTCAAACTTGGCAACATCGAAGGTAACGCTGGTGCTCTCCCCACCCCCGATCAAGTCGGTGTGGACAATGATTCGCTCGTCGTTCGGTGGCAGGTAGTGGTTTTCCAGCCCTTGCTGCATACCCGCTTGAGCTACTGCCTGCCAGTCCGCATCCGACGCCACTACCCAGTTGTGACCCATCTGCTCCACCTTGAGCTTGCCGGTGTGATTAAGCGTGAGAGTGACACTTTCGCAATCGGCGGCCACGACCAGCTCCTGCTTGTCAAACTGCAGCTGGTCGTTTGCCGAGATTTCCAGCTCACAGGTTTTCGCGAACGCCTGACCGGCAAAAAACAGCGCGCCAGTGGCAAAAACGAACGACAATGCCTTCTTCATGAGATACTCCTCCGAGTTAACTATTACTTGGATAGGTTGACGTTTTGAGATAGAAAAGATGGGGACTGACTTTCCCAGCATAGTCCAGAACAGTCGATTCAGCCACCCACTGATTCATCCAGCGCTTCAGATCTAGTCAGCCCTTTGGCTTGCCACCTCAGCGACACTGTCGCCTAAAGCGCTGATGAGGGTATCAATCTGATCAACCTCAGCGATGAATGGCAAGCCCAGTTGAATGGTGTCACCACCATAGCGCACATAGAAACCTTTCTCCCACATGCGCATCGCTACCTGAAAGGGCCGCAGCAAGGGTTCGCCAGGCGCGGCGGCGAAAGTGATGCCAGCGGCCAGGCCACAGTTGCGGATATCGGTGATCAGCGGCAGGCCCCGCAACTGGTGAACGCGCTCCTCCAGCACCGGCGCCAGCTGCGCAGCGCGGTCGATCAACTGTTCGCGCTCCAGAATATCCAGCGCCGCCAACCCTGCCGCACAGGCGACCGGATGGGCGGAGTAGGTATAGCCATGGGGCAGCTCCACCTGGTATTCAGGCCCACCATTCGCCATAAACGTATCGTAGATTTCCTGACGGGCCACCACGGCTCCCATCGGGATCGCTCCATTGGTCAGCTGCTTGGCGATATTGAGCATATCCGGCACTACGCCGAAAGCCTCGGCTCCGGTCTTGGCCCCAACCCGTCCGAATGCTGTGATCACCTCGTCAAAGATCAACAGAATCTGGTGCTGGTCACAAATCTCTCTCAGGCGCTTCAGATAGCCCTTGGGCGGAGGCAATACACCGGCGGAGCCCGCCATAGGCTCGACGATCACTGCAGCAATGGTGGCAGCATCATGCCGCGCGATTATCTCCACCAGCTCATCGGCCAGATGAGCGCCGTACTCGGGCTCACCACGCACATAGACGTTCTCCGCCAGCAGGGTACTGCTGAGATGATGATCGCTATTCATCTCGACACCGAAAGGGGTCAGGTTACCGGCGATGCCCCCAACTTCCAGACCACCAAAGTTGACTCCATGGTACCCCTTGCCACGACCGATCAGCCTGGTCTTGCAAGGCTGGCCTTTTTTACGCCAGTAAGCACGGGCAATCTTCAACGAGGTGTCGGCAGCGTCGGAGCCCGAACCCGTGAAAAACACTCTGTTCAGCCCTACGGGCATAAAGTCGACAATGCGCTCGGCAAGCTGAAAAGAGGCCGGCTGGCCAAACTGGAATCCCGGCGAGTAGTCCAATGTCTCCAGCTGCTGCGCGACAGCCTCGCGTATTTCCGGGCGGCAGTGGCCAGCACCACAGGTCCACAGACCGGACAGACCATCAAAAATCCGCCGTCCACGGGCATCGGTGTAATAACAGCCCTCAGCGGCCACCAGCAACCGGGGGTCTTTCTTGAACTGACGGTTGGCGGTAAAAGGCATCCAATGAGTGTCCAGCTGCCTTTGGGTCAAACCTGCAAACTTATCGCTCATGAAACACCCTCTGTCAGAACCAGACTATGTACCTATATTAAGGTGGCAGTGTACGGCAAATTTATCGAGTGAGAGAAGGTGACGCATCGTGCCCCTGGGACTGTTAGCGCCTCTCCCCAAGGCTCCCACGCACCCCCTAACCCTCCTGATCCCAACAGCCGACCAAGGGGCCGCCCCTTGCAAAGTCCCTGCTCACTGTGGTGCAATTCGCGGCTCTTCGCGTGCCTGCCATGCCTTTTCAGACCCGCCGAGCACTCCATAGCCCAGCCACAACGCCGCCAGAGGAACAATGAATGGCCGTAAAACTTGACGAAAAACTCGAACCTATCTATCAGGAAGTGTTGCTCCGCAACCCTGGCGAGACAGAGTTCCACCAGGCAGTTCACGAGGTGCTCGAAACCTTGGGTCCAGTGCTGGTGAAGTATCCCGAGTTTGCCGACAAGAAAGTCATCCAGCGTATCTGCGAGCCCGAGCGCCAGATTATTTTTCGGGTGCCCTGGCAAGATGACAAAGGTGAGATCCACATTAACCGCGCTTTCCGCGTAGAATTCAACAGTGCCCTGGGCCCCTATAAGGGTGGTATGCGCTTTCACCCCTCTGTCTATCTCGGCATCGTCAAATTTCTCGGCTTCGAGCAGATCTTCAAGAATGCGCTCACCGGCATGCCTATCGGCG
>JALOAH010000163.1 GCA_023228865.1 Porticoccaceae bacterium | reverse complement strand
AGCTGTTTGTCGGCGCTCCAGACCTGCTCGCCGATCTCATTAATGCCGTGCGCAGCAATGAGGAGCCTGTCGAGGTGGTTGAAATCCTCAACCCCCAGATTAATCTCGAAGACTTTGCCGGTGAGTCTATTGCGCTCGACCTGTTGGTGCGCAACATTCAGGGGCAGTTCTTCAATGTCGAGATGCGTGTCTATTTCCAGAGCTACTGGACGGAGCGCAATCTCTACTGCCTGGCGCCAGCCTATATCGGGCAATGGGTTCGCGACGATGTGGATGCCGCCCCCACGCCGGTAATTGCCATTAATCTATTGGATTTCGACCTGTTCGAAGATGATCAGGGGCATTGGTGTTTCCAGTGGCAAGACAAAGGCCAGTTTGGGGTGCGGCTGGATACTCTGCAGCTCCACATGCTGGAGTTGCGCAAGCTCGATCGACTGCGGGGTACGCAGCCTGGCCCTCTGGCTGATTGGGTTGCTTACTTCAAGCATTGGAGCAATGACGCTGTAGTGAGCAAGATTCACCACTCGCCAGTGAGAAAAGCTCTGGAAAGACTCAAACGCCTCTCGGCAGACAGGGAGACCTGCCGGCGAGCGCTGGCCCGGGAGGGCATTGTGCGATGACGTCTTGCCTGTAAAGAAGTTTGGCCAGGCTGGCGAGCCACTCAGGATCCGCGCTACATTCGCTATACTCAACTGCTTGTTGTGTGTGCTGAGCGAGGTCGTGGGCGCGTGCGGGTTCGCCAGCCTAATATTAAGTGGGCCTGGCGGGCAGGCGCGAGTTGCATAGAGCCCTGACTTCAAAAAAGGATATGTTCGGGTGGAGATATTTTGATGATAAAAATAGTGGCTGGAATAGGGTTTGCTGCATTGTCTTTAGCCTCGATTGCCGAGGCGGGCAAGCCATTTGAGGGAGAGTGGTCGCTTGATAAAGACCTTTGCGAGGTGAGCAGAGTGTTCTGGAAAAGTCCGGATCGGCACGGCTCAATGATTGCGGAAACAGGGGCAGGGCAATGGCAGGTGCTGACCGAAACGACTTACCAGCTTGATGGTAATGTCATGACTTATGCGGTGCACGGCGTAACAGAGAAGGTGCGCATCACTATGGATGGCGTTGATCTTCTGACGCTTGAAAATCTGGACCGCGAACCGCCGGATAATGCTGTTAGCTTGGTTCGTTGTAAGTTGGACTGAGAGCATTGATCGCGATACGCCCGGATGGCCGGTAGGAGGACGTACAGGGCGGAGCGGGCACTATACCTATGCGGGTACTTATAGCAGGTACCTATAGCGGGGCGCGTTTACATCGGCAAAAGGTTGTGGCATTGTCGGCCCGTCAGAGGCGCTAACAATGGAAAAAAACTCACAACACTATGGGCAAAGAACAAGAAATTCAGTTAGAGGGGGAGAAGCCAGCTTCTACAGCCATTGCGACGGATGGCTCGATTATCAGGCAGAGAATTGATACGGGTCCCTGGAGCTTTCGCCAGCTGTTGATCTTGTTTGTCTGTTTTTTATTCAATATTGCCGATGGCTTCGATGTCGTCGCTATGGCGATGGCGGCGCCTGCTGTCGCGAATGAGTGGGCCATTGAGCCGACCGCGCTGGGTGTCATTTTTGCCTCGGCGCTGGCGGGTATGACCGTAGGCGCGATGTTCTTGGCACCCTGGAGTGACCGGTTGGGGCGTCGCTGGATGATCTTGATTACGGCTGCGATGATGAGCCTGTCAATGTTGGCAACTGCTTATGCCTTGTCAGTGACACAATTATTGGTCATCCGCTTTTTGACCGGTCTTGCGATTGGCGCCATGCTCGCCAGTGTCATCGCCATGACAGCTGAGTATGCGCCGCAACGGCACCGCAATTTCGCTATTATTTTTGTGCAAAGTGGCTATTCTCTTGGCGCGGTGCTGGTTGGCCCGGTCTCTGGTTACTTCGTTGCCAACCATCATTGGTCTGACATTTTTATTTGTGGTGCAATATTCAGCACGGTGCTTTTCTTTGTGACACTGTTCTGGGTGCCAGAGTCGATTGAATTTCTGGCCGGCCAGAAGGGCAGTAAGGCGGACAGGTTGCAAAAAATCAATCGCATCCTCGCCAGACTCAAGCGTGATAGGATCGATACGCTGCCAGCCCCTCCCAGTGATGTGACCGTAGCCACAGGCAGTATTCGCAGCCTGTTGGGGTCGGCTTTTCGTGCTACCACGCTGCGCTTATGGACAGTTTTTTTCATGGCTTTTTGGGCCACCTACTTCTTTGTCAACTGGATTCCCAAGCTCATCGTTAATGCCGGTTTCGATATGCAGCAGGGAATCGCCGCACTGACTCTCTTCACGATCGGTAGTCTTATCGGGGCGCTCCTGTTGGGAGCGATCAGCTCGCGTTTCAGCTTGTCGAGATTGATTGCCAGCATGTTCGCTGCCAGCGTTGTTCTATTGGCGATCTACACGCAGCAGCAGCCGCAAGCACTCTGGCTGCTCTATAGCTTCATGTTTGCGCTCGGTTTTCTGCTGTCTGGTGGTTTTACTGGTCTATACGCCGTAGCCTCACTGAGCTATCCGCCAGCCATACGGGCCACGGGTTTTGGCTGGTGTGTCGGGCTGGGTCGTGCTGGTGCCATCTTGTCACCCATTCTGGCCGGCTATTTGGTTGCGGTAGGCTGGAGCATGTACGTCCTGTTTATGGTTCTGGCCATCCCCGCCATTGTTATTTCTGGAATATTGGTATACGGGTTGGGGGCAAAGCAGAGATCTCCTGTGTAGGAGGCTTCTACAATAACTGGGTAGCTGAGCGAAAAGATAGGGTGCCCCCTGGCTTATAAGTCGAATTATGTCCGGGAGTGACAAAAATTGTCACTAGTAAACACTTCCTGCTGATGTCGCGCGGATAGCGGCATGTTTTTGTTTCTAATTTATTGATATTTAATTTATTTTTTTGTTGGCATGGGGATTGCCTTATAGCTAATGCTGGTTTTCTTATGTCTTACACAACAAAGGAGTGACGATATGAAACAGCGTACACAACAAGGGTTTACCCTGATTGAGCTGATGATTGTAGTAGCGATTATCGGGATTTTGGCGGCGGTGGCTTTGCCGGCCTATCAGAACTACACCATTAGATCAGCAGAAAATGCGTGCTTGGCTGAAGCTAAAGGTTTTGCAAATGCTGCAGTTATTGCTTTGGCAGAGGGTCTGGATGTTCCTAGGACTGCAGGTCAGGCATGTGAGGGGAACCTAACTGCGCTACCTCTCTCTGGTGTTCAGCCAGCCGGTCATCCAGAGGCTCGGGGAGTGTATTGTAATACGTCAGGTACTTGTAAGGTGGGAGAAGCACCGGCAGAGGCACCGGCAGCAGATCCGAGTGAAGTCGAGGACTAATCGATGGCTCTTAAAAAGGGGGTTCGTGTGAAATAAGCTAGAACCTTCAGCTATGAAGTGAAAAGCCGTCAGAACAAATTCAGTTTTGGCGGCTTTTTTATAGAAGCTAGATATGTAGTTGAGTAGTGCTGATGCAAGCTCTCCAGCTATCCTTGCCCCGTCACCAATGAGTTAGAAATAACTGAGTGGCTGCACAATGAGCAATCGAATGGAACCGTTTCTACATAATAAATGTCAGCAAGGATTTTCTCTTATCGAGCTGATGATTGTTGTAGCCATTATCGGCTTGTTGGCAGTAATTGCTGTTGCATCCTATACCGATTATACGATGAGGGCGGCGAAACGAGCTTGTATGTTTGAAGTCCGCCATTATGTTACTGAGGTGATGATCGCATTGAACACACCGAATGAGCCAGTTCCAGCCCCTGCGAGCGGTGGAGATTCTGCCTGTGCCAGCGTTTCTCAGGCAGTTAATTTGGAGACGCCAGTTGTTGGAACCCTCCCCGAAAAGTATGGAGGGGCGACTGTGACGTGCGATATACCTACGACCAGTTGTAGCTTCACTGATGAGTAACTACTGTTAATCTGGGAAAGCTGTTTCAGGCACTCAGAGAAGAGATTCGAAACTAGGGCAGAGTAGATTTAGCACACTCACAAATAGGAGGTGGATAAGTTTACAGATAGATTTTTAGGTGTCGTCAGATCGTTGTTGGCCAGCACGGTGACACAGGTTTATTTGCACTCTCGCTTGGCCCTCGGGCAATGGTCCAGCCAAAACGACTTTCAATATAACAGCTGCACCTGCAGCCAACCTCTGGGCGGGATCTGTAGCCGTTGCCTGTTATGGGTGCTCTAGCCAGGGTGAATAAAAGCCAGCCACGCGGTTTGTTTGTAGTATCCTCCCGGCTGCTTCAGCTCGGTAAGCTACCTGTTTTCCGCGCCTTGCGCTGGCTCAAGTCCTAATAAGAAATTATGGGTGCGAGTCAGTCCGGCGACAGCCTCATAAAACCTCATATGGCTCAAGTCTCTCTGTAGACTAAAGTACAAACCCTTTGTAAGGTCCACTGCGGATGGCACTGATTTGGCAGTAAGGCTCACTTTTCCGCTTGAATGCCTGGGAGTTGGCTTGTGAATCTTGACGAGTATTTTGAGCGTATTGGTTATCGGCCTGGGTCTGCTCGCAATGTCACTGAGCTTCATGCCTTGACCCGGGCCCATGCGCAGTCGATTCCTTTTGAAAATATTGATGTGTTACAAGGGCGGCCGATCAGCCTGGAGCTGGCAGATATTGTCGACAAGCTGGTGCGCAAGCGCCGCGGTGGATATTGCTTTGAGCAAAATGGCTTGTTTATGCATGTTCTGAAGCAGCTGGGCTTTGTCGCCCGCCCCCTGGGTGCCCGAGTGCGGTTGCGATGTGGGGATCGCAATGAAATCCCGCCGCGAACCCATCTGTTCGTGCTGGTTGAAGTGGACGGTCAGCAGTGGCTGACGGATGTGGGGGTTGGAGGCTTTTCCCTCACGGCTGCCTTGCTTTGGCAGGATGGGCTGGAGCAGCAGACACCCCACGATTGTCGCCGCCTGGTGTGGGAAGATGGCCGCTGGTTTCATCAGGTGAGGCAAGGTAATGGCTGGCTGGACCTCTACGAGTTCGATGGACTGCCCATGTGCCTCAGCGATCAGAGCGTTGCCAATTGGTACACCAGTACGCATCCAGACTCGACCTTCAAGGAGCAGCTTGTCATGGCCCGGGCCGACGCCGATGGCAGTCGCCTGGCCGTGCTGGGCAATGAGTTTCGGGTTCGCAATCAGGAGGGTGAGGTGAGCACCGCTAGCCTGGCCGAGGCCGACTTGATTGCCCTGGCGAGGGAAAAGTTTAATCTGGAGTGGCCGTGTTGAGCCGACACCGTGACCGAAGTGTAGTCGAACAGGGCCGCTAACGTCGGGCTGGAGCGTTCGACAACTATCAAGATAAACAGATTCGTGAGCTTTTCAGGCGCCAGAGGGAAAACATATAACTTCCTCGTATAAATATCCCTTGCCGTATTCCAAAAAAATCTCCCTCTTCACAAGTTACTTTAACTTGAAATGACAGCTCAATGTTTTCCTTTGGGTTGGCTGCCGAGTGTTGAGCCTGTTCCTGTCCGGTTCCTGTAAGTTATGGAAATTTCAGTGCATTTCTTGAGAATTTTACAGTTTTGTCATCTTGACTTCGATTCGAGTAGGCATATAGTGTCTCTATGTGGGGTAAAGTGGGGCAAAGTGGCTAAATAGCCCAAGGAGTCATGCCAAACGTGGTGGCTCAGCCGGTACCCCAGATAGCAGCCCAAGAACATAACCGGGGATACAAGTGTTTCGAGGCAATAACCCTATCAACCTGGACGCCAAGGGGCGCATGGCGATACCTGCCCGGTATCGCGATGCGCTGATGGACCAGTGTGGGGGACAGCTCGTGGCCACTATCGATATCCAGGACAAGTGCCTGTTTATCTATCCCTTGCCGGAGTGGGAAAAGATCGAGG
>JALOAH010000162.1 GCA_023228865.1 Porticoccaceae bacterium | reverse complement strand
GAAAATAATGGGTACGCCAGTGCCGCCGGTGTCCTCATAGGCGATTTCAATGCCTGTTTTGACTTTGATTTTCGAGATAGCCATAAAGTACTCCTGTTGTTATTAATCACTGTTGCCCGATGGCCAGTGATTGCAAGTTAGTGTCGTTTACTGTTTGGGCAGGGCAAATGCCACCAAAATATTCTTCTCGTTGGTTGCCAGCGCGCCACTACCGCCGGCGGCAATCACCAGATACTGCCGACCGTCAGAACCGATATAACTCATGGGATTGGCATTGCCGTTAGCGGGAAGATCCGCGCGCCACAGCAGTTCGCCGGTTTCTGTGTTGAATGCTCTTATGCGCTTGTCTGGCGTTGAGGCGATAAACGTGAGGCCGCCGGTGGTGGTAATAGCGCCGCCCACGGTGGGCAGGCCAAAGGCAAAGGGAATATGGGATTTCATGCCCAGTGGCCCCATGCGATCCGCCTCGCCCAAGGGTTTGCGCCAGACGATTTTGCGGCTGTCGAGATCGACGGCGCTGAGTTCGCCGTAGGGGGGCTGAATGCAGGGCACTTCCAAGGGCGACATGAGGACGCCGTTAAGGACAGCGTAACGGGCGCCAAGCTGAGGGACACCAGCCCTTACGGCTTCCGGTGAGGTTTCGCGGCCACCCCCCGCAGGTGCCATGCCGCGGGCTGCGGCTTCTTCCAGAGTGATCAATTTTGACCGGGTTGGCAGGCTGAGGGAGTTGACGATTAATAACCGTTTTTCCTCGTCAATGGAATAGCTGCCCCAGTTAACACCGCCGGCAAACCCTGGATATTGAATGGAACCTTCCAAGCTAGGCGGTGTGTAGCGACCGTCGTAGCGATATTTATTAAATTCAATGCGACACCAAAGTTGATCCAGTGGCGTAAGTCCCCACATTTTGGCTTCGCTGAGAAGATCACCGGCAAAGTTCGGCATATCCACAGAAAAGGGCTGAGTGGCAGAGGGCTGCTCTCCTGGGCCGGCATTTTGCGGCACGGGCTTTTCAACAACTGTGGAAAGGGGTTTGCCGTTGCGGCGATCGAGAACAAAGGTATCCCCGGTTTTGCTGATACTAATGAGCGCCGGAATCATGCTCTCGCCAACTCTGAAATCCGTGAGCACCGGTTGCGAGGCGATGTCGTAATCCCAAATATCGTGGTGAACAACCTGAAATACCCAGCGCACAAGTCCGCTGCGGTTGTCGAGGGCGACAATGCTGTTGGAAAATTTTTCCGCCGCCTCGGATCGCTGGCCGCCATAGTAGTCGGGTGTGGCTACACCAAAGGGTACATAGATAAGACCCAGTTCTTCATCGGTGCTTGACACACTCCAGCTGTTGGGTGTGCCCGGTTGATAGATTTCGTCGGGTTGAAGGGGAGTGGTGCGCTCCGGGTCGGCGGGATCGAAAGCCCAGACCAGCTCGCCACTTTGTACATGGTAGGCGCGAATGACACCGGAGGGCTGGTCGATGGTCTGGCCGTCAAGGCCGTAGGAGCCGGTAACCACCACATCGCCGGAAACTACCGGTGGCGATGTCACATAGTAATAAATGGAAGGGTGAGGGCCGAGATTTTTGCGCAGATCAATGGCGCCTTTGTCGCCGAAGTCTTCGCAGAGTTTACCAGTGGCGGCATCGATGGCCACCAGGCGGGCATCGATGGTGCCCATATAAAGCCGTTCCGTACAGGCGGCGCCCTCTGCCATGTTCTTTAACTTGGTGTAGGCAAGGCCGCGGCAGTTGGCAAAGGCGAGACCCTTTTCGTTAACCTGGGGATCAAAGCGCCAGCGCTGTTCTCCCGTTACCGCATCAATGGCAAAGACAATATTGTGGGGACTACAGGGATAAAGGGTATCGCCAATTTTGAGCGGTGTGGTTTCAAAGGCGAGGGCAGGGGCGCCGCCTTTATTGGGCACGGCGCCGGTTTCAAAAGTCCAGGCAACTTCAAGATTGGCGACATTTTCTGGGGTGATTTGATCCGCTTGCGCATGGCGGGTGCCGCTGGGGGCATTGCCCCAGGTTGGCCATTCTGTTTCTGCAGTTTGGGAAATGGCTTGGGAAGTATCCCCAGATTTAGGCATGCTAGGCTGCGAGATCAGAATCGTCACTAGGGCGACAACAATAACGGTGCCAACGGCGAGCCATGCGGAGCCAGACAGCCAGGGTTTTTCTGTGCCACCGTAGGCGCGGCGGCTCCAGGGCATAAGAATAAGTGCGCCTACAGCAGTGAATAGACCAACTCTGGGAATCAGTGCCCAGCCATTGGCGCCAACTTCCCAAAATGACCACAGCCAGGTCGCCAATAGTATGGCGCCGTAGAGCCAGGCTCCACGGGAATCCCGGCGCCACAGCAAAATTGCAGCTGCGATGATGGCGATCCCCGCAATCAGGTAATAGAGGCTCCCGCCAAGCATTGCCAGCGACAACCCGCCAGCAACCATGGCTGCGCCAATAATTAAAAGAATAACAGCGAGAATGCGCAAAAAATACGCGCTCGGAATTTTCCCTGACTGGATATTTTTATTCATCGTTTAGCATTCTCTTTTAGCCCTTTAATAGGGCTTTTTACCATTATGAATCCGTATCAAGGTAGATACCTTTTTAAGCCTTCAGGGGATTAAAACCCTGAAGGCTTTACGGACTATCCTTTCTGTTTTTTATAGCTTTCAGCAAACTTGGATTGCGCCGCCGCAGTGATTTTGGCGCCTTCGTAGCCAGTGCCCATAACGTCTTCAAAACCTTTCATTAATGGCGCTCTGGTGCCGTTGTAATAGGGAATAACCTCTTCCGCGAAAAGCTGGTGGCTGCGCGCGGTAGCCGGGTAGGATGCCCAGTCAATACCCATCAGCAGGTAAGTGCCAAAGCCGCCGGATTTTTCCAGCAGACGATCGATCTGCTTGCGCGCCATCTCTGGTGTGCCGATGACGGCGGCGCCGGTGTCGTTGAGAGTGTCAATGACATTGTCGAGGTCAAACCAGTCAATTTCCGGCGCCGGATTGATGTGCGCCAGATAATCCTGAAGCAGGGAGAGGCCGTATTTGACGTCTTCTTTTGCCTGTTCCAGGGTTTCTGCAATGTGCATGGGACCCATAAGCCGCCACTTGCTGCGATCCGGCGTGTGGCCGTGTTTTGCCGATTCTTCTTCAATGACCTGCCAGTGTTCGAGAAGCTTCTCAACACCCACAGGGTTGGTGGCTGCTACAGACAGTAGTCCCATACCGTATTTACCTGCCAGCAGGGGGCCGGAAGGAGAAATGACGCTGACGGTAGCTACATCGAAGTTTGAAAATGGCCGCATTTGCAAATAAGCGTCTTTGAGATCAAACCAGTCCGTTTTCATGGTGACGGTTTCGCCCTTGAAAAGGCGCAAAATAACGTCAATGGCTTCCTGTAACCGCTGCCGGTTAGTCATGGGATCGAGGCCGATCATGGTGGCGTCCTGAACCAGCTGGCCTGGGCCAATGCCGAACATAGTGCGACCACCGGTCATATAGTCCAGTTGAACAATGCGATCGGCAACCATGAAGGGGTTGTGGTAAGGCAGGGAAACAACCCCGGTGCCGAGCTTGATCCTTTTGGTACGTTCGGCTGCGGCTGCAATCATCAGCTCTGGCGTGCCTATGGTTTCGACGCCGCCGGAATGGTGTTCGCCGATCCAAACTTCGTCATAACCCAGTTCATCCAGATTGACGATGGTTTGAATGTCGCGGCGCAACGATAGGTATGGATTCAAGCCGGGTTTGTGATACGGACCCATAAAGAGGCCGAAGCGCATGGGGTTGTTGTTAAAATTCATTGTGTTCCTCGCCAATTGAAAGTTCTGTTGTCGTCTCTAGGGGCATTTCGCTGTTTTTGTCGTTGCTGAAGCAAGCTATTGGCTAAAGTTATAGCGAAGTCTTCTGCTGCGATTGCTGCTACCTTTGTTGTAGGGCTGCGACACTGTAAAATAAGCATTATTTGAGTGTCGCCTGACCCTGGGCGAGGTTATGCGCTAAAAAATACCAAGTCAACAGGATTAAGGGTGCTGACTCTGGGTTCATATCTTCTTTTCACTTATGTGAAGCATAAGGCGAGCTTATAGCTCGGGGCTAAGTAAATGTTTTTCCGTTTAGAACAACAAATTAGCCTGCATTTCAATTCTGGCGCTATCGGCAGACGAAAGGCTGACCGAAAATGGGCAACCTTTCGCTGCTTTTATCTGCAAAGCTCAGAACCCTGTGTTAACTACCCTTTTTGTAGGTTTCAGTAAATGAAGCCTGTGCTGCTGCAGTGACCTTGGAGCCTTCGTAACCGGTGGCCATTACGGCGTCATAACTTGCTCTGACCGCGTCGCCGGTGCCATTAAAATAGGGTATTACTTCCTGGGCAAAAAGCTGGTGACTGCGCAGAGTTGCCGCATGGGGCGCCCAGTCGACACCCATCAGCAGATAGGTGCCAAAGCCGCCGGATTTTTCAATGAGTCGGTTAATTTGGTTGCGCGCCATTTCCGGTGTGCCGATGATGGCCGCTCCGGATTCGTTAAGCAGATCAACGACCTTGTCGATGTCGTACCAGTCGATACCTGGGCCCGGGTTGATATGTTCGCGGTAATCTTCCAGCAGAGAGAGTCCGTACTTAACATCTTCCTTGGCTTGCTCGACGGTATCAGCAAGATGCATTGGTCCCATCAGGCGCCAGTCGCGACGGTCGGCAACATGGCCGTGCTTGGTGGCTTCAGTTTCAACGATATTCCAGTGTTCGAGAAGTTTTTCAACGCCCACGGGATTGGTTGCCGCTACGGAAAGCAGTCCCATGCCGAATTTGCCCGCCGTCATGGGGCCTGAGGGTGAGATCACGCCGACGGTGGCCATGTCGAAGTCGGAATAAGGCAGAAGCTGCAACCGTGCTTCCTTGAGTTCAAACCACTCGGTTTTTTGGGTGACGGTTTCGCCCTTGAAGAGACGGATGATGGCTTCCAGTGACGCCTGCATATGGCGACGGTTGTTCATGGGATCCAGACCCATCATGGTGGCATCCTGAATAATCTGACCAGGGGCAACGCCAAACATCATTCTGCCCCGGGTTTGGTAGTCGAGCTGAACAATGCGGTCGGCAACCTGAAAGGGGTGGTGATAGGGCAGGGTGATCGCGCCTGTGCCGAGCTTGATTCTTTTTGTTCTTTCTGCGGCGGCGGCAATAAAAATTTCCGGACTGGCGATGGTTTCAATGCCGCCGGAATGGTGTTCCCCGATCCAGGCTTCATCAAAGCCAAGCTTGTCAAGATTTTCAATTACTTCCATGTCTTGCTGAAAAGAGATCAGAGGATTTAACTCGGGGCGGTGGTAAGGTCCCATAAAAATCCCGAAACGCATGCGGTACTCTTTAAATTTCATCTCTAAAGCCTCGTTATGTTTAATGTGTTGCTCCCGGTTGAGGAGCTTTATTGGTCATAAATACGGGTCAATGCTGTCAGTCTATGCCGTGAAAGTCCGGAGCCTGTTTTGGCGGCGATTCTGTTGTCTTTCCGGATGCATTGCGTGTTTGTTGTATTGAGTGGTTGAGCTGTGCTTAATACTCGATTTTTGTTCTGTATATGCTATTGAGCTGTTATGCTAAAGTCAATAAAAAGTGTGTGTTTATAGGGTGTTAGTTGGCAATGCTGGTTATATCGCGGTATAGCCAATATTTGATTTTTCGGTATAAATTCGCTAAATCTTGACTTAAGGCAAAGCAGGGATTAACTTTCTGTGCCCGTTATAGGTGGGGTTCAGTGGGCAGCCAGGAGTTTTTCAAGTTGTGCGTCCTTTATTTAGGGAAATTCTGATTAATTCTGTTTTCGTCACTCCCGCGCGCGGGAATGACATTAATGAAAGTTTCCTTGGGCAGTAAAATGGTGCGACAAATTTAGCCGTCATTACTGTATGGTTATGGCGATAATCTGCTCGATGTCGTTAAAATGATCCACAGACTTAATAAATATTATCAGGATTTTCTAGCT
>JALOAH010000236.1 GCA_023228865.1 Porticoccaceae bacterium | reverse complement strand
GTAATGCCTGCATCCCGATAGCGCTGCGCCTGAAAGGTTTCCTGGAAATAACCCCGTGAATCACCAAACACTTTGGGCTTAATCAGCAGCACATCGGCAATTGCTGTTGCCATTACTTCCATTACCAACCTCCACCCACCTTGACGGTAGGAGCCTGCCCTGCAGGCGATGGTTTAGGCAATAACTGATCGCCTGCAGGGCAGGCTCCTACAAAGATAAAGCCCGTCGCCATTAAAAAATCTTCTCGTTGATGATGTTGATCAGGTACTGGCCGTAGCCATTTTTTTTCAGTGGCTCCGCCAGGCGCAACACCTGCTCGGCATCGATAAAGCCCTGGCGAAATGCCACTTCTTCGGGGCTGGCGATTTTCAAACCCTGGCGGCGTTCGATGGTTTCGATAAAACTCGAGGCTTCGAGGAGGGATTCATGGGTGCCGGTATCCAGCCAGGCAGTGCCGCGACTCATGCTTTCCACGGTCAACTGGCCGCGACTCAGGTAGTAGCGGTTGACATCGGTAATTTCAAGCTCGCCCCTGGCGCTGGGCTGAATATGCTTGGCAATATCCACCACCTGCTGATCATAAAAATAAAGCCCGGTAACCGCGTAGCGGGATTTGGGCTTGGCGGGTTTTTCCTCGATACTGATGGCAACACCATCGTCGTTAAACTCGACAACGCCGTAGCGCTCGGGATCCTGAACCGGGTAAGCAAACACGGTGGCGCCCTCCTCTTTAAGCACTGCCCTTTTCAGGCGCTTGGTGAGTTCATCGCCATAAAAAAGGTTGTCCCCCAAAATCAGGGCAGAGGGTTTTGCGTCGAGAAATTGCTCGCCAATAATAAATGCCTGAGCGAGGCCATCGGGGGACGGTTGCTCCGCATAGGCGATATTAATACCCCACTGATTGCCGCTGCCAAGAAGCTGCTCAAACCTGGGCAGATCCTGAGGTGTGGATATAAGCAAAATATCCCTGATACCCGCCAGCATCAATGTGGTCAGAGGGTAATAAATCATCGGCTTATCGTAAACAGGCAATAGTTGTTTTGAAATCACCTGGGTGATGGGATAAAGCCTGGTGCCAGAGCCACCGGCAAGAATAATTCCCTTGCGACCGTTCATCATTGCATTAGTCCTGCCTTCTGTAGCCCTTGTTTTCTATGGAATACTCATTTTCCAACTTTGCACTGCTGTTACAGATTCCAGTTTTTGGCATCGCGAAACAGTGACCGCCAATGGGGTGGCAGTATAGCAAAGGTGGCTTTTAGCTTGGCGGTATCGAGCATGGAATTGGCAGGGCGGCGCGCCGGAGTGGGATAGGCCGAAGTGGGTACGGCTTTAATGTTTTCCCCCTCGAGTTTGAGTTTGGCGCCCCGGCTTGCGGCAAGCTGGACAATTTCCCTGGCGAAGTCATACCAACTGACAGAACCTGCAGGCACAAGATTGTAGAGACCACATTTTGCCGGATCAGCCAATACCTGAGCAATGCACTGGGCGCTGACATCCGCAAGCCAGGCCACCGGCGTTGGCGCGCCCAGCTGATCGCACACCACCGCAAGTTCATCCCGCTGGGCGGCAAGGTGCAAAATTGTATTGGGAAAATTATTGCCGGTGGCAGAGTAAAGCCAGGTGACACGAAAAACCAGGTAATTGCAGCCGCTGTTCTCAACCGCGCGAAGGCCGTCGAGCTTGGTTTTGCCGTAAACATTGAGGGGATTGGGATTATCCGACTCCAGCCAGGGGCTGTGTTTGCTGCCATCAAAAACGTAATCCGTGGAGTAATCCACCAGCAGAGCCCTGTGTTCAGCGGCATAGGCCGCCAGCAGCGCGGGCAGTTCGGCATTGAGACGCGCCGCCAGCTCCGGCTCGGACTGCGCTTTATCCACAGCGGTGTAGGCGGCGGCATTGACGATAATCTGTGGCTGCAAGGCTTTAAGCTGCTCATTAACCTGTGCAGCGTCGGCAAGATCGCACTGCTCGCGGGTCAGGGCAACCACATTACCCAGAACCTGCAGTTTCGCCGCCAGCGCGCACCCCAGCTGGCCAGCGGCGCCCAGCAATAAAATATCAGACTGTGACGCCGGCTGCACATCAATGCCCATACTGCGTATTTATCCATTCCCGGTAGCTGCCGGAGGTAATGCTTTCTACCCAGGCACTGTTGTGTAAATACCAGTCCAGGGTTTTGGCGAGGCCGCTGGCAAAGGTTTCTTGGGGTTGCCAGCCGAGCTCGCGCTGAATTTTTCCGGCATCGATGGCGTAGCGGCGGTCGTGGCCGGGGCGATCCTTGATAGAGGTAATCAAGTCGCGGTAGCTGCCAAGCTGCAGCGATGCCGCCGGTATCCGCTCTTCCATGAGATCGCAAAGGGCGCTGACAACCTCCAGGTTGGTTTTTTCGTTATGGCCGCCAATATTGTAGGTTTCACCGATGTCTCCCTGGGTGAGCACCAACCACAGGGCGCGGGCGTGATCCTCCACATAAAGCCAGTCCCTCACCTGCTGGCCATCGCCATAAACCGGCAGGGGTTTGCCTGCCAGCGCGTTTAAAATCATCAACGGAATGAGCTTTTCGGGAAACTGGCAGGGACCGTAGTTGTTGGAGCAGTTGGTGACAATCACCGGCAGACCATAGGTGCGATACCAGGCGCGCACCAGATGATCCGACCCCGCCTTGCTCGCCGAATAGGGTGAGCTGGGCGCATAGGGGGTGGTTTCCACAAAGAGGTCATCCGTGCCGTCGAGATCGCCGTAAACTTCGTCGGTGGAAATATGGTGAAACCGGAACGCT
>JALOAH010000213.1 GCA_023228865.1 Porticoccaceae bacterium | reverse complement strand
TTTTGCGCTTCAGGTAAATCGAACCAGTATCCCCGCGCCGCTTCCAGCATTGTGTAGGTGCCGACGATATTGGTGTGGATAAAGTCACCAGGGGCATGAATGGAGCGATCCACATGGCTTTCCGCCGCCAAATGCATCACCGCGCGGGGTTGGTGGCGGGCAAAGATAGCCTCCATAACACTGCGCTCGGCAATATCGGCGCGCTCAAAACTGTAGCGGGGATTATTCTCCACTCCGGCAAGGGAGGCGGGATTGGCGGCGTAGGTGAGTTTATCGACATTGACCACAGCCGCGTCGGTTTCCGCAATCAGATAACGAATCAGCGCCGAGCCGATAAAACCAGAGCCGCCAGTGATCAGTACCGTTGTCATTTAATCTCCCTCATCGCTTGCAGGACAAGCTCCTACCGGTCTCATCAGGCCTTGGGAAGAGTGACTCCTCTCTGCCCCTGATATTTACCGCCGCGATCCTTATAGGAAACTTCACAGACTTCGTCGGATTCAAAGAACAGCATCTGCGCCACCCCTTCATTGGCATAGATTTTTGCCGGCAGGTTGGTGGTATTGGAAAACTCCAGGGTGACATGGCCTTCCCACTCCGGCTCCAGCGGCGTGACGTTGACGATAATGCCACAGCGGGCATAGGTGGATTTACCCAGGCAAATGGTGAGTACGTTGCGGGGAATACGAAAATACTCAACGGTGCGCGCCAGGGCAAAGGAATTGGGGGGAATGATGCAGCAATCCCCTTTAACGTCCACAAAGGCGTCATTATCAAAGTTTTTCGGATCAACGGTTTTGGAGTGGATATTGGTGAATATCTTGAACTCGTCGGAACAGCGCACATCGTAACCGTAGCTGGATACCCCATAGGAAATCACTTTGGGGCCATCGGGATTGGGCTGGCGCACCTGGGCGCCCTGAAACGGCTCGATCATGCCGTGCTCCCGAGCCATACGGGTGATCCATTTATCCGATTTAATACTCATGGGCTATGTCCTGACTAAATAATAGGGCGCGAAAAGTAGCGGCGAATCATACCTTTTGTCGGCCGTGGCTCCAAGCCGTATATTGACAGCCGTATTGCAAAGGCTGCTCAAATGGCCAGGCGCCAGTGCCAGAGGCGATTGACCTCTTCACAGAGCTGTTGGCGAAATTCCGGCGCCGCGATGGCAATCAGGGCTTCGGCGCGCTCGCGCAGGGATTTGCCGCGTAAATTGGCGATGCCGTACTCGGTAATCACATAATGGGCGTGGGCTCTGGTGGTCACCACACCAGCACCTGTGGTGAGAGTGGGAACAATGCGGGAAATTTTGCCCCCAGCGGCGGTGGCGGGCATGGCAATAATGCCACGGCCGTTTTCCGACAGCGCCGCGCCACGAAGAAAATCCAGTTGGCCGCCGACACCGGAATAGATATAGGTGCCAATAGAGTCGGCACAGACCTGACCGCTGGTATCCACCTGAAGGGCGCTGTTGATGGCGACCACATTGTTGTTCTGGCGAATCACCTGAATATCGTTGACATATTCGGTGTCCAGCAGTACCACTTCGGGATTGTCATCACAAAAATCGTAGAGACGGCGACTGCCCAGCACAAAGGTGCCGACAATGCGGCCGGGATATTTGCGCTTTTTGGTATTGCTGATGGCGCCCGCCTCATAGAGACGCAGCAAACCATCGGAAAACATTTCCGAGTGAACCCCGAGATTTTTGTGATTTTTAAGGCAGTCGAGAACCGCATCGGGAATGGCGCCTATACCCATCTGCAGGCAGTCGCCGTCGCAAATCAGCGAGGCCACATTGGCGGCAATCTGCTTTTCCACGGTGGTTGCTTCATGGCCGGGAATTTCCGGCAACGGGCTTTCCGCCTCAACCACAGCATCAAAACGACCCATGGCAATAAAGCCCTCGCCGTGCACTCTGGGCATCAGAGGATTGATCTGGGCAATCACCTTGCCCGCCATTTCCACAGCGGCTCTTGTGGCCTCCACAGAAATACCCAGGGAACAGTTGCCGTGGGCATCCGGTGGCGACACCTGCACCAGAGCGGTATCAACCCGCTGCTCGCCGCGGCGAAAGAGTTTGGGAATCTCGGAAAGAAAGATGGGCACAAACTCATCCCGCCCTTCATTGACAGACTTTCGCGTAGCGCCGCTGACAAAAAAACAGCGGTTTTTGATATGGCCAACCATTTCCGGCGTCGTCAACATTTCGGAATGCTCGGTGTGCAGCTGCATCAGCTGAATATCCCGGCGCTGTAGCGCATGTTCCGCCAAACCCGCAAGCAACACATAGGGAGTAGCACCCATGGAGTGGCACCAGACAAACTCCCCGTCGCCGATAGCACTGACCGCTTTGCGCGCAGCATCAAGATTAAAGGCCATACTTTGCTGGTAAATTTCCATTCACATTACCCCAAGGACAAATGACGTTTACTCGATTTCAATTTCAGGGCCGCTATTGCTGACATTTGCCAGGGCAACCAACAGCTTGGCGGCAATATCCCCGTACATGGCGGCAATTTCACTGGCGGGCGCTTTGGCCACGGTGGGCATACCGTTGTCGGTTTCTTCGCGAATGCGGCGATCCAGGGGTAGCGAACCCAGCAACTGAGTGTCGTATTCATCAGCAACCCGGTTGCCACCGCCTTCGCCGAATATATGCTCGGCATGGCCGCAGTTGGAACAAACATGCACTGCCATATTTTCGATAATACCGAGAACGGGAATATTGACCTTGCGGAACATTTCGATGCCTTTGCGGGCATCGAGAAGCGCAATATCCTGGGGCGTGGTGACTATCACCGCGCCGGAAACCGGCGCTTTTTGCGCCAGGGTCAGCTGAATATCGCCGGTGCCCGGCGGCATATCAACGATCAACACATCGAGGTCGCCCCAGAGGGTTTGCTCCATCATTTGAATCAGGGCACCACCGGCCATGGGGCCGCGCCACACCATGGGCGTGCTTTCCGTGGCCAGATAGCCCATGCTCATGGACTGAATGCCCAGAGCTGGCACAGGCTTCATAAATTTCTGATCGACAATGTCAGGACGCGAACCCGCTTTCAAGCCGAGCATTTTTGCCTGGCTGGGGCCATAGATGTCGGCATCGAGCAGACCCACGGTTTTGCCCTGAGCGGCCAGCGCCAATGCCAGGTTAACGGCGGTGGTGGATTTGCCAACGCCGCCCTTGCCCGAGGCAACGGCGAC
>JALOAH010000161.1 GCA_023228865.1 Porticoccaceae bacterium | reverse complement strand
GGCCGAGACTGATTCCTGAGCCAGAACGGTAAATTCCACCCAAATATCTTTGCCCTTTCGAGCTTCTTCCCAAATCAAAATAGGAGGTAAGCGGACAGTAAACCAAGTAATGCCAATAGCTGGCGGCCGAGTAATTTATCGAGGGGAAATAATCGTTGTTGTCATCCAGGTACAAGGCGGCAGTCTTGCCGAGTTGGGAAAAATTATTGACGCAGGCGATATTCCGGGCGCTGGCCCGGGCCTTGCCCAAGGCCGGCAGCAACATGGAGGCCAGAACAGCGATGATTGCGATCACGACCAGAAGCTCGATGAGCGTGAAGAAGCTAGCTGCTGACACTGATTTTCTGCTTTTGACAGAATGGGATCGCCTGGCGACGGCTTGATTTTTTACTGACTTCATTTTTCAACCTCCATGCTGTAAATTCTTTTTGCTCTCGGGTTTAATCAACGGCTGGCTTACGGGAAGAAAGTTAAGCTGCGGTCGTTTTTCCGCAGGTTTTTTCATGGATCAGAAACTTTCGGCGCAGTTTTGTGTTTGCAGGACAAAAGCCAGCGCCTTGCGTCTTCGTTGCACCAGATGTTCCTCCTCCTCGAGCAGACACAGGAAATCATCAAGAGAACAGGCGCAGCTTGCCAATCGTTTCAAGCCGGCGAGAATAACGGCGGCGGAAACCGGGTCGATGATTTCACGGGGAAAATGAATGTTGGCGATCTCATTGAAAAAAATATCGTCGCGGAAAGCGCGGCTGTCCAAACTTTCGGCGGCGATGCTGATGTCGGCGGGGATATTGGCACGGGCGGCACCTACCGCCTCTTGAAATGGGAGCGAAAGCGAGGCGGCGGCCAGCTCGAAGGCCAGTTCAGGATAGCGCGAGGAAAGCGGGACAAAAACAGCCTCCGAGGCGGCATGGCAGCAGCGCACGCCGTCGATTTCAGGAATTGGCATCACCTCAAAGGGAGAAAAATCGCTGAAATTGAAACAGTGAGCACGGGTTAGGGGAGCCAACAGATAATCACCATGCAAAAAACTTTTGCCGGGTTCGGGCGCAGTGAAAAGCAGACGGCGGAACGCAGGCAGGGCGCGGCGCAGAGAAGCGCTGGAATAGGCCAGGGCAAACAAAATTGAGTTGCCGGCCGCCGGACGCTCCATAAAACGCCCAGGTAGTTGCTGAGAAAGCTTGGCCAGTTCGTCAAAGGTAAACTGATAAGGGTCAAACTCAGGTGCAGCCTGGCGCATCAGCCTCTTGTTGTACGCGAGAATGTCCGGCGAAAAATTGTAGGCGACTGCATAAGTCGGAGTGCCAATATGATGAAATTCGAAAACTTGCGGATAGAAGCGCCCGGAAGCCTTGAGGCTCTCCACCATCTGAGTTGGCCAGGGAAGAAAATTCGATGAGTAATTCATCGGCATGGTGGTGGCGAAAACAGCCAGGTCAGACTCCAAAAAAGATGAGACTGGAACCAGCTCAACATTGGGAACCAGACTGCCCAAAAGCTTCGCTTGAAGACCGGCAAAATAACTCTGCCTAAAAAAACGAAGCCGACGGACACTGCGCGAAATAACAAAAGTGCCACGACCGGAAATACGCTCAACTAAATTTTGCTCGCGAAGAATATTTAAAGCGCGAGCAGCAGTCATCACCGCAGTAGAATACTTCTTGGCAAGCTCCTTCTCCGAAATTAGCTTCCCAGTTAAAACACCACGACGAATCCCAGAAGCCAACTCCTCAGCAATTAGTTCAGACTTATTTAAAACACGCATCTTTTACCTCCACGCCATATAGCGCACTAGGGCGCTTAGGGCGCATACCTATAGTAACGCATGAAAGTCTGTTGTCAAGTCAAAATTTATTTTATTTTTGGGTGGGTTTGTTTTTTTTGTAATGCGTCAGTGAAACTGGAACAATAATATTACAAGCTTCGGAAAAATACATCTCCAAGTACTGGTTCGCCATAATTTTGTGAATTAGCATTTCTGCATTGCCGCCGTCCCGCCGTCCCGCCGTCCCGCCGTCCCGCCGTCCCGCCGTCCCGCCGTCCCGCCGTCCCGCCGTCCCGCCGTCCCGCCGTCCCGCCGTCCCGCCGTCCCGCCGTCCCGCCGCCCTCGCGCGTAAGGGACGGAGGCCCCCCTTGGTGGGTGGGCTTTGGATGATTCAGAAGCCGCACTTGAAAATTTAGCTTTTCAGATGCGTTTTTCAAGCCGGGGTGGTTACTATCATCGAAAGTCTTGGAAACTCCATGATTGTCATAAGCTGCTAGCAAGTCTGAAAAATGGAATGCTTGTTTGTTGTTGGATGGGACGTATGGAACATATGGAACGTATGATTATGGGACTATGGGGCTATTTTGCGGGGGACTATAGGGACAATGGGACAGCACTCCAGTCATGGGGAGCCACCACGCACCACGCAGCACGCAGCACGCACCACGCAGCACGCACTACGCACTGCGTTTGTCTGACTGGTTGGTCTTGTGCGCGTCTGTTGGTTATTCCTCATAATATGGCATATTGTATCCGACGCCGTTTTTTATCGCTTTTCGGTAGCAACGAGTTATCACTGCCAGGTCTTCAGCGCCCAGGCCAACGCTATTGAAGTAGATGATTTCGTCGTCATTTTCTCGCCCGGGCTTTGTTCCCATAAGTATTTCTCCCAGTTCGGCGTGCAGATCGGCATCGGTAAACAGGCCGTCTGCATACATCAGCGCCACTGTGCTGATTTGCCGGTGTTTGACTCCTTCCCAGTCATCAACCACCACTTTGTGGCAACGTTTCAGCGCATCGTATTCATACTCGAAATCCGCCAGGTTGATACAAAACAGGCCGGGATGCAACCAGGAAGCTGGAACGATAGGCGTGGAAGAGATGGTGGCGGTAATCAGGATATCACTTGCCTGGGCGGCGCAGTCCGGTGTTGTGGTGGCCTCAACATTTATTGCCAGTTCAGCTGACATTTCCTTGGCGAACTGCACTGCTTTTTCCGCTATTATATCATAGACGAAGCATTTGTTGATGCTCGGGCGTACAATCTGGGCGGCGCGCAATTGCATTCGGGATTGAAAGCCGGCGCCAATTAGGGTGATGGCGCTGACCTCTTTTTTGGCTAGCCGGTCAATGGCCAACGCGCTGGCTGCGCCGGTGCGCGCTCCTGAAACGGCGGTGCAATCGGCGACGCACAAGGGCACCTTGGTTTCGGGGTCATTGAGAACAACCAACCCTGTGGCCCGAGGTAGACCATACTTGTGATTTTGCGGATTTGACCCCAGCCATTTGATGCCGGCCATATTGATGTCGCCGCCGCACCAGCAGGGCATGGCGTTGCAACGGCCATAGCGGTTTTCGTCCTCAACGGTCTTGCCCTAGCGAAGCACTACTTTGCTGGGGCTGTTGATCTGCTTTTGCACATGCAAAATTAGCACCTGGCGCACGTCTTCCATGACTTCAGGCAAATTCATGCCGCCCAAAGAACGCAAGTGGGCATCATTTAAAAAAAGCAAGTCCAGTTTCATAGATTTTCCCGCTTTTACCTTTTTGTTGTAAGGAGCTATTTGGTGACTTGGCAATATTTTTGCAATGCTTGCTGCCATTCATTGGCGTTTTGTGCTTGCCAGGTTGTTGTTTTTATGCCCTCACGAATAATATCTCTTCCCTGTTGGAGGTTTTTGATATTTCCAGTGGCAAGGGCTTGGCCGATGATATTGCCGAGTGCGGTTGCTTCGACTGGGCCGGTGACGACTGGACGGTTGATGGCATTGGCGGTGAATTGGTTGAGAATTTTGTTTAGGCAGCCGCCGCCGACCAAGTGCAGGACATCGAGCTTGCGCCCAAGAATGTCCTCAAGTTCCTGCATGGTCAGCGCATAGCGCAGAGCCAGTGACTCCAGGGCGGCACGGATGATCTGGCCTGGGGTTTCAGGGATTGGCTGGCTGGTTTTGCGACAGTACTCCTGGATTCTGGCCGGCATATCGCCGGGTGCGATAAAGCTTGCGTCATTGGGATCAATAAAGCTGCGGAAAGGCTCGGCTTGCTCAGCCAGGCCGTCCAATTCGTCAAAGCTATAAGTTTTCCCGCGTCGGCTCCACTCTTGGCGGCATTCCTGGAGCAGCCAGAGCCCCATGATGTTTTTCAGGAAGCGGATTTTTCCGCCGACACCACCTTCGTTGGTGTAGTTGGCCAGACGGGCTTTTTCGTTGATGACTGGGGCATCGAGCTCAACACCGAGCAAGCTCCAGGTGCCGCTGCTCAGATAGGCCCAGGATTTGTCGGCTTCGGCAGGCACGGCGGCCACCGCCGAGGCAGTGTCATGGCTGCCAACCAAAATCAGCGGGATCGGCCCGCATTGGAACTCAGCCTGCAAAGCCGGTGACAAGCTGCCGGCGATGCTGCAAGCGGGGACGATTTCCGGAAACAGGGACTGTGGCAAGCCCAGGGCATCGATGATCTTCCAGCTCCAATCCCTGGTCTGTGGATTGTAGAGTTGTGAGGTGGTGGCGATGCAGTATTCGGCACAGATTTTGCCGCCGAAAAGCCAAGTCAGGGCATTGGGGGTGAACAGCAGCTTGTCGGCGATTTGCAGAGTGGGGTCTTGGTCGCGCACAGAGGCGGCCAGCTGGAAGATGGAATTCAGGGTCATGAACTGGATGCCGGTCTCAGCGTAGACTTCCTCCTGCGGAATGCGTTGAAAAGCCCAGGGCATGACATCGTCGGTGCGGGAATCGCGGTAGTGGCGCGGCATTCCGGCGAAGCAGCCATTCTTGTCGATCAGCGCATAATCGACGCCCCAGGTGTCGATGGCGATGCCGGAGAGTTCGGCTCCAATCTCGAGCGCTTTTTGCAGGCCGGTCTTCATTTCCTTGAAAAGTCCAAGCGTGTTCCAAAAGAGTCCGTCGCGGATTGCGACAGCGCCATTTTCGAAACGGTGCAGCTCCTGCAAAGAGATTTTGCCGTCAAGCAAAGTGCCAAGAATGGCTCTGCCACTGGAGGCGCCGAGGTCAAATGCCAGGAATTGTTTCATTTCATTTTACCTTTTTTCTTTGAGTTTAAGCGAGTTTTTCTATTTTGCACTGGATGGAATTATTATTGCTGTCAAGGTCAATGATGGCGAAAGAGCCATACAAAGTCAGCGAGCCGGCGCAAACAATGCGCGGAAGAGGAGCTTCGAGGAGAAATGGTCGATGTATATGTCCGCAGAGCAGGGCGTCGAAAGCGTTTTTTTGCTGCCATTGCAGAAGCTGCTCTGCTTGCTTGAGCCGGCGTCGCCAGCCTAGTGGGCGTCCGGTGGAGTCAAGAGTGGGGAAATGTTGCAGCAGCAGGCGGAATGGCGTGTTTTTCGCGCTCATCAGCTGCGACTCTAGTCGCTCCCATTCCTGGCTGGAGAAAGCTCCATTCGAGCTATAAATCGGGCTTGGCCTAGCGCTGTTGCCAAGGATGATTTCGCTTGGGCCGAGCACCAGGCTGGCTGGCAATTTTTGCAGGTGAAAGGCCTTGCGGTTGAGGCGGTGGAAGGTCGTCTCCAAAGCCTGACGACATCGCCGATCCTGCACGTAGGCATCATGGTTGCCGGGGATGTAGAGAAAACGTTCGCCGGCCAACTCGAGAATGGGAGCCAAAAGACGCTCGGCCAAAGCGAATTCGTCTGGGTCGCCAACGCTGGTCAAGTCACCAGAGCAAACAAGCAGGTCAGGCTCCAGCGAAGCAAAAAGCTCCGCCGCTTGCTGAAGGCGTTGAAGACGAAGAGAGCGCCGACGGCGCAAGCAATGATTCAAACGCCCAAAAAGGCGCTTGTCGAAAAAACCGCCATGCCGGAATGAAAACAAGGCGATATGCGGATCGGAAAAATGAATGATGCGAAATCTGCTTTGTGGCATGGGGCTTCCTGGAATACGGACACACGGACTGAACACGGACTGACCTGGTGTGGACTGCGTCCACAGCTGATTTTTTTAACCACGGAACACACGGAAAACACTGAAAGATTTAAAGATTGATGCTCTGACGGATGAGCCAACTAGAACAAAAAAC
>JALOAH010000160.1 GCA_023228865.1 Porticoccaceae bacterium | reverse complement strand
GACATGGGTGGCCGGCCGAGGCGCTTGGGCGGTAAGAGACATGACGGCATCCGTTCCATCGGTACTGGTGTGTGGATGCCTTCAGGGTAGTGCAGCTTGGGGAAATGTGCGGAGATTGATGCTGTGGGTGACAGCAAAAAGGCACTGGCAGAAGGCGGGTAACGGCTGAAAACCACCTGTCCTTAGCCCCCATCCGGGGGCTTTTTTCTTTCTCCACGTCTCGGCCATGACTGCCGTGGGAAGCCGTCTGAGGCGTCGCCAACAATGCGGAACCGGAGACTTACCAATACATCCTCGCCCATCCCACACACTGGCGTCACGCTGCAGCCATGTTCCGCTGATCCGTCAGCGACATGCCCAGGTAGCCACGGTCTTCGAGGCTACGGCGCGGTTCCGACCGCGTGACCGATCCAGTTCGCAACAGCATCCCTAGCGCGAACGTCCATCCCTTCCGGGATGAAGGATGCACTGCCCTACCAGGATCAATCGATCCCGAAACCATCACGGGGAATAGCCTCCCATAAGGGTGGTTATATCTCCGTTTTCTTTCGGTTTTCAACTGGCTCTGCGGCAAATATACATGTTGCCGCCAATGCAGAAACTGAAACAATAATTGCAGACTTGAGCGTCTTTAAACTCTTCCCATGCATCGTCAAAACCTCGTCCCAAGCGTGATGTATGTCGATCTTGGTTGGTTAGGTGCGACAATGGCATTGCCAAAATAGGAGTAAGGATCGAATGCCTCTCGTCCTCCCAGGTTGACGACTGATACGCCCAGGGTAAACCGACCAAGATCATAAGATGCCTGGGCGTCGATAACAGCATAACCGGGTACTGAAACGGTATTCGGTAATGTCAGCTCACGTGAGGTAAACGCTGTAACACCAGCACCGAAAGACAAACCTTGTAACCTACCGTCCAGCACACGATAGCGAGCTGCAATGCGCCCACTGCTTTGAGGAATGCGAGTTAGATTGTCACCCGGGGCTGCGCCATCATCACGTGTTCTGGTATAGGCGTAATTAGCCAGTAAGGAGAACGCAGGATTCGGCTCCCACACCATATCAACCTCCACGCCGCTGGCTCGCTGACTACCGCTCTGGATGAAGAACCCGAGGTTATCCGGGTCTGACACACTGACGTTTTCTCGGACCTGACGAAATCCAGCGATCGTGCCTGAAAGGCCTGCATCAGGTAATGACAGTTTGACACCGGCTTCAACGTTATCTGATTTTTCCGGGTCTGGAGATTCCAGCCCAATGAAACCAAAAGGCGCTCGGAAAGCTGTTGCATAGCCTGCATAGAGGGCAATACCGGGTATCAGGTCAAATGTCGCACCAATACGCGGAGAGAGCTTTTTAATGAACGCCTGAACCGCACACAACCCGTCACGCCGATAAATAGCCCGGGGCCTGCAAGCCCCGGGATTCGTTAAGAGTCCCTTAAGCTCACCCTCTTACTCTGAATACCCGAAGTCCACTCAGTGGACAGCTGCACCATCGCCGTCAGCGATCGAGGTATTCATGAACAACACAGCCCAAAGCTCCAGCGATCAAACCCACGCCATCAACCGCTCCCTGCATCGGCTGATGGTTCCGGCTCCGACTATCGCTCTTGACGGCGACAACCCTCGCCGTGAAGAACTGGAACGCTTCATCGGGGACCGGTTCCGCCTTGTCCATAACGCTGTTATCCGCGAATTTCTGCCCTACCTGCTCAGCATTCGCCATGACGACAGCTACCACGCAGCCCTGGGTATCAGGCCTGCAACACTGAATCCTCTGTTTGTCGAGCACTATCTCGACACGCCCGCCGAACAAGTCATCGCCAGCCTCAGTCGCTGCCCCGTTGACAGGAGCGGCATAGTGGAAATCGGCAATCTGGTGTCATCCAGGCCGGGGGCCACCGCCCTGTTGTTTCTGACACTGCTGGATATCATCCACAGAGGAGGCTTTCTCCATGTGATGTTCACAGCCACACCTCCGGTTATCCGGGCCATTGACAGGCTGGGATTCAGCATTCAGGTCATTTGCCCCGCAGAGCCTTCAAGGTTGCCCGGCGGAGCCAGTGAGTGGGGGGATTATTACACCCACAACCCCCAGGTAGTGGTGGGATTTGTCGCTGACAGCATTGCCGCCTGTCGCAGTCATCAGCTGATGGATTCCATTGTCGCTACCTATGGTGAGCTGCTGGACAATTTTGCTGCCCGGCTCCAGGCCAGGGTGCAGGAATGACTTCCCTTCTGTTCGACAAGATAGAGGCCGAGGGGCATGCTCCTGTCGTGAGCGATGGCAGCCGGACACTGGACTATGGTGAACTTTATCGCCACAGCCTGACACTTGCAGAGCAACTGAAGGCAATGGAGGCGCGAACCGTCGCCTCAACCCTGGATAATGGCATTCTCTGGCTGGTGGTGGATCTGGCCTGCCAGCTGGCTGATCTGCCCCTGCTTCCCGTGCCCGGTTTTTTTTCCCCGGATCAGCAACAGCATGTGCTGGCTCAGGCCGGCGTCGACACCCTGATTTACCAGCCGGGTGACCGCCAGTTACCCGCTCAATGGCGACACCTTGCCAGCCCTTTCGGGGTCGCCATTGCCCGTAATCACAGCTCGACGACAGCACTACTGCCCGCCGATACCGGCAAAATTACCTATACCTCCGGTTCAACAGGCACCCCCAAAGGGGTATGCCTGAGCAACGTACAGCTGATCCGGCAGGCGGAGTCGCTTGCCAACGCCATCGGCATCCCCCAACTCGGCGGCCGCCTTCGCCACCTGAGCCTGCTTCCACTCGGGGTCTTACTGGAAAACGTGGGGGGGGCTTATACCACCCTGATCAGTGGCGGCACCCTGTTGGTCCCAGCTCTGGCCGAGATCGGCCTGAAAGGCAGCTCCAGTCTGCATACTCCGACCCTGCTTGGTGCCATTTCCCGCTTTCGACCCCACACCCTGATCCTGATGCCCCAGATGCTCGCGGCCTTGGTCGCAGCCGGCGAAGCCGGATGGGAGGCCCCAGACAGCCTGTTTTTTGTCGCCGTTGGGGGCAGCAAGGTGGCACCTTCCCTGCTGGCCAAAGCCCGCGACCAGGGTTTGCCTGTTTACGAGGGCTATGGCCTGTCGGAATGCGCGTCAGTGGTCAGCCTTAACACACCAACGGCAAGCCTGATGGGGTCTGCAGGCCGCCCCCTGCCTCACCTCAAGGTGGAAATTCGCGACGCAGAAGTCCATGTCAGCGGGAATCCTTTTCTTGGTTATGTGGACGACCCGGACAGCTGGAACCCGGGAGCCATTGCAACCGGCGACCTGGGCAGCGTGGACAAAAGCGGGTTTCTCCACCTGTACGGCAGACGCAAGAATCTGTTGATCACCAGTTACGGCCGTAATATCAGCCCCGAATGGATCGAAACAGAACTCACGGACAATGGCCTGATCAGGGAAGCCATTGTATTCGGCGACGCCAGACCCTTCCCCGTGGTCCTCCTGCACACTGACAGTATGACCAGCAACGAAGCAATCAGTCATGCCATTGAACAGTGTAACCAGCGATTGCCAGACTATGCCCGGATCCGACATTGGCTCAGGCTGCCACAGCCTTTGGCAGACTACCCCGGACTCATCACCAGCACCGGCAAACCCCGCCGGGAAGCCATAGCACAACACTTCTCAGCCCAGCTTGACACTTTGTATCACTCTCCCCTGGAGGCATAATTCCATGACGTTCTACCAACTGCTCAATGACGCCACACTCAGTGAGCGCCAGCACCTGCTCTCTTCACCTGTTATCAGACGTGCCCTGCAACAGCAGCTAACACTGGATGAGTACCTGGCTTTTCTGCACCAGGCCTACCATCACGTCAGACATACGGTGCCACTGCTGATGGCCTGTGGTGCCCGTATTCCAGCGCATCAGGAATGGCTGCGGGAAGCAGTAGCCGAATACATCGAGGAAGAAGTCGGCCACCAGGAATGGATTCTGAACGACATCGAAGCCTGTGGTGGCGACAAGGAAGCCGCCCGCCACAGCAACCCCAGCCCTGCCACCGAGCTGATGGTGGCCTATGCCTACGACACTATCCAGCGCATTAGCCCTCTTGGTTTTTTTGGCATGGTTTTCGTACTAGAAGGCACCAGCGTTACCGTCGCCACCCAGGCAGCCGGCTGTATTCGCGAATCGCTGAAACTGCCAGCCGCGGCTTTCAGTTACCTCAGCTCCCATGGCTCCCTGGACCTGGAGCATATGCAGTTTTTCGAAACCCTGATGAACCGCATCACTGAATCGGAAGAGCAGCGGCTTATTATTCACAGCGCCAAAATGTTCTACAGGCTTTATGCGGATATCTTCCGCACCCTGCCTGAGTTAAGTCTGGAAGCTGCCTGAGGGGATTGCCATGGAACTCGACAGCAAAAACGTGCTACTGACAGGCGCCAGTGGAGGCATCGGGAATGCACTGGCGCTGGCCTTGGCCAGCCAAGGTGCCCAGCTGATTTTGGCAGGAAGGAATGCCGACAGGCTGGAGGCGCTCCGTCAAAAACTCCAGCTCGCCCTGCCCAATGCCCCGGTGCCATTTACTGTGGTCGCCGACCTCAACACAGAAAAAGGACGCCAGGACATTGTCACCCGCTGCGAGCAGAACGGCATCGACATCCTGATCAACAGCGCCGGCTATCAGAGCTTCGGGTTGTTTGAAACACAGTCCGAAGCTTCTCTGTCCGAAACCCTCCAGACCAATCTACTCGCACCCATGGCACTGACCCATGACCTGCTTCCCCTGTTACGCCAGCGCCCTGACGCTGACATCGTCAATATCGGTTCCACTTTTGGCAGCATCGGCCATCCTGCATTTGTAGCCTACTGCGCCAGCAAGTTTGGCCTCAGGGGATTCAGCCAGGCCCTGCGCCGAGAACTGAGCGACACAGGAATCCGCGTACATTATCTTGCGCCCCGCGGCACAAAAACCCGCCTCAACAGCCCCGCCATTACAGCCATGAACCAGGCACTGGGCAACATAATGGATGAGCCTGAAGTGGTTGCCCAAGTGCTGCTGGCAGCACTCAGAAGCGAGAAAGGGTGCGACCGCTATATCGGCTGGCCAGAAAAACTGTTTGTGCGCCTGAACTGCCTGCTGCCCGGTGTCGTGGATCGGGCGCTGGGCAAGCAACTCATCACCATCCGCCGCCACGCAACCGAAGGCAGCACCACACCGGAGAAAACCGCATCATGACAATTCGATTGATTCTGGCAACCTGCACCCTGATGTGGGCAGGACTGACCCTGGCACAGCCGTCAGCAGACGTATCACGACTCCAGCAACGCTGGGCGGAAATCAATTACCTACTGAGTGGAAAAACCCAAATCACTGCATTTGAACAACTGGCCGATCAGGCCAACAGTCTCGTCGCTGCATCACCGGATAGCCCGGAACTGCTGATCTGGAGTGGCATTATCAAATCCACCTACGCCGGGGCGCGGGGAGGACTAGGCGCACTTAAAATCGCCAAGTCCGCCAAAAAAGATCTGGAAAAAGCGCTGGAAATGGATCCGAGCGCGCTGGAGGGCTCGGCCTACACCAGCCTGGGCACACTCTATTACAGCGTACCCGGTTGGCCCATTGGCTTTGGTGATGACGAAAAAGCGGAACAACTCCTTCAAAAAGCACTTACGCACAACCCTGATGGCATTGACCCCAATTACTTTTATGGTGACTTCCTGCTTAAGCAAAACCGTTATAGAGAAGCCCGGCAATACCTTCTGCAAGCCCAGCAAGCTGCTCCCCGACCAGGGCGGGAAATCGCCGATCAGGGACGTCAGCAGGAAATTCGCCAGCGTTTGGCAGAGCTGGGACAACAGAGTACAGACTAGCCCCAAGTTTTCAGCCGTTCACTTGAAGACCGGTATTGTGCGCGGAGGTACCACTTCACAGATACTTTCAGGCTGGAGCCTCCAATAAGGCTGATATGAATCAATTGTGCTACTGGATACAACGCTGCACACTGGGGCGTTAGAGGTACTGACTGGCTTACCCCATGCATATTCTATTGG
>JALOAH010000051.1 GCA_023228865.1 Porticoccaceae bacterium | reverse complement strand
AAGTGAGACAAGTCCGTGCGTACTTCTAATGGCGTAGCCTCAGCGCCAGGCCGTAGGCCCTGCTTTTAGGGGGTTTCATTTCAAAGGGGATGAGACGCCAGGAAGGGAGTAACGGGACGCCCTGGTGGTTGCCCCGCTATTGACGCAAGCAAGAGTGCTTACGACGTCAGAGCCCCCAGTATTGCCCCTTGTGCCGTGTTCGTCAACTCGGTGATACAAGTCCATGCGTATATCAGCGAAGCGCCTAGATGTGTGCCTGGAGCCTGGTCAGTGTGCCATGCCTGGTTCGGCAAGGTGCGTCAGCTTGAAATCTGCGACCGTTTCCCCTGTTATCTGGTGTTTTTTTCACGTAGGAGCGCGTTTTGACGCCAGATAAAGCCTTTTTGAAGCCCTGGAGCGCCTGAAAACGGTTTGATCGGTGAAGGTCGGCTGCTGGTTTGGCTTTGGTGGCGAGTCGTGAAGATCCTCATAAAGTGCTTGATATGATACCGCTACTGTATTATATTAATCATATCCGCAGCGGGCACCACCACTTAGTCCGTTGCGGTTCACCCTTCGACATGAGGACTTGAACATGACCGACAACGCCGAACAGATCGAATCCGCCGTAACCGCTCGCCTGGTATCGATGGACGACCGCCTAAAGGCCCTGCCCCGCCATTTCGCCCGACTGATGGGCCACGTTGAAACTATGGTGTATGCCTACCTGGACGAGCTGGCCCAGGACTACAAGGGCGCTTACTGGGAGTTCTTCGACCTGTCCAACGGCGGCTTTTACATGGCTCCCAGGGGCGAGGGAGAATTGCGCCTGGTAGTGGCTGGCAACTACTTCGAGGGATCGATGAGCAAAGATGCGGCCGGTATCGTCGCTTGTCTGTTCGCTTATGGCTACCTGGCCAACTCCACCGGATCGGAGGCCATGACAGACCATTACCATGCACTGAGGGAATACGCCCTGGATCACCCCGAGGCGGGCCAGATCCTGGCAGCCATCGACTAAGCCAACCCATCGGCCCCGGTAAATGCCGGGGTTTTTTTTATCTTGCATAATAAGAATAATAAGAATATTATTATTATTATTGAATAGTCAGCCAGACCAGGAGACGACACCATGGCCCAGGGAATCCCGACAGAGACATACGACCGCATCGTGCAGGTGGCAACCGAGCTTTACGAGCAGAACGGCCGCGAGAAGATGCCGACCGTTGACGAGGTGCGTCGCGCAGCAAAGGCGGATATGAACACGACCAGCGCCGTTATGCGCGAATGGAGGAAGATGCAGACTAGCCAGGCCACGCCCGTTGCCGTCCCCGTCCCTGCTGCTGTCCAGGAGGCTTTCCAGGCCGCGTTGGCAACCGCCTGGACTGAGGCGCAGGGATTGGCCAATGAAGCACTGGCCGCCGCACAAAAAGGCTGGGACGAGGAGCGGGCCGAGGCTGACCAACTACGCGCCGAAATGGCGGACGCATTCGAGTCCCAGGGGCTTGAATTGGAGTCGCTGGACCAGCAGCTCGCCGCCGAACAGCAGGAACACCAGGAAAGCCAACAAAAGGTCCAGGAGTCGGCCGAACAGATCACCGCGCTGGGGAACGAGGTCCAGGAGCTTAAAACGGCACTGGCGACCGCCGAACGCCAGGCGGCAGACCGTGGCGAACGAGTGGAGGAGCTGAAAGCGGAACTGGCAGAGACGCGGGCCGATGCCAAGGAGCAGAGGAAAGACGCCGAACAGGAGCGTAAGGCATTGGAACGGCAGCACCAGGAGCAGATCCGCGCCCAGGATGAACGCCACCGCCAGGAGCTGGAGAAAGCCGAAGCCGCCGCCGGTGATCTTCGTCAGCGCCTCGATGCCGTAGCCGGTGAATTGGCCCAGGTCAGGGCTAAGGCGGAAGCGCAGGAGCAGCAGCACCAGGAACAGCGCAAGCAGGCCGCCCAGGAGATCCAGAGAGCCGCCGACAGACTCGCAGCAGCCCAGGGGGAGCGCGACCAGGCCCGCCAGGATCTGGCAGACGCCCGCGAGCGGAATGCAACCCTGAGCGGAGAGCTTGGCGCTGTCCGGGAGCAGTTGACAGAGCTGAAAGAGCAGGTTAAGAGCGACACCAAGAAGAAGTAAGCCGGGAGCGCAATAAACACAACATATAGTGTTTCACCAGATGTAGATCGGCACAATATGTTGTGTTCCTGCCCTCGAATCGAATTGAAAATAATGCTTGATATAATACCGCTACTGTATTATATTAATCATATCCGCAGCGGGCACCACCACTTAGTCCGGCGCGGTTTTCAACCCTTCGACATGAGGATAGGACTATGCCTTGCATGAATTGCGATAATGGTATTTGCCGGAACGCTTGCGATCCGAACCAGGGAAAAGTGAAACAGGACGTGTTGGACGTACTCGCCAGGGAATTTTCGGAGCCGGGGCAGTTGTTTACCCATTTTGGTGTTATGACTTGGGCGCCGCCGCGCCAGGTTCCAGAGTGGGGCTGCGCTTTGAACGAACTAATAGAGGAAGGCGTGGTGGAATTTGTGGTGAACGGAACCCTGAGCAAGAAGTACAAATTTTCACCCAAGGCCCGACAATAAGTGTCGGGTTTTTCGTGCGCACGAAATCATTTCGTATTATTTTGATAATCAATGTGGTATATTTTGAACCGATTACTAGGAATTCAAGGGGATAGTGAATTATGGCTATGCAGAAAATCACGGTATCGAACCAGAAGGGCGGCGTTGGGAAATCAACTATCGCGGTCCATCTGGCAATGTCGATCCAGGAGCAAGGACGCAGTGTGTTGTTTGTGGATCTTGATCCGCAGGCAAACGCAACTAAAACCCTGGAGCGTACCGGCGAGGCGGCCCCTATCGCGGCCAGCCAGCTTTTCAATGGTGACGTGGACGGCATCGAGGCCGTCGAGGGGATTACCCTGATTCATGCCGATGGTGCGATGGCTGATATTGAACGGGCCGACCCGGCTGTTTTGTCGGCCTTCCGTCGCAACCTGGAGAGCCTGGGTGAGTCCTTCGATTACTGCATCATCGACACCCCGCCTACCCTGGGCTTGCGAATGACGGCCGCCCTTTTGGTTGCTGATCACGTCCTGGCGCCTATCGAGCTGGAAGAATACAGCATCGACGGTATTACAAAGATGCTGCAAACCATCTTTGGCGTGAAAGAAAAGTGGAACCCGGATCTTAATTTTTTGGGGATGCTTCCGAACCGCTTTAACCCCCGGTCCTTGGCTCAGAAAGAGACACTGACCAACCTTGTTAAAAATTACTCGCACCTGCTGATTAAGGCGAAAATAGGCATCCGCTCATCGATCCCGGAGGCGCTGGCCGAGGGGATTCCGGTCTGGCAGCTCAAGAAGACCGCCGCCCGTGAAGCGGGCCGTGAGTTCCAGGAAGCGTTCGCCATCGTTTACGAAAAAATGGGAGGACTCAAGTAATGGCAAAGGGAGCTGATCTGTCCGGACTGGATGATTTTGGCGATTTTAACGTGTCGTCGCTTCTTGGGGGCAGCAACAAGAAGGATTCGACCCCGCAAGGCAATGGGGACCAGGTGGAAGCGGGTGCGATTGCATACGCGCCCCTGGAGAACTTCCACGAAGACCCGGAGAACGCTCGCAAGGAGTTCGATGCCGGAAAGCTCCAGGAGCTGGCCGACTCAATGCAGCAAGTCAACCCGACTACCGGGAAGCCTCGGGGCATCATGGAGCCGTTGAGCGTGAAGCATCACCCGGAGCAGCCGGGGCACTTTATCATCAATGGCGGGAACCGCCGTTACCGCGCCGCCGACCTAGCCGGTCTGGAGCAAGTCCCGTATATCATCAAAGACGAGCTGGACGACTTCGATAAGTTCGTGCTGAACGACCAGCGCGAGAACCTTAGCCCCCTGGAAATCGCGCTATTTATCAAGTCGCGGCTGGAGGATGGTCACAAAGCCGGGGAGATAGCTAAGGCGCTGGGCCGCCCCCCGTCTTACGTTTCCGACCACAAAATCTTCTTTGATATGGCGTCTTGTATCCGGGATCTGTACGACAGCAGCCTTTGCCGGTCAATGCAGGCACTGGCATTGCTGCACCGTGGCTACAAGAAGCACGGCGACGAGATCGAGGAGTTTTGTCAGGAGGCCAGCGCAAACCAGCAGGAGCTAACCACGTCACAGGTGCGGGCCTTCCTGGACAGCCTCAAGGAGCCAGCCAAGCCGAAAGACCCGGAACCGGCCGCCCCTATCGGTGGAGATCAGGAGCCGCAAGCCGGTGGCGATGCTGCCCAGTCAGAACTTGAAGACGACCAGGAGCCAGAACCGCAGGACGGTGGCGAGGACGATAACGGCAACCAAGACGAGGAGCGCCCCGCCCCACTTACGCGGGACGAGGATCAGCAGCCCTTGACCCTGGACGGCGAACCTTTGAGCGGTGGCCACCTGGACGAACTGGAGGAGCAGGCCGACCAGTACCTGGCGGACGACGCGAAAGCCGACAAGATCAAGAAAGCAATCATCCAAGTTAAGTATGACGAGCGGGAAGCGCGGTTGCTGACCGACCGCCGTGCAGCCTACGGCCTGGCATGGATCAAGCACGACGATGACGGCCACGAAATCGAAGTGGATCTGAATCAGGTTCAGTTGGTGGCGATCATTGAAGCCTAAAGCAGCATGGACGGCTGCCCGCCCTCACCTGGGGGCCGTCCCCTCCCCTGGTGTTAAATCATGGTCGATTTTCTCTATGACATTCCTTTGCCGGTGCTGGGCACCGGCTTAACCCTCCTGGCGTTGCTCGCCCGATTTTCCCGGCCGATCCTTCGGCTACTGGGGTGGCGGAAGCCAGCTCACCGGCGCCGAGAGCGCCAAGCACGGCGAAACCTCCTCAAGCTGGCCGAGATCCCCGAACCTGGCCACAAACTTGCCTACCTTCGGCGTATCGACCCGTTTGTGTTTGAGGAAATGATTTTGGAGACGTTCCAGCAACGCGGATACAAGGTGAAGCGCAACAGTCGCTATACAGGCGATGGCGGGATAGACGGCCGCGTATGGCTGGACGGCGAGCTTTTCTTAATCCAGGCGAAACGGTACGCAGGGCATATCAGCGCGGCCCATGTTCAAGAGTTTTGCAACCTGGTCGTTTCCCATGGCTGTAAGGGGTTTTTCATCCACACGGGCAAAACAGGCGGCTCCAGCCGCCTATTAGCCGATAGCCAGAACAACGTCTGGATAATCAGCGGTGGCAAGCTGCTGGATTTACTCGACCCTTCCCGGCGTGTTTAACCAGAGCCGCCGAACCGGCGCAAACTAAGCGGAGCGAAGCGAAGACAGTTTGTGTTGGGGCGGTGGCCACCAAACCCCGAAGGGGTGCGGTAGTGTCCAGGAAGGCATTGCCCGCCCTGGCGGGCCGCCAAGCCGCAGGCGCGGCAGGCTTTCAGCAGATTTCCAGGGCCACTTCACAATCCCCACAAATGAGATTCAGCGAAGGCTTGCCCCAGGCGCTTGCGCCGCAGTCCGGGCAGGTAAACTTTGCCCTGGTCTGCTTCTGCTCCTGCTCCAGTATCAGTTCGCCACCTTCCCCGATCTGGACGCCCCAGGCGGCCAGCTCCTCGCTAACCTCTTCCATTGAGCCTTCGGCCATTGCCATTTGGAGGCGTTCGCGGGCCGGGAATCGATCCGCCCAGGAGATCCGAAAATTTCGGGTCAGCAGATCCGAACAAGCGGATTCAAAGTGGCCGCCTTCAATAATGTAATCCGCCATCTTGTCGCCTGTCCTGGCTCCACCAGGCTTGCCGGTGGAGGACGGCATTAGTCCTATGCCTTCCATTTTTTCCGCCCACTGCCTGTTGTGGTATCCGCGCCGTCCAGGCTTTCCAAAGTGGTACTGCCAGAGGTGTGCCATTTCGTGAACCAGGGTCTGCATGATTTCTTCCGGGGGGCAGACGGCGAAGTAAGCCGGGTTCATGGCAATTTCGTCGGTGGTGCCGCCGTCGCGACTCACGAACCGTTCAGCGGAAAAATAGCCGTAGGTCTGTTTTTCGCGCTGGAGGGTGATCAGACAGGACGGCAGTTCAGTATCGAATAGAGAATCGTTGAAATGCTCGAAGGCGGTCTGTAGTTCTTCATAAGTGGTTTCGGTTGGCTTCATTGTTCGTCCCTGCTGCTGGTTGTCCTGGTTCCAGTATATCCCCGCTTTTGGATTGTACAATCCAATTTTGGGAAAGTCGTGAGCCGCGAGCCCGAAGGGCGAAGCGGAGCAGTCGGGCTGTCCAACCCCCGACTGGCGAAGCCAGCGGGGAGGCAAGCCCCGGAGGGGCGCGGCAGCTCTGACGAGCTGGCCGGTTTTCGTGCGTACGAAAAGAAATGGGGGGTTAATGACTAGGGCAGGATTCGCAAAGTGCTGGCACTTCGTACCACTTTGCATTAAACTGCCCCCCATACCCCCCATTTTTACCGTAGAGCAAGGAGCGACCATGAACGACGCCAGTATGGAAACAGCAGTGATTGAAGGCGGTGCCATCAATCAATACAAACTCTCTTGGGTGGCCTATTTGCGGCCTCTTTTCGTTGCTGGATTTCTCTCGGCGGGACTGTATCTGTTCAGCCTTAGCGCGATGCACTGGGGCTTCCTGGCAGGAGGTGCGGCGGTCATTGCCATCAACCTGGTGTATCAGATCCTGTTCCTTCGGAGTGTCGTCCTCTTTGTGAACGAGGAAGGGGTCTGGGTTTATAGCGGCATCCTTCCCTGGAACAAAGGGGCGGGTGGTGTCCGGTGGCGTGATGTAGAGGACGCCGGTTATGTTCCTGGATTCCTGGGTTGGATACTCAAGGCTTACACCATTCGGATAGGGCACCGCTTCACCCGAGGCAGTGAAATCGTTTTGCGGACGGTGAAGAACGGAAACCAGGCAGTGGAACAGATCAATAGTCTGCACGGTGAGTTTTTGCGAAATAACGAGGGAGTCCAGTAAGGCAATGGCACAAGCCAAGACCACGTTATCGGATGATGAGAAAATCGCCTGGATGAAGTTCTGCAAGGGCGCCGACAAAAGCGAAGCTGTAATGCTGCGCCACATGATCCTAAAAGTGGTTACTGGAGCCGTGCCGGATGATTTTTCCAGTCGAGGGGAGCCTAAGACGGGAAAAGTCACAGTTCGCCTGACAGAGCCGGAACGGGTCAACATGCTGGAGCGAGCCAGGAAAGAGGGCTACAGCAATCCCACCAGTTGGACTACTGCGGTTGTTCGGGCTGCACTGCACCGGGAGCCAGTTTTGAACGATGCCGAGGTGGCGGCGTTGCGGGAGTCGAACCGCGAACTTTCAGCCATAGGCCGAAATCTTAACCAGGTGGCCAGAGCGTTGAATATCGAATTCCGAGACAGCGATAAGCTGAAACTGGACGGTATCGAGAAAATGGCCGAGCGCATCGAGCAGCATAAAGAGCTGGTGTCCGATCTGCTTACCCGTAACATGAGCCGGTGGGGTGATGATGGGTAGCTTGGCACACGACACGATTTCCGATCTGTTAGACGGTGACGTAAAGCATAAATCCAACAAGGACCGGAACCGGCAGCGAGCCAAGAGAATTGCCAACCACTCCCCGGAAGTGATGGTGAAGATCAGCGGCAACACCAAAGGGGCGGACCATGTTAAAGCGCATCTGGACTATATAAGCCGGAACGGGAAAATCGAGATCGAGGACGAACGGGGCGAAGTCCTGAAAGGGAAAACGGCCGTCCGATCCTTGGCCAAGGATTGGTCCCAAGACCAGGGAAAGCGTAGGAAGAACACCCGAGAGACTACCAATATCGTGCTTTCCATGCCGGAGGGCACCGATCCTATGGACGTGAAGAACGCAGCGCGGGCCTTTGCGAAAGGTCAGTTTGGCAAGAATCACCAGTATGTTATGGCGTTGCATACCGACACCGACAGCCCACACGTTCACTTGACGGTCAAAAACCTGGGGTTTGATGGCCGTCGCCTTCATATCAAAAAAGGTGATCCGCAGAAGTGGCGAGAGCGTTTTGCTACCGAGCTGGAACGGCGAGGCGTTGAGGCAGAAGCGACCCCACGGGCTACGCGAGGCGTCATCAAAAAAGGGATTAGCCAGGCAATTAAACACATGCGTGATAGGGGTATGACCCCGGCAGTGGACCAGGCCAAGATCCGCGAGATTGTCCAGGGCTTTGCTGACGAGAGGGAAGGGAAGGAGCCGGAGCCGCGTCCCTGGGAGGATCGAATCAAAGAGCGTCAGACGTATGTTCGTAAAGCCTGGCTGACAGCAGCCAAGGATCTGCACCAGAGCGACAGCGCCGAGGATCGAGAACTGGGCAAGGAGATAGCTACCTTCGTTAAAGACATGCCGCCGATGAAGACGGAGCGCCACGAACTGCAAGAGAAAGTTGCCGAGCAGCTACAGCAGCGAAGCGGAGGTAATCGCGGGCGGGGAGTCGAGCCGGACCAGGAGCAGGGGGACGAACGCTAAGTTTTTCGCCTTACGCGAAAGCAAAAAAAAGCGGCCTTTTTTAAGACCGCTCGGGGTTAGGGTTACGATTGCCACTCCCTGGCCTTATCCCGGAGTTCGGTTAGTGCTGCGCGGCGTGGGCCTTTCTCAAGATCCGTTAGCAGATAGTCGCATTCGGTCTCTATACCTTTGAAGTCAAGGCGTTGAATGGCCAGCCCGAGAACTTCAAACCCTTCCAGGTTGGAAAGGAGGCGGCCGGTTTCCCAGTTTAGATTCGGTTCAAGCATCTTTCTTTCCTTCTGTTCGTGCGCACGAAAAGGCGCCCAGTCACCAGGGCGCCTTCCATGCTCACCGTTCAATGTCAGAGCCGTTATTGATGGCTACCGATTCCCGGATACGAATATCGGCGGCCTGTTCTGTTTCCTTGCCCAATCGGTCCTGGACGCGCTCCAGGAAGCGGGCGCGGTCGGCTTCGCTGGTGAAATTCTGGGCGTACTTCTCAGCCAGTTTTAAGGGTAGGGTGCTGTCCTTGCTTAGCTGCGGGTCTGTTTCGGCCTCCTGCGGCTTCTGAGGAGCTTTCTCGTCATTGCTGGAGGGTTGGGTGGCCTTCACTGCTTCATGTTCCTGGAAGGCTTCCCGGAGGTGTCTAGGCTGGCTTTCGGAGTCGTTGGTAATGAACTTGGAAAGGCGGCGGCCGTGGATCGATGTTTCCATCTTACTATCGGCGTACAGGTCCGTTTGGATGCCTGTATCGGCCCCGTCCTTGTCCTGGTAGTCGATAACAAACGCGCTGGCAAACTCGTCGCGGTCCTTGTTCAGATCGATGCGGGCTGTATAACCATTACTGGCCGCTTCCGCCTGCATCATCTTCCAGCTTTCCATCGGGGAATAACCCTCAACGGCGTCCCGGTCGAGCTTGTGCAGCTTCTCGGCAGCAGCAGGCGAAACCATTGCCTGGTTGTCCTGCTTCTGGTCGCGGTCCCGCTCGAACCCCATAACCATGTCGTGGATCTTCTCAGCATCGCGGGCGGCCCTCAAAATTTCCTTGGGGTCATCCTTGAGGACTTTAATCCAGCTTTTGACGTAGGAAGCGTGTTGGCCTGGATCATGGCCAATTTCTAATTCCTCACCTATGCCCATTGATGCTATTTCCGCCCGCAGTTCCTCAGCTGCATACGATTCACTGCCGAAGCGGCCGGATAGGTCACGATCCAGGCGGGTAGGGTGCCCGGTCCAGTGTCCCAACTCATGGAGCGCCGTTGCATAGTAGCGATCGGCACTTTCAAACTGACCTTTTTCTGGCAGGTGGATCGAGTCGCGGACAGGGCTGTAAAACGCACGGTCGCCCTGGTCGTGGTTGATGTTGGCACCGGAGGCGGACAGGATCGCTTCAGCGCGTTCGTGGCGCTCCCACTCAGGTATCGTCTGCTTGGCTTCGAGTGGCGGCAGACCCTGGATCTGCTCAGCGTTGAAAACCACCGCACTAAATACCTTCGGCTTGTCCAGCTCGACGTTGATCATTACCTTTTTGCCCTCGGCATCGAGGACGGGTTTACCATTCTCCTTTTTGGGTACGCGGTCGCGGAATTTCCAATACTGGACCATCGTCCCCTTTTCACCCTTCATAACCTGGGCATTCACACTCTTGGCCTGTTTGTAGGTCATCCAGCGCGGATCTGACCGGCCTTGCATTGACAGCCAAAGAGCGTTGGCACCTTTGTACCTGGTTCCGCTGACGGGGTTATGGGGCATCCGTTGAATGCCCGGCTCCCATGGCTTTTGCCATGGTGCCGTGCCTTCTTCCAGTTGCTGGATCAGCCGTTCGCTGATCATTTCGTAATAGGGTTTTTTATCGTCCTTGGTCCCGGCCATGGTTAGTCCTCCTGTTCCTCGGTCGCTTCCAGGGCGTCTTCCTCGCTCATGGCGGTTTCTTCAAAGGCCCCCAGTTCGGCGGCCTCCTCTTTGCTGACCTCGACCATTACGCCGGGGTTATTCAGGTCCAGGATGTCGTTGCTTACCTTATCGCTCATTATCTTTCTCCTTCTCGATCAATTTTTCTTCGCGCAGCTTCACTTCCGGGGCCTGTTCGCCACGGGATACGTTGCTCGCAAGTTGGGTGCGTACCTTGTCCATAAAACGGTCGCGGTCGGCTGCATTACTGAATTGTTGCTGGCTGAATTTCTCGGCCACTTTAATAGCGGCCACCTCGTTAATCAGGTCGGGATGCTCCCGCACCAGTTCCTTAGCATCGCGCTCCCTGTCTTGGATGGCTTCGGCTTTCACGTCCCATTGATTGCGGTAAGAATTGACCGGCTCGGTGCCTACTACGTTGCCTTTGTCGTCCTTCACTGGTCGGTTGACAGTCACCGGCTGACGGCCCAAGTTCTCCAGTTCGACCTTATCGCCTTCCTTCACTTCGCGCTCGGTCATCGCACGTTCGAGATCCACGCCCCAGGTGGTGCTTTTCTCGCCGTCTGAGTTCTCCAACGTGACGTAATAGCTTTCCCGGTTCTCTGGGTTATGTTCATAGGGCGCTTTACCATGCTCTACCACGGTCCCGGCCAAACGGTTGACCTTCTCGGTAGCCTGGCTTGTTTCCTCGGCCTGTGCGGCTCCCTGCTGGGGTTTCTCGCCCTGACTGGCCGCTTGCCTTGGGGTAGGTGCTTCGGCCTGCTGACGCGGGCGGCTAGGCTGTCCCTGATTGCTTCGCGGCTGGTCTGCCTGTTCGCGGGCTTCGATCTCGTTAGACTGCCGTTCCTCGGTCAGTTTCTTGAGGCGGGCCAAGTCTTCTTCCTTCGGCTTGTACCCCTGGACGGCCAAGCCTCGTGCTGATGCTTCCAACCAGGCGTCCCGGCGAAAATCGGCGGTCCCTTTTACCTGGATCTCGGTCCAGCCCCTGGCTTCTGCAATATCAACCATGGAACCGGCCACTTGGGCATTGCTCAGTTTTGTTTGGAGGCGAGCGCCCTTGTCCACGAATGCCAGCGAGTCGGGGCGGTTGCCAAAGTAATATTTGCCGTCGATCTCAACATAGTTTTTGGCCACACGATCCGGTACAACCGGCTTGAAGGTGGTCTGTTCTGCAAATGGGTCGGCCTGCTGTCCAGTCTGACCTGCCGGTGTCTGGTTATTCAGTTGCTCGAACTGTTCGCGGCGGGCAGCTTCCAGGGATTCCTCCTGGTCATCCTTCGTTCCGAGGATCTCGGTCACTGACTGGCGGCGGCTGCTAGTAAGCCAAGCTCGGGCGTCAACGTCTGCTGTTGTTTCCTGCTTCTGCTCGATATGCGGTTCAATCGTGTTTTCCACTTCAGTTTCGGCGTTCGCTTCCGCCTGGTGGTCGGCACGATCCTGGATCTGCTCGGCTTGCTCTGTAGTCGGGCGCTCCTGCTCCTGGTCGGCAACAGCTTCGACGTGCTGGGCTTCTTCGGCGGCTTTCACTGGCTCCTCGATGGTTTTGGTTTCCATCGGTCGTTCCTGCTGCTGCCCGAGTCCCTGGTTTACATACTGCTCGAAATTCTCGGTAATCACCGGCTCGCGGTCGTTTTCGTTTTTCCCTTCACTCATCTGTTCCACCTTTTCGGACTGCGCCACAATCTGTTCTACTTGTTCCCGGACGGCCTCAAGCCCGCGTGATTGATGCAGGTCGTTGAAGTCGGTCAGTCCGGCTTGTCGTTCCTGGTCGTTGAACTCAGGCACCCGAAAAACGCCGTTGGTCAGCGTTGCCGCTTCCTCGGCTTTTTCCCGGCCTTTGTTCACTTCAACGCCGTTGATTATCTTGTCCCGGTCGTCATCCCCCAGGATGAAATGGGGGCTGTCCGGGTACTTTTCTTTCAGCTTTTCCGCGACTCGCGGCAGGTTTCCGGCGTCCACTGTCATTACAACAGGACGGCCGGTTGCTTCGGCTATGCTTGCTGATGTTGAGTAACCTTCGGCATACAAAACAGGTTCGCCGTTTTGTATGTCACGGTCGCCAACTACGAAGTAATTGCCCGACTTCTGCCCGTTTTTCTTGAGCGACTTAAAGCCGGTTTCATCGATCCGCTGGAGGGTCCGAATTTCGTCATTCTCGTTACGGAGCGGCAGCACCAAGCGGCCGCGTTTATCCATTTTGGCACCAGGGAAGGCTTTAACCCCCTTTCTCTCCAGATAGCCTTGGTTGTCGGCGGCGTCTGGCATGAGGTCATAGGCTTGTGCAACGCGGCGGGCGTTGTGGTCGTAGGAGCGTTCCTGTTCTGCCTGGCGTTCCATCTTGCGCTGGAGTGCCAAGGCGCGGAGGTGCGCTTGTGCTTCCTGGTCCAGCTTCTGGCCGGTCGCTTTCCACTTCACCGGCTCGGAGTGCGCACGATGATCCTGATACCATCCAGCCGGGATACCATCCAGGTATCCAACATACACGCCGGTTTTCTGACCGCTCTTGTCGTCTTGGGTCTTCACTCGATGGCGGCGGCCGTCCATTTCGGGTACACCGTCAATAATGAAACCGGCACCTTCAAGGGTGCGGGCGAACTCAATTTGCGGATCGTTCTCGGCGGTCGTGGAATTGGCTTTGGTCTGGTCCGGTAGCCACTGGGCAACCTTGGAGAGATCGGCACCAGGTTTGGCGTACCACAGTTTGTTATCACCGTCGAAGGTAATAGCGTTTGAGCCGTCAGGCAGCTTACCGGCCGCCTTAACCGCGTCGTCTTTGTCATCGAACGGAATAACCAGGTAAGTGTTTTTATCCGTGATCTGTTCCTGTGCCATGGTTCCGCCTCCTTACGCCGCCATCACATTGAAAAAGTCGTTAACCAGGGCGTCCATTGCGTCGTCGTCAATATCACCCTTGGGAACATCGATCTTGGAAAAATCGCAACTGAAGTTATCCAGGTCCAGTTCATCGATCTTCTCAATATCTGCCGCTGTTACTGGTCGTTCAACGACTGTTCGGGCGGCTTCGCCTAAGCTGTTTGGTCTAAAGTCCATTTCGCCCATCTGGCGGCTGTCAGGGTCTACCAGGGGCACTGCCGGACTGGGCCACTTCACGCCATCGCGGCCGTTACCGCGCTCGCTGAATAGCTTGTCCTTGTACCAGGTGATTTTTTCGCACCGGATCGGAGGGCAGTTCTCCAGAATCAGGATCTCCGCGTTTTTGCCTATCTGCTTGACCTCCTGGGGAAGTAGCAACGCACGGCCGTGATCGCTGGCGTTCTCCGACCGGCTGGACTTGCCGGTGAGCTGTCGAGATCTGGACTTGTTCTTGACCGTAGTAGTGCCCAGCGTCTCGGAAATTTCCTTCGCAACCTTGATGCTTTTAGGCGCAAAGATGACCTGTAAAGCATGGTTCTCCACGAAGGTTTCGGCAGCATCCGCGCCGTACACTTCGCGGAGCTGCGCGGGTGACTGGATGATGGGGAGCATCCGCAGACCGTAACCGGCAATGTAGCTGATACCTTTGGACAGGATTCCAACCTTACCCATGGCGGTGAATTCGTCCGGTAGCATCAACACCTGGTATTTCAGTTCGGGGTTTTGTTCCGGCAATTCCCTGGTGTTCAAATCAATAACTTGCTGGAAAAACAAGTTGATCAGCGGGGCCAGGCGCTCCAGATCGTCCGGGGTGATACCAACATAAACCGACATGCGTTTTTTGCGAATGTCGCGCAAATCGAAGTCGTTGCCAGCCGTCGCAGCGTCGATAACCGGGTTATAGAACAACTCCAAAGAGGCCGTGAAGCCCTTGCGAACAGATCCCCGCGTCTTGTCTGGAGTGTCCAGGTACTCTTTCAACGCCAGGTAACATTCGCCAGACAGCGGTTTGTCACTTTCCTGCCTTGCTTCCAGGATCTCGGCCAGGCGTTCGTCGCCCATGGTGAGCTGACGCAGGGCCTCGCCCATAGTCACCGGCAGTTCTTCGGTTTCGGTGAGATACAGGACCAGGCCAAGCCAGAGCGAACGGGCCGAACTCTGCCAGATAGGAGCCTCATTCTCGATTTTTGGGAACAGCATCTGGCCGATCTTCTGAATATCATTGATACGGAATGCCGGGTCGTCGCTGATGTAGTGGAGCGGGTTCCAACGGTGCGTCCGATAGTCTCGGGGGGCCAGGTTCAAGAGGAAACATTCTTGGCCATGCTTCGAGCGAAAGCCCGAAGTTATGTCCCAGTTTTCTTGTTTAATGTCCAGGACAACAACCGAGCCTTGCCAGGTCAGAAGGTTAGGAATAACCACACTGACGCCCTTCCCGCTTCGGGTCGGGGCTGACATAAGGACATGCTGGGCGCCGCCGAACACCAGGTAACGCTTAAACAGACCCATGAAGGATGTTTTCTGGCCGACGATAATCCCGTCATCGGCGTACAGTCCCGCTTCAGCTATGTCTTTCGACGTGGCCCATTTCGCATCCCCGAACAGCTTACGTTTGGCCGGTGCGAAAATAGCGAGGATCGGTAGGCAGAAAATAGCTAGGGAACCAGCGGCCGCGATCATCAACCAAGATCTGGTCGCTTTGTCTTCGCCGTAGTAGTACCAGTATTGGTAGAGCGTCATAGGGGTGGAGCTGCCGCCATCGAGGCCCGCAAGCTCCAGGTAAAAATAACCACTTAGCCAGGCCCAGCCGACAATGGCGGCAACGAGCGCGGCAAGCAGGAGGGAAACTTTAAGCCATTTGGCGTCGCTTAAATTCAGGGTCATAGTAAATCTCCGTTACCACGCGCTTACCCCGCACGTTTTTGATTTGCACGATAATGTCCACGCACATAAACAACAGTTGCTTAATGTCTTCGCGGGTCATTGTCGCGCCGCTGCTCGATTCCTTGAGAAACAGCACAAGCTGTTCAATTGCCAACCTGGCACTGTTAGCGTGCATGGTCGTAATGCTTCCAGGATGGCCGCTGTTGACGTTTCGCAGGTAGTAAAAGGCTTCGTCACCCCTGATCAACTCAGCCACGAAAATACGGTCTGGCTTCATGCGCAGGCTGCTTTCCAAAAGCTGTTGTTGAGTGATGGAGGAAACGCCCTGGCCGCCCGCTGAATAAAACAGGCTTGTCGTGTTGCGATGGGTCTTGTAAAGGCCCAGCTCGTCCACGTTTTCGATACTCAGCAACCGTTCATCGTCCGGGACCATCTTCAAGAGCGACCGGAAAAATGTCGTTTTACCGGAGCCGGTGGAGCCCGAAACAATGATGTTCTTTCGACTGGCCACAGCCAGCTCCAGGAACTCTTTGTACTTCCGAGCTTGTTTCAACTCCAAGAGGGTTTTTTCCTCGTTGGTCAATTCATTTGTGAAGTCTTCGCACTCATCGAAGAAACCCTGTTCATGGTAATCCGATAGCGTAAAGTCGATGGTTGACGGCTTTCGGATCGTGAAGCTGATGCGGCCGGTCAGAGTCGCCGGAGGGACCGCTATCTGGATACGCTCCCCATCGGGCAGCGTTGCAGAAAGAAGCGGTTTCCGTTCATCCAAGCTTTGGCCGGAGTATGTCGCGGTCAGCTTCGCCAGGCGCTCACAACACGCCAGGTCCAGTTCTGGTGCTTCATAGTAAGTCCAGCCCTTCCGACTCTCTGTGATCACTTCGCCAGGTCGGTTAACCACTATTTCGGTGTTCTCGGGATCGTCAAGGAACGGCCGGAGTACCCGAAGGTACTCCAGCAGTGACACCGCCCGCTGATTAGTCGGCTTTGAGGTCATACACCCCCCTGAAATCTAGGTCGCGGGCCACAAACACGTTGATATGCTCGCCCTGGTGTTTGACCAGTGTCGGCGGAATGTTGATCGAATTTTCCAGCGCGATACCGGCAGAGTTTTGGGCCGATTGGGTGGTGCTGCCAAACTGGATCTGGTTGTTGCCGCCGTCATCCGGGGCGGACTGGTTGGCTACCCAGGTGCCCACGTCATCGATCAGGCTAAGCATGATGGCCCCGCCGAAACGCTCCCAAAAGTGGGTATCGATGTAGCCAGAATGTCCAGATCGGCCCAGGGCATCGGTGCCCGGAGAATCCAGGTTGACCACTACGCCAGTGGGGGTTTCGACTCGGTTCCAAAGGACGAAGATCCGCGCTTGTCCACGTTGCACACCGCTTTGATACTGGCCAACGATTCGAGAACCACGCTCCAACAACAGTACCTTGCCGCTTGTGCTGTAAATGTCCCGTGTGATTCGGCAACTGGTCATGCCTGGCACGTCAGAGCTGATAGCAGTCTCTAAGGCACAGTCCAGGAATGTGCCTTTCGTGATAAACATATTGCGGTCAGCAATGAGGCTTGCCCGCGCACCATCTACCTGAGTCGGTTCTAGCCGAGCGCCTAAGCCGTCTGCCCGTTCAGCTTCCCCGCCACCCATCATAGAACCGCCCGCGCCCCTGGATTGTTCCATGGCCATTTGCTGGGCTCTTTCCTCGGCGGTCATTGTCTGGCGGTCATTGCCAGACCTGGAGACGCTACCGAAGGCCAGTAACGGGGAGCCCGCCTTGCGTTCTTCCGGTGTCGGAGGTGCGTCCTTTTCACGCTGGTTCGTGGTTGGGTGTCGAGGAGCCGGAGGCGGCGCGATCTGAGAAGTGCGGATAACTTCCGGCTGTTCAGTCTTTTTCGGCGCTTCCGGTGGAGCAGGAGGCGCAGGAAGTGCCGGTGCTGGCCCCAGACGGTTGCCGATCTCATCGTTAGAGGTGGAGGCCCTTGCCTGGTCTTCATCAGAGCTAAAACCGCCATTGACGGCTACCAAGGCCAGGACAACAAATATAGCCCCTATGCCAACGATGATTTTCTGCCCGATCCCGCCCTTGCCAGGGCCGCGCTGGTTGATCGAGGGCATACCACGGTCGATTTCTTCGTGGTTCAAGTCGTCTCTATTCTCAGCCATCATTAACTCCCTTTAATCACTCGCTCGACGCCGGGTATGGTGGTACGGCGTTTGTTCGTCACGCCTTCCGGGTCATACGACTTATTGAAAATACAGGCCACAGAATTGCCTTTGCGCATAACAAGCTGTGCCGCCACTTTGTGAACCACAACCGTGTCCGGGTTTTCCGGGTCAATATGGGTGTTAACCAGGCTTTCGGAACCGTCCGGGTTCACTACATAAATGGCGGGCATTTCGCTGTTGTTGGTAAACGTGAGGAACGTAAACCGGCCATCATCAAAGGCTTTGCTCGGTGTAACTTCACCCGATCCCTTCGACCAGTAATTCCAGTTTGCAGGCACTGGATTATCCGACTGGTTTAGCCGTGCCTGCATTTCCCGCGCTTCCGCCTCAGCTTTGGCTCGGGCTGCAATCTCCTCGGGGTAACGGAAATTTACCTGGAACAGCATATCGTTGGGGTGAGGGTGTGCCCCGTTCTGCGACCAGTGAGCCTGTAGCTCAAAGTTGTAGACGCGACGCGACGTGATAACCGTCATATTCGTTTCGGCTTTCTCGCCCTTGGGCTTGATGAATATGTGGTTTTCGACTGGAGCAACTTCCCAGGCTTCTTTATCGCCCATTGCGATCTGCTGGACCGCTTCGGACGGGCTGAATTGAATATGGGTAGAAAAGCCATAGTGGCCGACCAACTGGACGACTTCGGCGGCCTTGTAGTCGATGAATCGAACGCGCTTATCCAGTGGCCCACCGTGCGGAATTTCCAAAGCGTAGGCGTTGCCGCCGACTCCAAGGCAAGCAGCCAACGCGATATTGGAAAGTGTTTTCATGCGTACCATGTCAGCCTCCGATGCTTTCCTGATCGTTGCGATAATTGATTACTTGGAAGCCGAGCGGGTTAAGCTGCCTGTCGTCTACGCTCATGCGCGTGTTCAAGTAGGTAAACGTCACAGTGGCGGCCCAATGAGTCAAAGGGCTGCGCTCCCCTGCCCGCTTCACCTGCTTGGTGTAACGAACCAGGGCTGTAGTGCGATGCTCCCCATCTACAGTTTCGCTGTTGATGATGCTGATAGCCTTGAGGCGGGTTTCTACCTCGGTGTTTTGGCCATACACAGCAACCGGAGCTTGAGGATTCTGTTTAGGATCTGTGTACGCCGCATAGGCTTGCTGGACGGAAGCGCCGGACAGCAGTCCTACCAGGTTGCGGCTGTACTCGCGTGTTTCCCACTGGTATGCCTCGCGGTTTCGGATATATTGGCCCAGCCAGTATTTATCCAGTGCTTCTTGGGCGCTTTCGTCTACCTCCCCGGCCGTGTCGGTCAGCGTCGAAACCACATCGACCACGCCGGTATTGTTGTCCACCCGAATGACGAACGGCTCCACTGTTTTGAGCGGTGCCAGACTGGCTAGGCCGATACCTTCAAGCACAGCAACGACCAGCAAGGCGCCCGCTACCGTCCAAGCGCGTTTTTCCGAACGCTTAGTGCGAGCTTCCTTATCTGCGTCCCAGTCTCGGGCCTCCTCAAAATACTTTTTTTCCAAAGCCGCTTGGCTTGGTTTTTTTTCCTGTTCGACTGTCATTTGTCCTGGCCTCCTTGACCGGCGAAGTTGTACCCCTGACTGGTGTCTTTTTCAGATGCACGTATCGCGGTTGCTTGCTCCTGGGTAATCATTTCCGGGTTGATCGGCTGCATACCCTGGCCGTTGTCCTCGCAGTGAGGTGGCGGCGGTACAGAGGCACAGGCGCCAAGGGAAAGGGTAATTGCAACAATAGGTAGGGCTTTCAGCTTCACCTTGAACTCTCCTTGATCGGTATAGGTGTGTTTGATAATCAAAATATACCATTTTGATTATCAAAAAACAAAGAAATGATGTGAGCTTTTGCCCGCATCATCGATGATTTTCAGGGGGAATTGGCCGCGTCAGGGGACGCGGCGGAGTCCTTTCCCGATGTTCCTTATGTGCCGGTTATCGTATTACCTGCGCCAAACCGCTTCTGATAAGCAGCATAGGCAGCCCTGCCACCACGCACGGGAGCACCTGCTGCATGTTTGGCCGTGTTGTAGTCGCGCTGCATTCCTTTAACCTGGCGGCGGATCGTAGATGGACGCATGGCGTTCATGGTCCTGCTTATCGCTCCTTGAGTTGCCAGAGCGACACCGCCACCCAAAGCGGCAGCTATCGGGGGAACCTGTTTCAGTACCAGGACACAAAGCCCCAAAACAATGCAAAGCATTGCTGCATCGCCAAGGGTTGCTAAGGCACTCGGGTTTGCTGCCGCATTGTCGATAAAGGTGTTACAAATATCGATCAACATTTTTCCGATAGCGGAAGCTAGAATGAGAACAAACGCTTGGTTCATCACCATGGCCAGCCAGCTTTCAAAAAAGCGTTGGGTTGCATTGAACAGCAGTAAAGCAATCGAGATTGGACCTATTGCCAGAAGTGCCGCTGTTAGCACTTTTGACGATAGGACCAGGAACGCCATTATCAATGTAACGGCACCACCAAAAATAAGGACGATAAGGGCAATGAAATACTGGCCAAAGTCGCCATTCATTATTCCGCCTTTTTTCCAAGCTGCCGCCGACACATCGAAAATCTTTGTGAAAAGAGTATCCAAAGACGCCGATGCAGACGCAGCAGGGGCGCCGGTGATAATTCCCGATATGGTTTCAGGGCCACCGGATAGGAGGTTTGTCACAAGGCCAGCGTAGTTACCCACGGTTAGGCCCAGTGTCAAAATAAATCCCACCCGTATAATCCTGAATAACCCCTCGGTCATTAACTCGCCGGATCGCCCGGTCATCGTCATGTATCCCCAGATTGCAATCCAAATGATTAGCAGGCTGGAAAAAATCGGGGTGACAAAAGCAATAATGTCCCCTGATGTATTCACGACGTAGTTATCAAGAGCGAGATCTATCATGTCGAAGATTCGCTCGAAGATCGTAGACGCCATTGTTAGGCCCTCATTTTAAGGAGCCGACACTTAACGCTGATTCGGCCGCGATAGCATTTTTACAGTCCGGCGTATCTCCCAGTTCCCCAGGGTTTTGACTGCATTTTTCCATCATCGCCTGCCTATCGGCGTTGTGGGCTTTGTACCAATCCACGCTTTTGGCCGCCGGGGTAGCCTCATCAAAGCAGCCCGTCAGCAACGCTGACAGGCTGATAGCTACGGCGGCTTTTCGTGCGCACGAAAATCCCTTAGCCATTAATTCAAGCTCCCCACTGATTCGATAGCCATCTGCTGGATGCGCTGATTCTGCATCGCCTGGTTAGCCTCGGCTTGAGAGCGCAGCATGGCCAGCTTGGCCTGTTCGTTTTGCAGGAATACTTCCTCCGCGCTGATGCGGGCCTGGAGGTCCAGAATGTCTTTCTGATCCGGGCTTGCGTTCACCTTGGCCACAAGGCCGGACAGATCAGCAAAACGCTCCTGAGACTGTTCCAGGGACTTTTGGGACTGAGCGAGCCAGGTAGCAGAGTTTTGGTTTCCGCTGTCGTACAGGGCTGCAACGTCCCCGTTCAAGCCGTGATCGGCCGCACTTTTGATACCGGCGTTAGCCAGCACTGAATCGGGATCGACGTTTACGGCCACGTCATATGCAGTATCGACAACATTAGCGAGTCCACGCGAACCGCTCATGCTGTCCAAAGTGTCATTGGCGGTTTCGAGCTGTGCTTTCAGCTCCTCGATCTGACTCAGCATGTGCTGAACCTGCAATATATTTTGCGCCAATGTTGATACGTCAATGACAGGAATCCCGCCTGCCATAGCAGACTGAGAGGCCCCGATGGCAGTTGCCAAGATTGCCGCGATAGCTGTTTTCTTCATTTTGCAAATCTCCGTTGCTCGTGGAATATGGGCAGCCAGACGGCCGGATCGTCGCCGTGCTGCTCGATGATTTTTGTTACCAGGTTTACGTTTTCAGTGGTCCCGGAAATAACGGCCAGCTCGTCATCAAAGCCGCGCAAGTTAAGCTCCGCTACAACACTGTTTTGGCCCTTCTTCACCAGGAAGCGCCGAGAGCCTGGAGCCATTTCCTCTTTGACCAACTGGAATTCACGCTCTGAAAGGTGGAGCCCGTCCACATATTCTTCGCGCCTGGCTTTCGGGTTGGGCATAAGGATATAAGTCGCGCACTGTCCGATCAGTGCGTGAGAGATAGGCGAATTCAGGATGCTTTTCGGTGACTGAGTACCGTAAATCATTATCCCGTTCTGCTTCCTCATCACGAACTGCTTGTTTTCTGCGAAGTCCTGGAAATACTCATCCATGAGGAGCTTCCAGAACTCATCCATGAACATCTGGAACGGGCGGCCGTCGATCAGGCGTTCAATACGATGGAACAGATACATGACAATCGGCGTCCTCACTTCTGGATTGTCCAGGAAGTCGGTCACGTCAAAGCCGAACATGGTGCCATGGTCAAAATCCAGAGCATCTTCCTGGTTGTCCAGCACCCACGCCAAGGAACCACCCTCGCACCATTTAGCCAGGCGAGCATGGGGGCCGTTCGGCTCTACAGGGTCCAAGAAGTCCATGCAGCGGCCAATGCGCCGCTTGTCCTTCGGTAGTCCCATAACGCCGCGTACAGCCTTATCAATCTCCTTTTCTTCCTGGTTGTTGAATTCACCACCGCAGACCTTTTTAACCAGGTCGTTAAGGAAGAGCAGATTGGCTTCGGTCGGTTCCATCTGGAACGGATTGAAGCCGGTAGGTTCGCCGTTTTTTAGCGGAAGATAACCGCCGCCGCTGGCTCGAACGTAAATCTCCAACCCTCGGTCCTTGTCGAAAATCACCTGAGTTGGATTGAACTTCTTGCTTTGCGACATCAAAAAGCCCTGCACGACGGTTTTACCGGAGCCGGAAGGTCCGATAATCAGCGTGTTACCTAGTGCCTTCTGTTCTTCCTTGTCGTCCATTTCCTGGACGGCTTCCATTCCCTTTTCGCGCATCAACTCGGCCTTTTTCTTGGCCTTTGCGTTATCCAGGGGCTCATGGAAATTGAAGTAAAACGGGGCGCCGGAACTGGTTTTAAACATCGTTACAGCAGGCCCCCACTGGTTCCCGCTGCGCTCTCCAGTAGGGTAATTGTGGAAGCTAGAGAAGCCCGCAAAGTTACGGGATGAGATCGGCGCGGGGCGGGGGCGATACTTGGCATTGCCAGGCAATTGTGCCCAATACGCGGCCGCCAGTGCCCAGTCTTCGCGGGCAACGACCATTGAGCAGTCGGCCAGCTCGGTGCTTGCGGATGACAGGTTGGCCCGCAAGCTTCGCGGATCGTCACCAAAAACCGTTAGCGACAAGTGGTGTTCGCCATACACGATACGGCTAGAAGCCAAGTCGTCCAGGCCATCATCGATAGCCTGAACTTGGGATATGGCCAAGTCGCCGGTTGTCTCCAAGCGCTTTTTCTGACGGCTCAGAAGCTCAATGGCTACAGGCTTGGACAGGAAATTGAAACTCTGCGTGATCACCAGTGGAAACGGTGCCGACAGCAAGGCATTAAGCAATCCCGCTTCGGTGCCCTCGGGGTACTCGGATATGCCCAAGACGGCGCCCATCTTGGAATCCACAACGCCGCGCAGCTCGAAAGCGTCGGCACCAAAGAAAGGGCGAACTCGGGCCATGCACTCGGACAACGGCTTACGAGGCAGTGCGCGAGGCATCCAATCGCCGTTTACCAGGAAGTCCAGGAACTCCAGGATTTCAGAGTGGAGTCGGTCGTGACGCATGTATGTCCCCAAAACGCGGGGATGGTAGCGGCTCAGGGAGCTGGCGGCGTTTGATACGATCTCGTCCAGCTTTTCGATAGCTTCCGCCTGCTGGTGATTCAGAACCTCCTTGTTCTTCTCCAGCTTGGAGAAGAAGCCAAGGGCCTTGGTTGCAGACGGGCGATAAATAATGGTCAGGTACAGTTCGTTGACCATCATCTTGCCCTGGGTAACAAACGCTGAGTATTTGTCGTTTAGTCTTTTATCGAAGTCGCCGGAGAAATCCCCACGGGGATAAACAGTGTTTTCCCGGCGAACGGTATTGGTCCACAGCGTTACTTGAGACGATGCGATATTGCGAAGCAGCAAGTTAAGCTGTTCCTTCCAGATTTCCACGTCTTCCGGGTCCGCCGATTCGTGAGCGACACCTTCGAGCTTGATTACCTGGAGCAGATCCCCGCCTTGAGTCTTCACTGTGTTTTCGTTGATCTGGGCTTGGTATGGAATAAACTCGGCCACCGAGTTTTCACGGTGCCAAGGTACTTCCTGAACCTTGCGTTTTTCAGCGGTCATTTAGGTAGCCTCCTTGAAGCGCGGGTATTTACCATCGGGCTTGCAGTTGAGGCCCCCCAAAAACGCTTACCAAGTGATTTTCCTTTGGTAAACAGTCCCAGGAGCAAAAACCGAAAAGTCCGTGGGTCGCGCATACACGCCAAATACATCATTCCATGAATGGGAAAATAAAGAAGAAGGGTAAACGGGTTTTTGGTCCCGACCATAATGATCCCGACCAGTGCGCCGCCGAGTATGATGCCGTCCAAAGTCACGCCCCACTTCATAGCGGGGCGTGTGGCGGCAACAACTAATGGGTCTTTTGCTGCCATGACAGCCTCCTATTAGGAAACTGCCGCGATCACAAGATCCACGATCATTGCACCACCGAAGACCAAAACGATACCGGCAATGTATTTACCGCAGGCTTCGCCGGTAATGCGTCCCATCCAGGCCAGGTAGCCCAGGATTACAATACCGATAATGGCGACACTTCGAGCAATACCGTTAGTGAGGAGGTCTAGAACCCAATCCACACCGTCCTCGATGGGGTTAGCCATGGCGACTTCGGGCAGGAGGGCGATACAGGCCAACAACCAAATGTTGGCCATGATTTTTCGGAAGGTATTAGTCTTTTTAAGTCCTTTTGCGGCGGCTGCGTTGCTGATTTCCATTTTCATTTTGGCTCCTTAGTTCCAATTGTATAACAGGCACTTTTCCATATTTGGTGTTTATGTGGCGTATCAACCTATCTAGGCTGGCCCACGTCCGGGGCTTTTTTCGCTGCGTTTCTAAAAGTTGGCGTCCCTCCTTCCATGTCAGGGTCACGTATACCCGGAATTTGTCATCTTCACCCTGAACAAGCGTCATGCTCTTTACGGCACGGCTCTCCAGGTTGTCTACCAGTTCGGTTTCGCTGATTGCGTCGGTGGTCATATCAATGTGCCCGCTTTTGTTGGACGATGTGGCACATTTTAATGATCTTCGGCGCGTTGTCGCTGTTTTCCGCATTGATTCCCCGTCCTTGTCTTCAAAGCATAGCATCTTGATAATCAAAATGCACCACTTCGAATGTCGAAGTTTATAGCTTCGGCTTTCCGCCAACGCTATCAAACTTGGCATTACAGGACGGGAATCCGCTACAGCCCCAAAAGTCGTACCCTTTCTTTTTGCCAACGGCTGCTTTCTTACGCCGGATAAGCTCCTTTCCACACTCCGGGCAAGGAATCTCGGCAACCTCTCGCGGCTGACGTTTACCAGGCTTCCCCCCGGCGTCAGGTAGTGTGGTGCTGCAAACCGGGTGGCCACTACAGCCCCAAAAAAAGCCCTTGCTTCCTTTCCTGCGAAACAGTGCCTTACCGCAGTCCGGGCACGGGTATTGCGGCGCCGCATCGACTTTCATATGGCCCAGCTCTTGTTCCAGGCTGTCATGGACCACGCTCACCACTTCGCGGTAAGAGGATCTGCCTTCGGCTACCAGGTCCAGACGGGCTTCCATATCGCGGGTAAAGGCGTACTCGATGAAACTAAACCGGCTGCTTACCAGGGCATCAATCACCAGGGCGCCGGTTTCAGTCGGCACCAGGTACTTTCCGGCCTTATCGTTCTCGACGTAGCCCCTGGACATGATGTTTTCCATGATTGCCGCATAGGTGGAGGGGCGACCGATCCCCAAACGCTCCAGCTCTTTGATCAACTCGGCTTCCGTGAAGCGGGACGGGGCTCGGGTCTTTTTCGACAGAACCTTGCCAGTTTCGGCGTCCAAGCTTTGACCGGCTTCCAGGTGCGGCACTGGGTTGCTGGCATCGTCCTTGTCTTTCTGTTTGTCGTCGTCGCTTTCGGTGTCGTCGTCGTAGAGTGCCCGCCACCCTTCATAGACAAGGGCGCGGCCTTTGCCGGTGAAGTCCACGGGTTTGCCGTCCAGGGTATCGACGGCGCGAAGGCGAACGGTGCGGACCGCATAGCGAGCCGCAGCAAGTTGGCAGCCAAGGGCGCGTTGCCAAATCAGTTTGTATAGGGCTTTCTGTTCCGGGGTTTCCCCCGCCTCCTCGATCTCAAAGTGGGTTGGACGGATAGCTTCGTGCGCTTCCTGAGCGTCCCCTTTCGCTTTCCAGGTTCGGGGCTGTTCCACCATCGGAAGCCCTTTGGCCTGGCATACCTGGTAAATTTCCATCAGCGCATCATCGGACAGATTCGGGTTGTCTGTTCGCATGTACGTTATATGGCCCTGCTCATAGAGCTTTTGCGCGGCTTCCATGGTTGCCTTGGGTTTCATCCGCAGCTTGTTGGATGCCGCTTGTTGCAGGGTTGACGTAATGAACGGCGCAGGCGGTGCCTTGCTTTCGGTTTTTTCTTCGCACTCCAGGACGTGAAGCTGGCGAACCGCTGCAACACGTTCAGCTAGGGAGCTATCGAGCAAATATTTTTGCCCTTCCGGGAGGAATGGGGCTGTTTCCCAGTCAGCCGTCCAGGAACCGAAACCGAGCTGGGCACCAAAGTGGTTGGTCGGCTTGAACGCCTGAATTGCGCGCTCCCGCTCCAGGACGATACGAACGGCCGGTGACTGCACACGACCAGCAGAAAGGCCACGCCGTCCGGCCATGTCGCCCAGCTTGGGAGACACCATATAGCCCACCAAGCGATCCAGGACGCGGCGGCCTTCCTGAGCTGCGACCTTCTTAACATCGATGCCGGAGGGGTTGGCTATGGCTGTTTTGATGGCCTTCGGCGTAATTTCAGCAAAGCGGATACGTTGCGGGTTTTCGAGCCTCAGAGCCTGCTTAAGATGCCAGGCAATGGCCTCCCCTTCTCTATCCAAATCCGTAGCCAGATAAACAACGTTGGCACGATCCACGGCCTTACGCAGTCTGGCCAGTACGTCCTTGCCTCGCTCGGTCGGCACATACTTGGGTTTGAAGTCCGGCGCTTCCACACCCATTTCACGTTCCGGCAGGTCACGTACATGGCCAACACTGGCTTGAACGTCCCAGCCTTGCCCCAGGATCTCGCGGATCTTCTTAACCTTCCCTGGTGACTCAACAATGACTAGGTTCATTACTCCTCCTTGCCGCCAATAATGACGGTGTTCCCGGCGTTGCCTGTGGTGAATACATCCCAGGTTTGCGCTTGTTTCAGCTCCTTGTCCCGTGCTTGACCGTAGGCGTCCCAAGCTTGCGGTTCGGGTATCCGCTCGGCCTTTACTCGAACAGACGCGGCACTACCAGCGCCCCCGGCGTTGTTGATCGCGGCGTAAAAGGTGTGGTCCTGGATCACTGCTGACGGAGTGGAGCCGCCAAAGTGGGTTAGGCCCTTCGAGACGGCCCCGGCCGCTTCGCGGTCTGCTACCACATCGGGGTTTTGGAAGAACAGGGCGCCATTGGTTAGGTCTGGCAGTCTGCCATCCAACGCCAAATTGATAATGGTATCGACGCGGGTCCGCTGGGTCGGTGACAAAGCCGGAAGCTGACGCCAGCCACCGGCACGGTGGACAGGCTCAAACTGACGCGGCGCGTTGACAACAGCCGTCACGTTGTCGCCCCACTGGCCACTAATCAGCCGGTTTATGATTGTGTATGTAACGCCAGCTAGACCACTGTCCCCCTGGTTGGCGGCCTCAGCAAACGCGACTCGGGCGATAGCGTCCCGGTCTTCATTGGATAGTTTCACAGACTGCAAACTGGCCTGGTACTCAGACGCAGCGGCTTGACAGTCCGATGAGCTAACGGACTGCTCTGCTTGGGGAGCGGCCCCCGAAAGGGCCGCACAGGTGGCGAGAATGGCGAACAATTCCATGTCGTTCTTACCAGTAGTAAGTGGAGCCAGCTTGTTTGCCGTCTATGTAGACTTCAACAAAGCGGCCGCTTTTAGTGCATCCGTCGTAATCAGCTTCCCCTCCCCTTGAACACCATTTATTTTTTACCCAGTGCGCCGGGATCGTTTCCCAACGATTGCACCAATCTCCACCTTCACCTTGATCATAATAGTCCGTACATACGCGGCGAGTTGGGTAGTAAGCGGCCATGCCATGCTTGTATGTCATTTCACTATGCCCTTCTTCCTTGACAGCGCATGAGCTAAAGGCAGGCAGCGGAGGTTTTCGGTCCTTTATGCGATCAATCATGGCCGAATGTGCCGCGCCGCAACCGGAGGGGAAGCCCCCAGGTAGACAAATCCAAATGGCGCATTCGTCTTGCGAAGCAGCAGAAGCGGTTGAAGGGGCAGCCAGGCCACCAAAGGCAGCCAGAGCAAAGGCGGAAGCGGTAAAGATCTGTTTGAATTCCATATTCAATCTCCTTATTGATCTAGTCCGTATCAGACAGACACAGATTATACTTTGATATTGCTTATTCTGAAAATCAAAATATACCACTTTGATAGATTTAGGCAAGGCAAATGCCTGTTTGAATACCTACTTTGGTCTAGTGTGTCAAAAAACTGATGTAAATCAGTGGAGCGCGCATTCTCCTGGAAAATACGCTTATTATGCGCTTTTCATGGCGATTTTTGATTGTCGGGTTGGTTCCAGATGGACGACACCAGGAGCGGTTTTGGCTGGGTATTTTTTTTCGTGCGCACGAAATTTGTTGATTTCATACCGTTGCTGTATTATATTAACCCTATCCGCAGCGGGCACCACCACTTAGTCCGGCGCGGATTTTGTCCCTTCGACTAAGAGGATTACACCATGCAAAGTTTGTTTTATTTCAATGACGTATCACAGTTGACCGACTTTGAAACCTTCGAGGTTCAGCCGGTTTCCGATTGTCATTCCCGGACCATGGCAGCGGGTGAAACACCCAAGTTCTGGTCTGTTATCGGAACCTTGAAGGAAGAAAAATCGGAAGGCATCCAGGGGCGCCAGTTCCCGGTCGCGGATCTCTATTCGGAGTCTTACGCGGAGCTGTTCGCCAGTCTTTGCCAGCACTTCATTGGCAAAGCGTAACCACCTGGAGGGATAACCGATGAGCAATCAGACAATACAGGTATTGGGAGCCTTCCAGAGCGGCCAGAGCGTCACGCTGGGCAGCATGTCAGGGAAGGACTTTGGTAGGCTGATGCGCGAGCTTCGAGCGATCAGAAAGCGCAAGGAAGCAGCGTAAAGGGTTGGCCCCGGTAGGCCACCACGCCTTGCCGGGGCCGTGCCGTCCCTTCGACTAAGAGGACTACGGCTTTAATTATTATGCCACTGACATAGAGGTGAATCTATTGAAAGCAGCAGAGCAGACAAAACGCCGAGTGGGCAAGCCCCCCACGGTTAAGCCGGAATCCCCTAACCTGGTCAGTACCTGGCGAGCGATCGTTACCCGTTCTGACTCGCTGACCGAGGCCCTGGAGACGTTGAACGCCGCCTTGGATATGAAGTTGACCCACTCCCGGATCACGGAATGGGAGCGAGAAGGGAAGGCACCGAGCGCCCGTGTGGTCAATTACATGCTGGCCACTGTCGTTCCTGCCCTACTCCTGGAGCAAGGCATAAGCGAGGCTAAGGCCCTAGAGATTGCGGGCAAGGTCCGCGTTCCTGGTTTGTAAGGTGGCGGCATGAGTGAGAGCAAACGAGCGGAACGGGCTCCATGGAATGACTTTCCCCCAGTCATCCGAAACGGCGACCTCAAGGAACTGGAGAAAGAACCGGAGTATCAGGCCGCCAAAGGTGGCGACTGGGGTGCCGCGCTGGCTATGGCCGAACGCCTGGTGCGCCCTGGGACGCTGGACGCCATCCGGTCTATGGTAGGCGATCAACCGGCCAAGATTGTGCCGGTGCTGGCCCGAGAGTCGGCAGGCAATAATAAAATCCCGCTGGCCGCTGCCGAAGTCCTGGGGGACCGCCTGGGGCTGGAGGTGGAATATAATATCGTACAGGCTGAGAAGGTAGGACGAACCAATAAAGGGGCGGACCACCGCCTGGCGATGAATCCAACTTTTGACGGTGAAGTGGAACGGGGCCAGCCTTATGTCCTGGTGGACGACACTTTAACCATGGGCGGAACCATTGCCAGCTTGCGCGGCTACATCGAGAACAGAGGCGGCCAAGTGTTAGGCGCTGCTGTTATGACTGCCCACCCTGGCGCCCTGGACATGGCTGTAAAGCCTAAAATGCTGGCTGACATCGAGCGCAAGCACGGCCAGGCGATGAATGACTATTGGAGGAATGAATTTGGCTACCCAATCGAACAGCTCACCCAAGGCGAAGCTGGACACCTCAGAGCAGCACCAACGGTTGACGCAATCCGAGATCGAATCACTGCGGCAAGAGAGTCGGCAGGCTGGACAGTGGATGAAAGAACAACTGGCGAAGCGACGGCAGAAAGCCCAAGCGTGAAACGTGGCCCTCACCAGGAGAAGGCCGAAGCCTTCAAGCAGCTTTCGAGCAAGGATCTACTGGAGCAGTACCCCAACGATAAGGCCATCGAGGAGGCGGCGGCCGTCCAGGCGGTTGCCGGTAAATTTGCTCTGGAGCAGATCCCCGACCCCGACAACCGCGACCGCTTCCTGGATAACGTCCGCGACCGCATAGCCGACAACCTGGAACACGGCCGCGAGAACACCGCTCCCCGCATTCTGGAAAGCAGGGACCAGGGCAACGACCTGGAACGCTGATTACTCCTCTTTCAATTCCTCGGCGGCCTGGTGTGCCGCCCATACCCTTTTCACGGTCGATGTACTGCACCCCGCAAGGTATGCCGTATCGGCTACCGACTCGCCCCTGGTGCGTAGAGCAACGATCCTTTCATGCAATTTCTTGTCTGCACGTCTGCCGGTAAATCGATTGTCCTTTTTCGCTTGCTCGATGCCCTGCTGTTGCCGTTTACGGCGGTCTTCGTAGTCATCGCGGGCAGTTTGCAGAGCGACCTTTAAAAGCATGTCCTGGACGGCTTCCAGGACGATACGGGTCACTCCCGTGGAGTCTTCCACCAGGTCGGACAGATCGACTACACCAGGAACGGCCAGCCTGGCCCCTTTGGCCTTGATTGCACCGATGAGCTTTTCCGCGTCTTCAAGTGGCAACCGGCTGATGCGGTCCATCTTTTCGGATATAACCACTTCACCAGGTTGCAGCTCCTCGATCATGCGCAGCAGCTCGGGCCGGTCGGCCTTCGCGCCTGATGCTTTTTCTCGATAGACGGCAGCGACATAAAAGCCAGCGGCCTTTGCTTCCTCAACAATGGCGGCCTGGCGTGTCAGATCCTGTTCCTTGGTGCTTACTCGCTGGTATACCCTGGCAACTTTCATCCCCAATCGACCACCTCATAAACCGGATCAACTACGGTCACAAGCTGGCCATCGCTCCAGCCATCCAACCAGGTCTGGCCGTCCCAATGATCGGGGTTATAGGGATTTGCTTCCCGTGGTTCGCCTTTCCTGGCCGCCATGAAGCCAGCCGCGTTTATCGCCACCCCTTCCCTGGCGTATCTATCCATATCGTCTTCAAGGGTCATAATGCTTTCAACTCAGCCATAGGATCGAGGTAACAGCGATAAATCGCCGCTACCAGGTCCAAAGTTACCAGGGCGTCCACCTTCGCGCTGTGCGCTTCGCCTGGCCACGACACACCCGCTTCATGGGTGGCATTGGCAAGCGAAATGGTGCCGTGTCGGTTCGTAGATCCGAACGCCTGCACGGCCAGATCCATAGCACATTTGACGTTCAGGGTATTAAGCCAACTGTCATCCACTGCGAAGGCGCGGCAGGTATTGCGCAGCATGGCCATATCGAATCCAGAATTGAAAATGACAACGGTCCTACCCGTCAGCAGCTCTTTGATCGAGTCGATAACCTCGGGCCATGTCGGGCAGTCCGCCAGATCGTCCAGGGTGATACCGTGGACTTCGGTAGCGGCCGGATCGATGGGGACGCTAGGCCGAACGCGCTGATCGACCAGGACCGTTCCCCATATATCGCAGATAGCAATCTCAATTACCTGGGCGTCTTCGCCTAATCCGGTGGTTTCGGTATCGAGAATCAGGGACTGGTCTGCCAACCAATCGGCGGCCACCTTCCCGGCCTTCGCTGCTTTGCTGTCCAGCTTCGCCATAGCGGCGAGGCGCTGGGCGGCGGCTTTCTGTTTTTCGGACCTGGTGGCTTTAACCTGGCGCATAGGAACGCAGTCCGCGATCCGGTAGACGCCAAACGATTTCCCAAAGTCGTTTTTATAGAACTTCACCGGCTCGGCGTCCGGTTTCGGTTTCATGCGGAACTCATCCCGGAGGCGGGACTTTGAGAAACACCGATCCGCTTCTATGGCGTCTTGTCTCAGTTTTTCCAGGTCGTCAGTCATGCTTAAACCTCCCCACCGGGGCGAACCTCACCCTTTCATTTCTTCCGATTCCTCCCTGTTCAGTATTTTTCTTAGGGATTCCAGCCACGCTTAATCCTCCTCGGCCAGCTCTTCCCGCTGAATACGGCGGTAAATCTCCTCTCGGTGAACAGGCGTATCCTTCGGCGCGTTCACTCCGATCCGAACCTGATTACCCTTCACGCCCAAGACGGTTACGGTTACGTCATCATCAACCATCAATGTTTCGCCAACACGGCGAGTCAAGATCAGCATTTCTAATTCCCTTTAAGTAAGTGTGTTTTAAGTTGGCCTATTTAGGTATAGGTAACTGAGCCAAGTCTAACAGAGGGGTTTTGTAAGTCAATGAACCAAGTTAATGAGCCATACGATTCTGAGCCAGGTTAATGAGCTACCGCACCCCTACGGGGTTTGGTGGCCACCGCCCCAACACAAACTGTCTTCGCTTCGCTCCGCTTAGTTTGCGCCGGTTCGGCGGCTCACGATCAAAATATATAATCTTGACAGGTTTACCCAGTTGGTTACACTGTCGAGGAACAAACGGCAAACGGCAATAGCCTGGAGGTGACACCATGAACATGAAGCGAAAGCCGCAGGCACCAGGGCAAATCCTGGAGGCTCAGTTCATGCAGCCGAACAGCATCACCCAAAAGGAGCTGGCAAGCCATGCCGGATGGACCCGGAAGCACGTCAACCTGCTTTGCAAAGGCAAGGCCCGCGTTACCATCGATACGGCGTTGATTCTCGGAAAGGTCTTTGGCACAGGCCCTGATTATTGGCTGGAGCTACAACAGGCGGTGGATCTTTGGGATGCGCTGCACAGTGAAGAACGAAAGGAAAGGCTAGACGGAATCATGCCGCTGATGAAGATGGCGGCGGCCTAGAAAAGCAAACGCCCTGATGCTAACCAACTTGGCGGGCGGTTAGCAATCAGGGCGATCAAGTGGTTATAGCGTTAGCAGCTTTGGCGGGCCTCTAACGGTGTGACCTTCAAAGGCAAGGGAAGGGACACATGCGTCTATTATAGCGTCGGTGTCCCACGGATCAAGTGGGGATAATGTGACACTACATTCAGCACAATTGGCGTTATTCGACCAGACGCAGGAAGCCAACACCTACCACGACGCTAACCGGCGTGGTTATTTCTCCTTGCTGACCCAGTGGGAAGGCAACAAGCGTCAGAGTTCCTATCCTCTTACTGACATGGCCACAGTGTTGAACCTGGTGGACCAGACTCGGGACACCTGGCTAACACAAGCCGAGTTCATGCGGCCCAACCGGCGAGTGGTCAACCTGCTGCGCATTGGCTTGCTTTTCATCGACCTGGATACCTACCGGATGCCCTGGGCACAAGGAAGGACGCCAGAGGAGCTTGCGGCGGCAGTGACTTACTTTTGTCAGTCCGAAGGGCTCCCCCATCCTTCCCTAATGGTCTATTCCGGCCGAGGGCTGCAACTGAAATGGTTGCTCGATGGAACCATTCCCCGACAAGCCTTGCCCCGCTGGAACGCCTGCCAACGTCACCTGGTCGATAAGCTGGCCGAGCTGGGCGCCGATCCGGCCGCCAAGGACGCCAGTCGAGTGCTGCGCCTGGTGAATACCGTCAACACCAAGAGCGGCAACGTCTGCCGCGTTGTTCACGTTCTGGAGGAACAGGGCGAGCCGATCCGCTACAACTTCGAGTACCTTTGCGAAATGCTGTTGCCGGTGGCTCGATGGGACATAGAAACCCAGCAGAAGCAGAGGCGCGACCGGCAGCAACTTACCTTGCTCCCTGGCGGCCGCCCTGGCCACCTGAAAGGCTTTTCCGGCCGTCAACTGGCATGGGACCGCTTGGAGGATATACGGCGCCTGGCAGATCTACGCGGCGGCGTGAAGGAAGGCGAGCGAATGCACCACCTCTTTTGGCGTCTTAACTTCTTGCTGTTATCTGGAGCGACCAACAGCGGCCTGATGTATCACGAAGCGGCCGCCCTGGCTGGAGAGCTGGACCCCCGTTGGAATTACCGCAGCAAAGAGCTTATGACGCTCTACAGCAAGGCCAAAGCCAACGAGGCCGGGGAAACGGTCGAGTTCAACGGGCGCAAGGTTCCGCCACTCTACACGCCTCGAAACGACACCCTGATCAACCTGTTCCAGATCACCGATGACGAGCAACGCCAGCTAAAGACGATCATTAGCAAGGATATGGCCAAGGAACGCCACAGGAAGCGCGAGACAGAGCGCAGGCGGAAAGCTGGGGCCGTTGACCGGGAAACCTACGAAAGCCAGTCCCTGAGCCGTCAAAAGCCATGGGAAGCCCTGGGGATGAGTCGCGCCAAATGGTATCGAATGGGTAAACCCATGCCCGCCGAAAGTGAGACAGGTCCATGCGTATATCAGGCCGCTAGAAGCCATAATGGCAAGTGAGACAAGTCCGTGCGTACTTCTAATGGCGTAGCCTCAGCGCCAGGCCGTAGGCCCTGCTTTTAGGGGGTTTCATTTCAAAGGGGATGAGACGCCGCCTGGTTCGGCAAGGTGCGTCAGCTTGAAATCTGCGACCGTTTCCCCTGTTATCTGGTGTTTTTTTCACGTAGGAGCGCGTTTTG
>JALOAH010000159.1 GCA_023228865.1 Porticoccaceae bacterium | reverse complement strand
GCATGACTGGCTGCTGATAACGCAAGGCGTTTTGCAGCTCAGCAGCTGGGATCGAAATCCCATTTTGCTGCCAATTGATCCCCAATTCAAGCAGGCCGCCCTGACCGCGCAAGTTAAGCTCCGTCGTCAGTTCTCCAGGCTCGCCTTGTAAAAGCCCTTTCAATGATGGGGCAATCTGCTTGCTCAGCGCTGCCGGCAGGCTCCGCCAAAAGTCTCGCAGCTCCATTGCATTCTTCAGGTTGCCCTGAAGTTGAACCTGAAACTCTTGGATTTGCCCCAGGCGTTTGCCAAAAGCGCGCAAATCTTCCCGCAATTGCAGAGCCTGCTCGTCTGCTGCCGTGATCTGTACCTTGAACCCATTGGCTGATTTTTCAATCCTGCTGCACGGCGGCCATTCCTGTTCCAGAGGCACTTTTTCGCCTTGAAAGCTACAGGAAACTTGGAATTTGCCCAGCTTAAAATCGGCTAGTATTCCGATTTCAGAGGAGTTGACTAGCACTTTCTCCAGGCATTTCCCTTCAAGAAGATCAAATCTGCCTTGCAGTATCTCGTTCAACCTGGTCAGGTTTTCTCCAGTGCCGAGCAACAAAGGCTTGCTGCTGCCGAACCAATGATTAAGCGTCGCCCAGGCAATTGGCGGCTCCCAGGCCAAGAGCTGGCGGCGGATTTCCAGGCGGTTGGGATCATTCACCAGCTGGCGCATGATTTCGTGTGGCTGACGACGATGCCCATCGGGAAAAATGAAGACCGGCTTGATCCGCCAGCCTTCGGCAAGCGCCTCAATTTCGATGATCAGTCGCGCCGGCAGCTCGCCGCCAGGTGGCGCAATGAACTCCTGTGTGCTCCGGCTCAAGAAGCGCTGCGGCTGCCCACTCCAGCGTTTGCGCCAGGCAAAAAAGTCCTCGGCACTCAAATTCAACATCCGCAGATCATGCTGGCGTAAAGGAATTTTGCGCAAAGGAGCAATGACCCACTTCAGAAATTCGCTATCCGCTTCCGGCCAGGAGCGCGGATTCCAGCGATTTTCCTGCAAAAGGTCGCCGGCATACATATACACATTGCCGAGCTTTAACAGCTGTCGCCGATCCTCCTCACGAGTGTAAAATCGAAGGCCGACTCGTCCCGGCTCGTGATGAAAATCCGCCTCTACCTCCAAGCTCATTTTCCTCTGCGGAGGCTTCTCATCGGAGAAAAGGTCAAGCATGAAGCTTCGCTGGACAGCCGCTTTCAGCTGTGGTTTGCTGGCAGGCAGCGGCTTTGGGTTAATATTTGCTTGTGACCATCCCTGCTGACGACAAACCTCAGCCAGCAACAAACCAGCCGCATACGAATGCAGGCAGTAGGCATCTGGATAATTGCAGTTGCAATGCGGACGCCAAACTGCGTTTTGACAACGCCAAGTGCAGGTGAAAACACCGATCCTAGCCTGTAAAAAATCTTTTTCCCAGCTAAGCGTGAGCCCGCCGCCAGGCCTGGCCAGAGCGCCACAGGCCGCCGAGATGATCCCCGGTTTGAATAAAACGCGCAGCTCCTTGTCCGAAAGCCAATCGGCAAGCCAGGCCGGCGCTTGTTCAGGATACTTGATGGATAAACCACTCATATTTTTTACACGGACACACGGACAGAACGACTTCAGTCTCAGCGTTGCAGGCGTTGTGTCAAGTCCGCCTCATATTTGTCAAGGTCGGCAATTTTGCGTTGCGCTGTGCCCGAGCGCATCGCCGCTTCAGCGACGTTGCGGGCGACATGCGGCACCACGCGCGGGTCAAAGGGTTTTGGAATCACGTATGTGGATTTCAAGGGATTTTTGCCGGCGAACACCCCGGCGGCGGCATCGGCGGGGTAGGCCTTGCACAAAAGCGCCAGAAGCTCCGGCTCTATTTCCATACAGGCGATTTCAGCCAAGGCCAACGAGGCGGCCAATTTCATCTCTTCATTGATATCACGCGCTAAAACATCAAGGGCACCGCGGAAAATGCCAGGAAAACCCAGTACGTTGTTGATCTGATTGGGAAAATCCGTCCGCCCGGTACCGACCACGGCCGCCCCAGCCTGCATGGCTAAATCGGGCATGATCTCCGGCACTGGATTGGCCATGGCAAAAACAATGGCTCCGGAATTCATCGAGCGTACCATTTCCTCTGTCACGCAATTGCCTGTGGAACAACCTAGGAACAAATCGGCGCCGCGCATGGCCTCGGCCAAAGTACGACAGGGGCGATCAGTGGCCAACGCCAGCTTCTCGGGATTGTTGGCGCTTTCTTTTGTAATAACTCCCTTGCTGTCACAAACGATCACATTTTCCCGGCGAATACCGGCGCTGATATAAAAGTTGGTGCAGGAAATTCCGGCTGCCCCGGCACCATTGACCACCATCTGCATATCAGCCAATTTTTTCCCCGTCAATTTGGCGGCATTGAGCAAGGCAGCCAACGAAATTATGGCGGTACCATGCTGATCATCGTGGAAAACCGGGATGCCCATGCTTTTTTTCAAAAGCTCCTCGACCTTGAAGCAGGCCGGCGCCGCTATATCCTCCAGGTTGATGCCGCCAAAAGTCGGCTCAAGGGCAGACACCAACTCAATTAATTTGTCGGCATCAGTTTTGCCATCCGCGGTAAAAACATTCTGCACGCAGAGCGGCACCGCGTCGATATCGGCAAAACGCTTGAAAAGCACGCTTTTGCCTTCCATCACCGGCAAACCGGCAGCCGGGCCAATATTGCCCAAGCCAAGCACCGCAGTCCCATCACTGACCACAGCCACCGTGTTCCCCTTGCCGGTGTATTCATAGACGGCCTGGGGACGCGCCTGAATTTCAAGGCAGGGCTTGGCAACCCCAGGCGTGTAAGCCAGCGAAAGGTCGTCTTGAGTCTCACAAGGCTTGCTGGGCACAACACTCAATTTCCCCGGAACCGGAGAGCTATGATACTGCAAACTTACTGAATCCATGTTGTCCATAAGTACATCCTTCTTTGTTGACCCATAACGAAATTAATAATATAATGCGTCCGACAAAAATGACAGATACCCGTACTGAAGCTCTCAATTTTTCTTTTTTACCACGAAAAACAAGTCGCTAGGCGCTTGCTAAAAAACGCCTTTTTTTGTTTAAACCTCACTTTTGATATACTTTTCGCAAATTTTATATATTGCTTTTATTTTATCTTGCAAGATATTATTAGCAGCAAGCAGAAAGGAGCGTGCCGCAATGAAAGATTTTCTGTTTTATGATTGCAACTGCCGTCTGGGGGCTGGCTCAGCCGGTGAGGCTTGTTTGCCCGATGTGCAAACATTGGTCTCCGAAATGGATTACTATGGAGTAGGCAAGGCCTTGATACGCCACACCAATATTATCAAGGGAGCTTTGACCAACAACGAGAGAATCAGCGAATTTTTGCATGAGGACAAGGAGCAACGCCTCTGCGGTGTCTGGTGCATCCTTCCCTCTCAGTGCGATGAGATTCCCGCACCGGATGTTTTTTTCTCGCAGATGAAAGCCGCCCGCGTTGGCGCCGTCACTCTGTCGCCTTTTGAGCATCGCTATGTGCCATGCCGCTTGACACTAAGCAAAATTCTCGACGCGGCGGCCGAACGCAAGGTTCCGGTTTTGCTTGATGCTTTCGCCGGAAAATGGGCCGAGCTTTATGCCTTTATGAAAGAGTTCCCCCGCCTCACCTGCATTTACCTCGAGTCAGTCGGCAAATGGGGCTCCGACCGCAATTTGCGCCCTCTGTTGGAAAATTATGAGGGTTTCCACATGGACACGGCTGGATACTGGGTGCCGGAGGGGATTCGCGACCTGGCCGAGAAGTATGGCGCGCGGCGCATCCTCTACGGCAGCGGACTGCCACGCTACAATCATGGCAACGGAATGTTGCAGCTGCGCCATAACGGACTGAGCGAAGAGGACAGCGCCTTGATTGCCGGCGAAAACCTTAACCGCTTGCTGAAAGGAGCCGAACTATGAAAAACTCCATCTGGAAAAAACCTGGTTCGATCGCCGAGGCATATTGGCAACATGGCCATGCCGACTTCCCGGTCTATGATATGCATGGACACATGGGGTCGCACTACGCCATCTATTTTAAAAGATGTGAGCCAGCCGACGTGGTCGCGCATCTGAAACGCGCCGGTGTCAAGCGCCTGGTTTTCTCACATCATGAGGTACTCTGGGGTGGCTTGCGCAATCAAAAAGCCTATGAGATGTGCCGACAGTTCCCGGAACATCTGCGTATGTACGTGGGCATAAATCCGCATTTTCCCGAGTACATCCGAGAGGACTTGGCGAAATTCGAGCAGTGGGCACCATACGCTGTCGGCCTTAAATTCCTTGCTGGCTATCATAAAATTGCAGTCAATGACAAAGCTTATCAATACGCCTTGGACTTCGCCCAGGAGCGCGGCCTGCCGGTGTTGAATCACACCTGGGGCGGCTGCCCCTTCAATGGTGGCCCAATCATGCTCGAGGTCGCGCAAAAATACCCGGAAGCCAAATTCTTCATGGGGCATAGCATCTACGGCGACTGGGAATACGCTCGGAAAGTCGTCACTGAAAGCCCAGGCAACGTCTGGCTTGAGCTGACCGCCATACCCGGCGAGCGCGGCATCATCGAGATGCTGGTCGAGGCAGTCGGCAGTGAACGGATTCTATACGGCACCGATATGCCCTGGTTTGATGAGTTCCAGGGCATCGGTGGCGTACTCTCAGCTAAAATCAGCGAGGACGATATGCGCAATATCCTATATCGCAACGCTGAACGCATCCTGGGAGAAAACTGGTGAGATACTTGTGAGCCGATAGATATTTTTTGCCTCGAAAATTCACGACAGAAAAAAGGAGACAAGCAATGACAAAACTAGCAATTGATGGCGGCAAGCCAGTATTTTCAGAAGCGCCGAAAAGCGTTCCTGCCTGGCCACCGACTTGCCCGGAGGTAGCGGCAAAATTGTCGGAGTTGTACCTTAGCCGCAAATGGTCTTTCTATGGTGAACAGGAAGTTCTTTTTAACGAGAAGTTTGCCGAGTACACCGGTGCCGCGCAATCGATCCTGATGGCCAATGGCACTGTCACTCTGGAATGCGCCATGCGCGCCTTTGGCATTGGCCAAGGTGACGAGGTCATTGTTCCGGCCCATACCTGGCTGGCCACCGGCACCGCGGTGGTTTCCTGTGGCGCCACCCCAGTGGTAGTCGATATCGAACCGGACACTCTTTGCATGAACCCAGCCGCTTTTGAGAGCGCCATCACCGCCAAAACCAAGGCGGTCATCCCGGTGCACCTTTTCGGTTCCATGGCGGACATGGAAAAAATCATGCCGATTGCCCGCAAACATGACTTGCGCGTGATCGAGGATTGCGCCCATGCGCACGGCGGGCGCTGGGATGGTAAACACGTCGGCACCATTGGCGATGTCGGCAGCTTCAGCTTCCAGCAGAGCAAGCTGATGGCCTGCGGTGAAGGCGGTGCCTGCATCACCAACGACTTGGAACTGGGAGATATCCTGGGAAGACTTTCGCATATCGGCTATGCACGAGGCGCCAAGCAAGGCGAGAGTGGCACACCACCGCCCATAGGACTGATCTGCGAGAATTATCGGATCACCGATTTCCAGGCCTTGATCTTGCTCAGCCAACTTGAGCACTTTGAAGCTGAAACGCGACTGCGCGAGAAAAGTGCCGCTTTTCTGCGTCAACGTTTAAATGCCCTGCCCGGCTTGCAAGTACAGGCACGCGGGCGCCTGGCCACCATCCAAAGCTACTATGTCTACGCCATGATCCTTGATCCCACGCAACTCAAGGACGGCATCGGCAGAACTGAAGTGCTCAAAGCGCTGCATGCCGAAGGATTGACCGGCGTTGCCGAGGGCTGGGGCGCCCCGATGTACAGACAACGCCTCTGGACAGTGCCGGAAAGCATGTACCGCATCGAAAGCAACCAGGTAGCAGAGGACATCATTGACAAACGCCTGATGATCTCATCATTGATGTGGCTGATGGCAGACCAAGATGACCTGGAAAAATATTGCCAGTCTTTCGAAAAAGTCATGCTGGCCTACCGCCGTTGATCAAAGCGACGAGTTGAATTTGCGGCTGTGAGGATAGCCCACA